>JBEKJO010000096.1:0-23678 GCA_050011195.1 Verrucomicrobiota bacterium | reverse complement strand
GGCAAATCCCCTTCCGCTGCCCCCGGAGCGGCCCGGAGAGACGACGGCAGTCAATGGCACCAGCGTGAACGGGATTGGGTATTGGCCCAGGGCGTCGGCTGGCACCAGGGTTGTCCAATTATGAGACAGCCCTCTCTCTGAGCGGCTCCGTGCCAAACTCGGCTCTGCAGTAGTTGAGGACGGTGTGAGGACGGTGTGAGGATGGAGCAGACAGGGAGGCCAGCTCTGTTTATTGTCCAGAAACAGGACACTCCGGCACGCAGAAGTCGCTTGTTGGGGGGGATAGGCGTAAGGAATACCCAATCTACCGGGGAACGACACGATGGCCGGGCGGCATAGCTTCCTGCCCCTGCTGCTTGTGAGGGAGGGAGAAGCCGCGAATGGTGCAATCGCAAGCTGCGTTTGGTATAACATGGTGGTAGCCACGTGCTGGCCAGGCGGTATGCATGTATCTTATTGTTAATCAATGACTTATGCAAGTAGCCGGGGTAAAATGATGGCAAACAGGGCGTCACCAGGGGGTCAACTGGCGAGTCTGGGATGGGCAGGCACCCCTTTTTACGCTGCTGTCCACAAACAGGACACTTGGACACTACCACAATAAATTATAGCCGCTAATACACTCAGAACCCCATGATTCTGCCTTCTGCCTTCTTCCTTCCATCAGTCGCTGGCGCCGATGCGGAAGAACATCATCGGGGCAGTGTCCGCCGGTATCAGCAGTTGCATCGCGCCGTTGGTGCCGGCCAGCGCGCCGTCGTAAGGCAGCCAGCCCTCGTCGAGGTTGGTCGAGTAGAGCGGCTGGTAGGTGACGCCGGAGATGCCGTACCAGTTCAAGAGACAGGTGTTGGTTTGAAACTGCACGGCCAACACCGGCGCAATGGTGCTCACCGCCAAGTAGTTTTCGTTCGACACCGCGCCCGTCACGTTGACGTAGGTGCGCGAGCTGGGCACGAACATCAGGTTGGTCGCCGAGGGCGTGACCTGGATGGTCCCGGCCGGCGGCAGGCTCAACAGGTAGAGGCCGTTGGTGTCGGTAATGGTGGAAGCGACTACCTCCCCCGCCGCCTGAAGGACGACGCCCGGGACCGGCAGGCCGTTGGTATCGGTCACCGCCCCTTCAACCAGGCTCCAGACGATGGAAAACCCGCCGGTATAAACCTGGGACATGGGCTGGCCCAAAAGGTCGAGAACTTGGGGCCCCACGGTGATGACGTAATTGCCCGCGGCGATTTGCTGCGGAAAGCTAGCCTGGAATTGGTAAGGGCTTACGGCGCTGACCACGAGGTTGCTGACCGCCACACCGCCCGGCGCGGTGAGCGTCACGGTCGCCGCCGAGACCGACGCCGGATTGACTACCGTGCTGAACAGGATATTGAAGCTGCTGACCCCGGCATTGAGCGCGCCTGCGGGCGTGGTGGAAACGACCTGCGGCGGGGGCGGGAATGGGGCGGAGTAGATGGAGCCGTTCTGGCCCGGGAACGCACCGGAAGCGCCCGCCGCCGATACCACGCCGGCGAAGGCGTTCACGGGCGCATAGATAGCAACGCGTCCGCCGCCGCCGCCGCCGCCGTCATAAAGTTCACCCGCGCCACCGTCCGCCGCGATGGCACCATTGCCCGTGAGGGCGCCCGCCGTCAGCCAAATGCTGCCGCCGGAACCGCCGCCGCTGTTATCCTGCAACGCGGCATCACCGGCTGCACTGAGCCGGCCATTGACCGTCAGGGCGCCACCGACGGTGAAGTGAATCGCCCCGCCGCCCTCAGAGCCTCCCACGGCTCCCCCCATGCCGTAGCCGCCGCCGCTGCCGCGGTCAACAGGCTGCTGCGCCGAACCATACGTTCCGCCGCCTGGCGCCACGGTGGACGCGCCCCCATTACCACCATACCCAGCCCCACTGCCCGCGACGTAGCCGTAAGTTGGCCCCCCCAGGCCCGCTCCCGGCCCGAATCCTATGACGAAGCCTTTGCTATCCACTGAAATGATGCCCGTGGCATCAATCGTTGCGTTGCGCAACACCGCCACGTCGAGGTTGGTTTGAGTTGAGAGACAGGTGAAGCCGCCGCCACCGGTGACAAGCAGGTTGCTCAACAGCAGGTAGGAACCCGACGGATACGCGACCGCCCCGCCTTTGATGGTCAGATCAAAGGGCGAGAGGTAGGCGATGGGGGTGTTCGTGCCGTTCTGTCCGCCGTTATCCACCACCAATTGGCCCATGTTCTGGCTGTTGGCCTTGGTATAGACCGTCCCCGCTCCGCCCCACGCGTAGCCGCCGCCGCCGTAGGCAGACATGCCTCCCTCGAAGGCATTGACGCCATACTGGAGGGAAACGCATCCGCCGCCACCACCACCGCCAAGCTCGTTGCCCGCGCCGCCGTTGGCGGCGATGGTTCCCGCTCCGGCCAGCGTGCCCGCCGTCAGCCAAACGCTGCCGCCCGAACCGCCGCCGGTGCCCTGGCCAATGCCGGCGCCGCCGTTGGCCGAGATCCGGCCGTCAACCAGCAGCGCACCGGTGACGTGCATGTTAACGATGCCCCCACCGGCACCGCCCGGCCCAGAAGAAGAATAGCTGCCGCCGCCGCTGCCGACATCCAACGGGGCCGTCACCGAACCGTAGGTGCCGCCCCCATAAGCGGCTGGAGAGCCTCCGCTGGCAGCCCCAAGACCGCCGTGGCCCCCACCGCCGCCGACATAGCCGTAGGACGAGCTATAGGCATATTTGCCCGCCCCGGATCCCTGGTCTGCCGCGTAACCGTTGCTGTCGGCGAGAATGCCGCCGCCGGCCTGGACGGTAGCATTGCTCGTGACCGTCAAAGTCTGCGTGCTCAGGCTGATCCAGGCGTTAGAGGCGACCAGCAGGTCGCCCATCGTTTGCGAACTCGGTGGAGAAACCACCGCGCCGCCCTTGACGGTTAGGTCAATGGTTCCGGTCGAGGACCAGCTCGTGTTGGTTCCCGCCTGTCCGCCGTTATCCACCACCACTTGGCCCCAGGATTGGTTGTTGGCCTTGGTGTAAACCGTGCCCGCGCCGCCCCAGGCATAGCCGCCGCCGCCATAAGCCGACATTAGCCCGGAGAAGGCATTCGCAGTGTAGGTGATGGCGATACGTCCGCCGCCGCCCCCGCCGCCGAGGCCGTTGCCCGCGCCGCCGTTGGCGGCGATGACGCCCGCGCCGGCCAGCGTTCCCGCCGTCAAGTTGATGCCGCCGCCGGCCCCGCCGCCGGCATCCGCGCCAAGCCCAGCCCCGCCTGCCGCTGAAATCCTGCCATCCACTTCCAGCGTTCCCGTCACGTTCAGGGTCAGGGCTCCCCCGCCGGCGCCACCCGTAGCGGGGGCAGTCCCAGTGGGGTAGCCCCCCCCACTGCCAGCGCCGGGCGTGGTCAGGCTATTTAGCACGTAGCCGCCATGCGCGGCCGGGCTTCCTCCACCGGCCGCTCCGTAACCACCATTGCCTCCACCGCCCCCGACATATACGCCCGAGGCGGACGACACCCCGCCCACCCCCGGTCCCGCGCCACTCGCGTACCCCGCGCCGTCAGCGATAATGCCGCCACCGGCCTGGATGGTGGCGTTGCCAGTCACGTTCAGCGTCAGCACCAACCCTGGTGGACTGGCTACTACCGATAGCCAGCCATTGGAGGCAATGAGAAGGGTGCTGAACTGCCCGCCCGAGAGCGAAAGCCAGGCTCCGTTCTTCACCGTGAGGTTAATAGTTCCCAGGGATACGGAGCCAAGGGTCGTGTTGGTTCCGGCTTGTCCGCCATTGTCCACGACCACCAGCCCATTGATGCCCACAGGGAGGACACCGCTGGCTGTAGTGTAAATCGTGCCCGCACCGCCCCAGGCGTAACCGCCACCGCCGTAAGCGGACATCAGCCCGGAGAAGGTATTGGCCCCCGTATAAACGACCGCGATGCGCCCGCCGCCACCGCCGCCGCCAAAGCCGTTGCCCGCGCCGCCGTTGGCCGTGATCACGCCCGAACCGGCCAGCCCTCCAACCACAAGGTAGATGCTGCCACCCGAGCCGCCGCCCGCGCTCGGACTGGTCCCGGCCAGACCGCGCGCTGAGACGCTGCCATTCACCTCCAACGTTCCCGTCACACTGAGATAAATGGCGCCGCCGCCAGCGCCACCCACGGCCGGACTGTAGCCACCTCCGCCGCTGCCAACCTCCGTTGGCGCTGTCACCGTGCCATAAGTGGTGCCACCGAAGGCGCCCGCAGCTCCGCCGCTGGCCCCATATCCCCCATGGCCCCCGCCGCCGCCGGCACCCGGTTCAGTGCTGCCCCGCCCCGTTCCAGAGCCGCCCGGGCTGCCCATGCCGTCGGCAATGATGCCGCCGCCGGCCTGGATCGTGGCGTTGCTCGTCACCGTCAACATTTGATTGCCGAGGTTCACCCACCCGTTGGAAGCGACCAGCAGGGTGCCGAACGTTTGCGAGCTTGAGCTCGAAAGGAAGGCTCCGCCCCTCACCATCACATTGACGGTGGTCCCGGCGGGAGACCAGCTTGTGTTGGTCCCGGACTGCCCGCCGTTATCCACCGTCACTTGGCCAAACGACTGGCTATTGGCCTTGGTATAGACGGTTCCGGCGCCGCCCCAGGCGTAGCCGCCACCGCCATAAGCGGACACAACCCCGGAGAAGTCATAGGCCCCGCACACGATGGCGATGCGTCCGCCGCCGCCGCCGCCGCCAAGGTAATTGCCCATGCCGCCGTTGGCGGAAATTGTTCCCGCCCCGGCTAATGTTCCCGCACTTATGGAAATACCCCCGCCCGACCCGCCGCCAGCACTGGGGTTGATGCCCGGCCCGCCCGCCGCGGAGATCCGTCCGTCCACTTGCAGCACGCCGGTCACGTTGAAAGTAATGGCTCCGCCGCCGGCGCCACCGATGGCATAGGGGGAATAGGAGCCTCCGCCGCTGCCAAGAACCGCGGGCGCTGTCAACGAACCGTAGGTGCTGCCGCCGTAAGCCGAATACCCGGAGGGTGCGCCACCCGCGGCGCCATAACCGCCATAGCCGCCTCCACCCCCGATGTACCCGGAGGAGGTAGCGACGTACCTGCCCGCTCCTGAGCCGCCACCGCCCGGGTATCCCATGCTGTCGGCAATGATGCCGCCCCCGGCCTGAATGGTGGCATTGCCCGTCACCGTCAACACCTGACTCTGACTGGCCACGCTAATCCACCCGTTGGAAGCGACCAGCAGGGTGCCAATCGTCTGTCCAACGGGCGGTGAAACGACGGCCCCGCCTTGCACAGTCAGGTCAACAGTATTGCCCTCCCAAGTCCAGGTTGTATTGGTCCCGGACTGCCCGCCGTTATCCACGAGCACCTGGCCCGAGGATTGGTTGTAGAGCGCGGTGTAGATCGTGCCCGCGCCGCCCCAGGCCGAGCCGCCCCCGCCACAAGCCGAGGTGACACCGAAGAACAAATCCGTTCCGTATTGGATGGCGATGCGTCCGCCGCCGCCGCCGCCACCGCCCGTGAGGCCAAGGCCGTTGCCCGTGCCGCCATTGGCGGAGATTGTGCCGCCGCCGGTCAGTGTGCCTGCCGTCACCCAGACGCTGCCGCCTGACCCGCCACCGCTGCCCTCGGCGAGGCCCGGACTGCCATTGGCTGAGATTCTGCCGTCCAGCAACAACATTCCGGTGACGCTCAGACGGATGGCTCCGCCTCCGGCACCACCCAGGCCATGAGCAGAATAGCTGCCGCCACCGCTGCCAAAGGTCACCGGCTCGGTGGCTGCACCATAAGGGCTGCCGCCATAGGCCATTGTGCCGCCGCCCGCCGCCCCGTACCCGCCATAACCGCCTCCCCCTCCAGTCTCGGCAGAGCTGTCAGCCCTGCCAGCTCCGGTCCCCTGGCCTCCGGCGTAACCAGCGCCATCGGCGATGATGCCGCCGCCGGCCTGGACCGTGGCGTTGCTCGTGACGGTGACGCTCCCCGATAACATGGACAGGCTGATCCAGGCGTTCGAGGCCACAAGCAAGTTGCCGAAGGCCTGCGAGCCCGACAGAGAGATCGTTGCTCCACCCTGCACGGTAAGGTCGAAGGCTTCCGAGCCGGATGACACCGTGCTCGTCCCGGGCTTGCCGCCATTATCCACCAGCACCTGCCCGGCGGACTGGCTGTTGAGACGAGTGTAAATCGTGCCCGCGCCGCCGTAAGTGTAGCCATTGCCGCCGTAGGCCGGGGTGAGTCCGGAAAAAGTGTTGGCCGCAAACTGGAGGGAAATGCGCCCTCCCGCCCCGCCGCCACCCTGGGAAGGTTCGCCGGCGCCGCCGTTAACCGAGAGCACGCCCGCGCCGGAAAGGTTCTGGCAGGTCAGCCAAATGCTGCCGCCCGAGCCGCCGCCGGAGCGGTCATTGATGCCGTTAGCGCCATTGGCGGACACAGTGCCATCTACGCGCAAATTGCCCGCAACAACCAGCTTGATGCTGCCGCCGCCGCCACCACCCACGCCGCCCAAACCGCTGCCACCCCCACTCCCCAGGCTAACCGGTTGCTGAATTGAATCGTAAGGGAACCCGAATCCATTGAGCGCTGCGCTCTGCCCGCCGTAACCGCCGTGACCGGCGCCACTGCCGCTTAAAGGGCTGCCGAAAGAATTGCCCGCGCCAGGCCCCGATGCGCCGCCATACCCTTTGCCATCCGCATTGATTGACCCCCCCTGCGCCACCGTCACGTTTCCCGTCACCGTCAGGCTCAAGCCCGCCGCCACCGGCGTGCCCAGATAGTCGTAAGAGACCAGGTTAGTGCTGCCCTCGGCGATGGCGGAGTTGGTGGTGAGCAGCAGCGTCGTCATGTCGTTGGTGTCCAGCCCGGTCACGTAATCCACGCCGTTGGTGTAAGTCACCAGCCCGGAGAAGTCCTGGACCACGATGCTGGAAGCCATTACGTTGGCGTTGGATAGGGTCGCTGCATTGGTCACGCTCAGCACCTGCTGCTCGTTGGTGACGACGAGCAGGTTTTCGAGCAGGCCGTTCGTCGCGAACGTATGCGTCAGGTTGCCGCCATTCAGCACTTGCAGGCTGGCGAAGGAATGCAGGCCGTCCACAGTGAGAGTGCAGTTGGTGACGACAATATCCATGCCATCGTAGTTGGTGTCGTTGAAGCTGATGGCGGTGTTGTTGGTGAAGGTGACCGCCCTGGCCGGGAGCCAGTGCAGGAGCAGCATCGTGACTGGCAGAACGAGGTGGAGAGAAGCGGATGGTCTTTTCATAAGTTAATCCGAGTTTGCCGAATCTTAATCCGGGAATATTGCGCTATAGAATTCCCGCGTCCCTTTGTATCCGAGTGCGGCCACTTTGGCAAGTCTGCGTTTGCGCACACACCCGCGCGTTTGACTGCGGCGGCAACCGCGGTTGTGGTTGCCGAGCGGTCGCACTCGGAAAGCGTCGGGTCCAACCCATTGGCGCTCACAGGCAAACCCCGAGCACCATCACTGGCCTGATTATGACCCAAGCCCCTCGGTTAGCATCGCTGATGCCAGTGTGCCAAACCGCCCGAAAACCGGCCTTATCTGATCCTGTTCCCTTCCAGGTGCGCCAACTCCACGCTTTGCGCGTGGATTTCACGCCCGCTGGTTTCCATAGAGGCCAACGCTGGGGCGCTTGCGGGTGGCACCATCGAACGCGGCTAATACAATTCCTTCAACTCTGCTCCGCGGAAGTAGTGTTTCACGATCGTCTCGGCCTGGAATCCTTTCGCGGCCATGACCGCTGCGCCGATCTGGCAGAACCCGACGCCATGGCCCCAGCCCGCGCCATGAAGGGTGAACCTCGCGGGAATCCCGTGGGCGCCCCCTTCGGTCCGAACCACGAAGGCGCTGCTGTACAAATGCGAAGGGGAGAGCCAGCGCCGGACCTCCAATTCCTTCCCGACCACGACGCTCCGCCGGGACCCAACGATCCGCAGCCGCACGATTCGTCCCGACGGCCCGCGCCGCAGTGGTTCGAGGCGGTGAATGTCGCCAAAGTCCAGGCCGGAGCGCTGGCGCAGCAACGCGGCGAGTTCCTCCTGCGTATAGGTCGCGGTCCAGCGATAGAAATCCGTCGTCTCCTGGTCGAACGACGGGAGGATTTGCCGGAGGATGTTCCCATCGGTCGTGTTGCAGTAGGCTGCCGGCGAGGAGCGCATCCACCGCTCGGCTGCTGTTTCGGAACTGATGAGCGGATGCTCTACGGCGGCGTCGGACACGGTCGAGAGATAGGGAACGGAAAGGTCTTCCCACGCGCTGGCGAACACCTCACTCCGGCCACCGCAGGATTTTGAATAGCGGGCATCGCAAATCTCGCCGCCATGAATGAGGAAAACGCCGCGCGTGTTGCGCACGGCCTGCTCCGCGGTTGCGGAGATGATCTTCGTGATCCCCTGATACCGCTGACAGTGATCATCGGCGCAAACGTCATAGAGCTTGTGGTCCTCCCGGTCGTACCATCGCACGATCTCCCCCTCGCTCTCGCGTCCGCGCCGGGCCGGGCCGCCGACGGGCTTGAACCGTTTCTGCCGTTCGAGCATCGCCACCAGCCAGCTTCGGGAGGTGATTGCGTGGGCGCGCAACAGCTCGAGCGGAGCTTCCGCGCTCATCTCGGACGAGATGACGCTTTTGAGATACTGCTCGACTCCCGCGTCGTTGATGGCGGTGATCGTGCCGTCGGCGTTGGGGAGGAGCCGCAGTCCTCCCTCGAAGGTCTGATCCTCCTTCCGTTCCCAGTGGAAGTTGATCCCGATGGTCACGCCGCGCAGGGTGAAGGTGGCCTTCCCTTCCGGCGCCAATCGGATCTCCGGTTCGCGGGCGAGTTCCTGTCCGTCCTTCCCCAACAACACCAGGCGGCCCTGCTTGGGCCGGACCGAGAACTCGCCGCTCAACGCGGTCTTGTCCGGGAGGACAAACTGGCCGTTCAGAGCGCCGCGGGTCTCGGCCTCGCGCTCATAGATGCCAACGGAGAGAAGGGGCTCTTGATCGATCATACGATTGAGTTAATGAGAACTTGCTCTGTTGACGGTAGCGCGGGCAAGTGAGAATCAATGCCCGCGTTCTCAGGCTCAATACAGCAGGAACGGACGGCGGGTTTCCGCCCACGCCCGCTCCTCGGCCACCAACCGCGCCTCAAAGTCACCCGCCTTGGCGGAAACGTCGTCCACCCATTCCCGCAAAAACGCGCCCCCGCTTAACAGGTCAATCGCCAGCCGCCCAGTCTCGTACTCATAGTCCAACCGATGCCACAGCTCGTAATCCGGATACTCCAGCCGGATGGCCTTCAACAGCAGTGCGCCCAGCCGATAGGGACGGAAGCTCTCCGGCCGGTAGCCCGCATAGTCCGTGTGAACCTGCAGGCCGGAGCAGAGCGTGCCCTTATGCTTCTGGAAGGTCGGCGCAAAGTGGCACCGGCGAAGCCGGCAACCGGTGAGCCACTCCGGGGCGAAGGTTTGCGCCCGCCGCAGCACCCGGTTGAAGTCCAGGTCCGGCGCGCCGACGATCTCCAGCGAATTCGTCGTCCCCCGGCCCTCCGAGAGGGTCGTGCCCTCGAACAACACCGTGCCGGGAAAACACCGCGTCATGTTCAGACTCGAGGCGTTCGGACTCGGGTTCACCCACAGCAGTTCAAACACCGGCCAGCCGTAGCCGGGCGGCTCTTCCGGCCGATAGCCTTCCATCGCGATCACCCGCAGGTCCACGCTCAGCCCCCAGTACGCCACATACCACCGCGCGAACTCCCCCAGCGTCAACCCGTGCCGCATGATCAACGGTCCAACGCCGACGAAGCTCTCCCAGCCCGGCTCCAGGATCGTGCCCTCGATGGGCCGGCCTGCCGGGTTCGGCCGGTCCAGCACCCAGACGCCTTTTCCCGAGGCCGCCCCCGCCTCGAGCACGTAAGCCAGCGTGGTGACGAACGTGTAGATGCGCGTGCCGATGTCCTGCAAATCCACCAGCACCACGTCGAACGTGTCGAGCATCTGCGGGGTCGGGCGCCGCACCTTGGCGTAGAGGCTGAACACCGGGATGCCCAGGGCCGGGTCCACATAATCCTCCGACTCGATCATATTGTCCTGCTTGTCGCCGCGCAGGCCATGCTGGGGGCCCAGGGCGGCGGTGAGGCGGAAGTCGCCACAGCCGGCCAGGGCGTCCAGCGTGTGCTGGCACTGATGGGTCACAGAGGCCGGATGGCCCAGCAGCGCCACGCGGCGCCCCTGCAATGCCCTGCGCAGGCCGGCATCTTCCAAAAGGCGATCAATCCCGAGCTTCATGGTCTGGGCGGAATCTTGCCGCAGCAACCCAACCCGAGCGAGGTCAAAAACGGGGCCAGAATAACCGTTTTTTAGTCCGGTTTTCATGGCGGCGGCGATATACTCTTGAATATGAGCGACACGGACCTGCAATTGCTTGCGCGCTACACCCGGCAACACGCCGAGGATGCCTTCACCGAGCTTGTCCGCCGCCACCTCGATCTCGTCTTTTCCGCCGCGCTCCGCCAAGTCCGCTCCCCGCAGCTCGCCGAGGAAGTCGCCCAGTCTGCCTTCACCGACCTCGCCCGCCAAGCGCATCGCCTCACGCCCGACACCATCCTCACCGCTTGGCTCTATCAAGTTACCCGCCGCACTGCCATTGATGTCGTCCGCCGCGAAGCCCGCCGGCAGCGCCGTGAACAAGTCGCCTGCGAACTCAACGCCATGAACTCCACCGCCGCCGACTGGACCCACGTCGAACCCCTTCTGGACGAAGCCATGTACGCGCTCGAGGAGACCGACCGCACCGCCGTCCTGCTCCGCTATTTCGAGAACAAATCCCTGCGCGAAGTCGGCCAGACGCTCGGCACCAACGAGGACGCTGCCAGAAAACGCGTCAACCGCGCCGTCGAACGCCTGCGCGAATTCTTCGCCAAACGCGGCGTCACCGTCGGTGCGAGCGGGCTTGTCATCGCCATCTCCGCCAACGCCGTCCAGGCCGCGCCCGCCGGATTGGCCATCACCATTTCCACCGCTGCCGCTCTTGCCGGAACAACCCTCGCTACCACCGCAACCGCAACCGCCACCAAAGCCATCGCCATGACCACACTGCAAAAAACTTTGATCTCCGCAACCCTTGCTCTCGCTGTCAGCACCGGAATCTACCAGGCTCGCCAGGCCTCACGCCTGCGCGATCAGGTCCAGACACTCCAGCCACGGCAAACCCAGCTCGCCGAACAAATCGCGCAGCTCAAATCCGCCAACGAAGGTCTTTCCAATCGTGTCGCTCAGGCAAATAAATCGCGTTCATTGAGCAGTGACCGGTTGCGCGAGTTGTTAAGGCTTCGGGGTGAAGTCGGATTGCTCCGGCGACAACAGCGCGAGCTTGAGCAAGCTGCGGCCGCAGCGCAGTCAAGAACTCCCGGCATGGCCGGTCAGACCGCATTGGGTGTGGCCGCACAACCGAACAAACCAGCCCCATTTCAGGTGCAGCTTGTCCTCGATGAACCCGGCGAAAGTGCCGAGCCAATGACCAATAATGCCGGCGGAGAAACTCTTTACCTGGAGAAAACGCCCTTGTTGGATCACACGGCCATTAGTTCAGCCACTGTTACGCGGAACGAGTCGTCGGGCGCTCCGGAGATCAATATCGAGTTCAGTGAGGTGGGTAAGGAACTCTTCGCCGAAATTACAAAGGAGAACCTCAACAAACGCCTTGCGATTGTGTTGGACGGCCATTTGTATTCAGCCCCGGTGATCAGGTCGGAAATCCCGGGAGGCAAAGCCCTGATTACCGGCTCCTTCACCGAGGAGGAGGCGAGAGAGCTTGCGGCTAAAATCAATGACGCGGTCGGCAGTCCCTGAACTTTAGGCAACGAGTCTAAGACGCGGCGCAAGTGCGCGATGTCCCGGGTTCATGCTCTTTGAAATGTTCTTGCGAGAGCGTGGGGAAAGACAGGGCAAAGCCAGGGGAAAGAGCTCTTCTTCTGACTTTTGCCATCCGACTGGGGATGGAGGAATTCTGCTTTCCTTTTAGCATTCTGCGCCTACAGTTTGCGGTATTCATGAACGACATTGATATTGAAAGCTTAAAGGGCATCGCTCATCAGTTGAGGATTCATTCCATTGCGGCGACGACAGCGGCGGGCAGCGGGCATCCGACCTCGTGTTGTTCAGCGGCGGACCTGGTCGCGGCCCTGTTCTTCGGGCACATGCGCTACGACGCGAAGAATCCCCACTACCACAACAACGACCGCTTCATCCTCTCTAAAGGCCACGCCGCGCCGCTGCTGTATGCGGCCTGGGCGGAGACAGGGCTGTTTCCGGTGGAGGAACTGCTCAAGCTCCGCCAGTTCGGCAACGACCTGGAAGGGCATCCGACGCCGCGGCTGCCGTTCGTGGACGTGGCGACCGGCTCACTGGGGCAGGGGCTGGCCGTGGGAGTCGGCATGGCGTTGTGCGCGCGGCTCGACAATTTGGACTACCGGACTTATGTGCTGCTCGGCGACGGGGAATGCGCGGAGGGCGCGGTGTGGGAAGCGGCTTCGCTGGCAGGCGTTAATCAACTAAACAATCTCGTGGCGATTGTGGATATCAACCGGCTCGGCCAGAGCCAGCCCACCGAGTTAGGTTACGACCTGGGCGCCTACAAGAAGCGGTTTGAGGCCTTCGGCTGGCGCACCGAGGAAATTGACGGACACGACCTGGAGGAGATCACCGAAGTGCTGGCCGCGGTGGGCCTGGGCACGCAGCCGCTGGTCATCCTGGCCAAGACGTTGAAAGGGGCCGGCGTCTCGTTCCTGCAGGACAAGGAAGGGTGGCACGGCAAACCGCTCTCAAAAGAAGAAGCCGCCCGCGCGATTGCGGAACTGCAGCCCGGCTCCAAGTCCGGGATCGGCCATCCCATTCCGGCCCCGAATCCACTGCCGGCGCCGGCCAACGCGGCGCCCGCCGGCTATCCGCCAACGGCTTACAAACCGGGCGACATGGTCGCGACGCGCGAGGCGTTCGGCAATGCCCTGGTGCGCATCGGGGAAACGGACCTGCGCGTCGTGGCGATGGATGGCGACACGAAGAACTCCACCTATTCGGAGAAGTTTTACAAGAAGTTCCCCGACCGGTTCACGGAATGCTTCATTGCGGAGCAGTGCATGGTCGGGGTGGCGACGGGCTACGGCACGCGGGGCAAGGTGCCGTTTGCCTCGACCTTCGCCTGCTTCTTCACGCGGGCTTACGACCAGATCCGCGTGGCGGGGATTTCGATGGCGAACCTGAAGCTGGTGGGTTCGCACGTGGGAGTGAGCATTGGCGAAGACGGCCCGTCGCAAATGGGCCTGGAAGACCTCGCCATGATGCGGGCGATTGCCGGCAGCACGGTGTTGTATGCCAGCGACGCGGTGTGCGCCGAGAAGCTGGTGGACCAGATGGCCGCCCATAAGGGCATTTGCTACCTCCGCACGTCGCGGCCCAAAACACCGGTCATCTACAATAATGACGAGCCGTTTCCCATCGGCGGCGCGAAGGTGCTGCGCCAGTCGGCGGCGGACAAAGTGACGGTTGTGGCGGCGGGGGTCACGCTCTACGAGGCGCTAAAGGCCGCGGATGCGTTGAAGGGCGAGGGGATCGGAATCACGGTCATCGACGCCTACAGCATCAAACCGCTGGGGAAGGATGTAATCAAGGCCGCGGCGAAGAAAACCAAGAACCTGGTCGTGACGGTGGAGGACCATTATGTGGAAGGGGGGCTGGGCGACGCGGTGGCGGGCGAGTTGAGCGCCGAGGGCGTCAAGGTCCACAAGCTGGCGGTGCGCGAACTCCCGCGCTCGGGCAAGCCGGAGGTGTTGCTGGCCAAGTATGGGATTGACGCCAGCGCCATTGTCCAAAAGGTCAAGGCGCTGGTCTGAGCGGTGTTGAAGAGCTACCGACCATCGCAGTGGCGAGCTCTTCCCGCGCTGGTTCCGCTCGCGTGGGTTCTTCTGGCGGGCCAGTTGCTGGCGGATGCAGACCACTGCGGAGTCTGTGGCGCTCGGTTTACCGCCCGGGTTTACACCGTGACGGATCAGGTGACCGGGGAGAAAGTGCAGGTTTGCCCGGACTGCGCGGTGTTGAGCACCGTCTGCTTCATCTGCGGCCTGCCGGTCAGGACGAACTACACCGAGCTGCCGGATGGCCGGATCCTCTGCGCCCGCGACGCCCGGACGGCGGTGCTCAACGAAGACGATGGCAAACGGATTTGCCGCGAAGCCAAGGACAACCTGGACCGGCTTTTCTCCCGCTTCCTGAATTTCCCCGAGACCAATGTGACTGTCGCGATCGTGGACCGGGTTCACTTGCAGGAGTTGTTCAAGTTTGCCGGTCACGATTACACGTGCCCGAACATTTGGGGCTACATGGAAACGAGGACGAACCGCCATCACCTGGAGCATACGATAAGCCTGTTGAGCGGTCTGCCGCTGGCGGGTTTCAAAGCGACCTGCGCCCATGAGTACACCCATGCCTGGCTGAATGAGAACCTGTCCGAGCAACGAATGAAGGGCCTGAGCCGGGATGCGAATGAAGGTTTTTGCGAACTCGTCTCCTACCGCCTGATGGAAGCGCAGAACGAGGAGGCACAGAAAAAGCTGATCCTGTCCAATGCCTACACGCGCGGCCAGATTCACCTGTTCCTCGAGGCGGAGAAACTCTACGGTTTTAACGACATTGTGGACTGGATGAAATTCGGCGCCGATGACCGGCTGGCCGGCGACGATTTGCGCCGGATTAGAAACGTCGAGCTTCTCCACGCCGCGGCCAGGCCGGCGACGAATTCCCCCGCCTACAGTTCAGCCGTGTCGTCCGTTCCCGATACGCTGGTGCTGCGGGGGATTTACTGGGCGCAAGCGCGGCCGTTGGCGATTATCAACAACCGGACCTTGGGAGTGAATGAAGAAGGCAAGGTGCGCGTGGGAAAGACCAACGTGACGATCCGCTGCCTGGCCATCGGTCAGGATGGGGTGCGGATCCGTATCGTCGGCACGGGCGAAGAGCGGGAGTTGCGGCTTAAAACGGCTCCCCGGTGAGGGACGGCATCAGTCGCGCGACCGCGCAGGGGGGACCGGCCTCCGCAATCCGCGTTCGGCCCCTGCCAAAAAGGGGCCGCTCCCGGCGGCGCTCAACGCTCAATCATTCGGCACCCAGCCTTTGCCCGGGATGTAGTCCCGGCTGCCGGACGAAGTGGCGCACCCGGCCACCATGAGCAGGGCGACGAGGGCCAAAAGCAGACAAAGTTTTGACATGAGACAAATTTAATCCAGATTGGCTGTGGGGCAAGTGCCAGACGGTTTTAGCGATATGCCGGAGAAGAAAACATTTTTGAAGGGCCAGTTGCTCCTCGACAGCGGGCAGTTGCGCGGGTCGTTCTTCGCGCGCACGGTGGTGCTGATCTGCCAGCACGACGCCGAGGGGGCGTTCGGCCTGGTGCTCAACCGCACCAGCGGCAACCGCGTCGGCGAGATGATCGTCGCCGATTTGCCCGATTCGCTCAAGGAATGCCCGCTGTACGTGGGCGGGCCGGTCCAGCCGTCGGCGTTGAGCTTCCTGCACTCGGACACGTTCCTCGAGAACGCCAACGTGATGACGAACTTGAGCCTGGGCCATTCGGTTGATTCGCTGATGGAAATCGGCGAATCCCTGTCTCCGACGCGGAGAATCAAGATGTTCGCGGGCTACGCCGGCTGGGATTCGGGTCAGCTCGAAGATGAGATGAAACGCAAGGCGTGGCTGACGCATCCCGCATCGCTCGAACTGGTTTTCGACGCCGCCCCCGAGCAACTCTGGCAAGAGATCCTGCGGCGAAAGGGTTGGAAGTACAGAATCCTGGCCCAATCTCCTGAGGACCTGACCCATAACTAACTTGAATGGATATGAGCGTCCTGATTGTCGGCTCGACCGCGCTGGATTCGATCAAGACTCCCCGGGCGGAGAACCCGCGGTTACTGGGCGGGTCGGCCAGCCACGCGGCGGTGGCGGCCAGCTTGTTTGGTCCGGTCAAACTCGTGGGGGTGGTGGGGGATGATTTCCCCCGGCGCTATATCCGGCTTTACGAGCGCCACGGGATCGACCTGGAGGGCTTGCAGCGGTTGCCGGGGAAGACTTTCCACTGGTCGGGGGAGTACGAGTCGAACATGAACAACCGCCGCACGCTGTTGACCGAGCTGGGCGTTTTCGAGACGTTCAACCCGACGCTGCCGGCGGCGTATCAGACCACGCCGTTCGTGCTGCTGGCCAATATCGCTCCGGCGCTGCAGCAGCATGTGCTCAACCAGATGCGGCGGCCGCGGTTCGTCGCCGCCGACACGATGGATTTGTGGCTGAAGGTGGCGCTGCCGGACTTGCTGAAGCTGCTGCAGCGTCTCGATGCCTTCGTGCTGAACGACAGCGAAGCGCAGCAGTTGACCGGGGAAGCCAACGTGTTGGGCGCGCTCAAGAAGGTCCACCGGCTAGGCCCGAGGTACGTGGTCATCAAGCAAGGCTCGCACGGCTCCATTCTGTCGGGTCCGCGGGGTTTGTTTATTTGCCCGGCCTATCCGCTGCCGAAGGTGGTGGACCCGACGGGCGCCGGGGATTCGTTTGCGGGCGGCATGATGGGATATTTGGCGGCGGCCAAAGGACCGATTGACGACCATATCCGCCGGGCGATGGCTTATGGCAGCGTGGTGGCGTCGTTCTGCTGCGAGGGATTCGGCTTGCAGCGCACCACCCGAATCACCCGCGCGCAGGTGGATGGACGCGTGAAGGAGTTGGAGCGGCTGACGCGGTTCTAATCAGATGTGGAAGTCTTCGGGTGGTCGGGGCCGCTCCTTTTTGCTGACCACTTTCACCTTGGCCTCTTCCTGCACCACCAGCGAGTGCGGCGGGACGCTGGCGGTGAGAAAGACGTTGGCCCCGATGGTGCTGCCTTCGCCCACCACGGTATCGCCGCCCATGATGGTGGCGCCGGCGTAAATGGTCACATGGTCTTCGAGGGTGGGATGGCGCTTTTGCCCGCGCAGTTGCTGGCCCGCCGCGAGCGACCTCGCCACGAGGCCCACGCCCTGATACATCTTGACGTGACTGCCGATGATGCTGGTCTCCCCGATGACCGTGCCGGTGCCGTGGTCCACGAAGAAATGCGACCCGATTTGAGCACCGGGATGCAAATCCATCCCCGTGCGGGCGTGCGCCCACTCAGTCATGATGCGCGGGATGAGGGGGATGTTTTTGAGGTATAGCTCATGCGCCAGCCGCTGGATGGCGATGGCTTCAATGAAAGGATAAGCGACGATCACTTCCTCTTTGCTGAGCGCAGCCGGGTCGCCGTTGTAGGCCGCCTCCGTGTCGGTCTGCAGCAATTCCCGAATGCGCGGGAGGCTGGCCAGGAATTCGACGGTCAGGGTGCGCGCAATGGGACGCAGGCCTTTTTTGGGCAGTTCGGGCGGAGGGTTGTATTCAAGGCTCTTGGAGACTTCCTCTTCCAGGCTGGCGAGCACCGACTCCAGCAGCGTGGCGGTCCCTGCTTTGAGCTCCGACGAATGGACGAGCTTCTCGTCGAAGAAACCGGGAAACAGGAGCCGGAGCAAATCGGAGGTGATGAGCGCAATCGCGCGCTTCGAGGGCAGGTTCTTTCCGTCTAGGTGGTTGATGCCGCCCGCGCGGGCGTAGGAAGCCACCAGGCGGTCGGTGAGTTGGGTGACGGTCAACGGCACGGGGTGAGTATCCGGCAACGCGGGGCCGAACGCAAGCGGAGGCGGCGAGGCGTAAATCCGAAGGCCGAAACCCGAAACCCGAAGGCTGCAGGCTGATGCCTGGGAGGAATTACTTGAGGGAGAGAAGCTGCAAGACTGCTTCAACGACGCGCTCCACACGAATGCCGGTCATGCAACGGAAGTCAATGGGACACGCCCGGCGGAAACAGGGTGAGCAGGGCGCGGCAGACTTGAGCAACTGATGGCGGGGGTCGCCCGGCAGCCCCGGCCCGGTCAACTCCGGCGACGTGCTGCCAAAGGGCACGACGACCGGGGTGCCGAGGGCGGCGGCGACGTGCATCGGCCCGGAGTCGTTGGTAAGGAGGACGCGGCAGAGCTTGAGCAGCGCCATTAACTGGCGAAGGGAAGTTTGGCCGGCCAACGGGAGCGCGGAGTGCGGAGTGCGGAGTGCGGAGTGGATGGCGTTGGCCGCTGGCACATCGGAATGGCCGCCGAGAATGAGCCAGAGGCAACTGGTGCGCTGGTGAATCCCTTGTGCGACGGCGATGAATCGTTCTAATGGCCAGCGTTTGGCGGGGCCGTATTCGGCGCCGGGACTGAGGCCGAAAAGAGGGCGGCCATTGGATAGTTCGTTTTCCAACCGGAACTTCGCGGCGGCCACTTTGAGTTCCTCGGGGGCGATAGCCAACAGAGGCGGCAGAGGTTCCGGCGAAGCGCCCAAAGAGGCGACCAGGTGAAGGTATTCGTGGATATAGTGGGCGCGTGGCGGAGCGTGCGCGTCGGTGGCCGGGGAGCGGACCAAGCGATTGATTTCACTGACTGGCCGTTTGCGCATCTCCACGTGGTCCTGACGGGCGGCGACTGTTTGCGTCAGAAGCCAGTTCCGCCAGCGCCGGGCGCAGCCGATGCGCTGCGGGACTCGCGCCAGCCAAACTTCCAGCGCCGAGCGGTGCGAATTGGGCAAGACCAGCGCGGTTTGAAAATTCCCCACCCGCAGACGGCGGGCGACAGACCACGGGCCCTCACCGGATGAGAAGGTGAGAACCGCATTGAGGCTGGGATGGTGTTGCCAGAGCTCCGCGAGTTTCTGGTGCGTGAGCAGAGTGATGTGCGCATCGGGCAGCGCCTCGCGGAGCCGTTGCAACGCGGGGGTGGTCATGACGGCGTCCCCCAGCCAATTGACGCCGCGCACCAAAATGCGGCGGAAAGGGGCGGTGGAGGAGGGGGGAGGAGAAGCCGTCATGGCCCAGCGCCTGAGTTCTGACTTCCGGGCTGCGGTTTCCAGCGTCTATGCACCCAGAACCAATTAGCCGGGTCGCGGCGGACGGCGGCTTCGAACGCCCGGTTCACGTCGCGCATGATGGCGGCCGTGGAACGAGGGTGACCGTTCTCCCGGGTGGGAATTTCCGCGCCCGCTTCGATGCGCCAACGGGCCAGGCCGACCCGATAGCAAACGCCAGTGATCAGAGCGCAATGGTAGCGCAGCGCGAAAATGGCCGGGGCAGCCGTCGTGGAGCAGTCATGCCCCAGAAAAGGTCCCCGCACTGCGCCACCCGACTGATCGGACAGCAGCCCCAGCATAACGCCCGGCTGATTCATAAAGGCTTTCAAAGCAGGGCCCTCGAAACGGCGCTCGAAGAAGAGGCAGCCCGAACGCTCGCGCAGCGATTGCAGCAGGTGGTTGAGGGACGGCGGGCGGAAACCGCGGTAGGTGGTGGCGCACTTGTAGCCGGGCGCAAACTGGCCGAAGCGGGCATAGAGTTCGAAATTCCCGAAGTGGCCGATGGCCGCGACAACGCTCTGCGGCTTCCGGTCAGCGGGGGGCGAAAGGAGCCGGGCATCGCCCACGAATTCCACGCGCGGGCGCAGCGCGTCGAAGCTCATGGCGGCGGTCTTAATGGCGCAGGCGTAACTCTCGCCGATGCGCCGGAAGTTTTCGCGCGCGAGGGCGCGGAGCTCGGCCGGAGACTTCTCCCCGCCGAAGCACATCGTCAAATTGCGCAGCGCCACGCGCCGGTGCCGCGCATCCAACCAATACGCCAGCCCGCCGCCGAGCCGCCCCAGGCGGGCCGTCCAGGCCAGCGGCAACGCCTGGAGAAAGGCGACCAGCGCGCGCGCCAGGCAATAGAGAGGTGTTTCCATCGCTAACGGAAGCAGATCTTGCGCACGCAGTCCTGGAAGTCATCCGCGCCGCGGAGGATTTTGATCTCGACGCGCATGAAGTAAACCGGCAAGTCGCGCCGGTCGATCTTCGGAAAGCGCACCGCGTCCTTCTGCGTGGTGACAATCGTCTCGGCCTGCCGCTTTTTGCTGCGGTTAATGGCATTCAAGACTTCCTGCTGCGTAAAGCGATGGTGGTCCGCAAAGCGCTTGGAATAGACCAATTCCGCGCCGAGCTGGACGAGGCTCTGCTCGAAGCTTTCGGGCTGCGCAATGCCGCTCAGGGACGCGACCTTGCGCCCCTTCAACGAGTCGAGCCCGACGCGCTGGCCGGTGAACACATCCTCGAGGTACAGGGGGTGATGAATGCATTCGATGATGCCGGCCGCCGGGTTGAATTGGGCGATGCGCCGGCGCAGGCTGGCCGTGTTGCCGTCGCTCTTGGTGATGAAGATCGTGCTGGCACGGGCCAGATGGGACGGCGGCTCGCGCAAGGTGCCGCGCGGCAGCAGCCGTTCGGTGCCGAAGGGCTGCTGGCGGTCAATCAGCACGATGTCCTGCCGCCGGCCGCGGAGTTTCCAGTACTGAAAGCCGTCGTCGAGCAGCAGCGTGTCGCAGCCAAACTTCTCAATCGCGTAGCGGCCGCTCTTGACGCGGTCCTTGTCCACCAACACGACCACGTCTCTGAGATTGGACGCGAGCATGTAAGGCTCGTCGCCGGCCATCTCGGAATCGAGCAGCAGCGATTTGCCGTCCGACACGACGCGCGGCGGGGTGGTGTCATCCCGGAGAAAAAGCTTGTTCAGCAGCCATTGATGGACCGGGGGTGGCTTGGAGCGGTAGCCGCGGGAGAGGATAGCGACGTTGCGGCCCTGGTCGCGCAGCTCGCGGGCGAATTTCTCGACCACCGGGGTTTTGCCGGTGCCGCCGACCGTGAGGTTCCCCACGGCGATGACCTGCACGCCGAGGGTCGAGTCCCGCAGAATGCGGAGGTTGTAGAGAAAGCGGCGGGTCTTGATGGCGGCGTGAAAGCCCTTCGAGCAGGCGTAGAGCAAGGCACGCACAAGCGCCTCGCGCGTCCCACGCCGCTCCTCGACAATCACTTCCAGGAGGAAGGTTTCCAGTCTTTCTGTCCACGCACGAAGCCTCTCACGCATCTGCGGTCAGTGTGCCAAGACCTTGGAGACAGGGCAAGCGGAAGGCTGGAACGGCCAAGAGTCCGAAACGTGCGGGTGTTGGCAACCTCCCACGGCGCTCTGAGGACAGCACGCCCTCTAACCGGGAAATTTCATAGCGTGTAGCCGCCGACGGCAGTCGGCGCTGATTCTCAGTCCCGAATGATGGCGCCGACTGCTGTCGGCGACTACGCCCTGCAGGCGGTTTGTGCGAGGTATGAGAATTCCGGGCTAAGGGCGCGGAAGCGGGGCGGGATCAAGTGGCCGCAGAGGTCCGGGGCGATTTGCGGCACCAGGAAAGCAGCTTGATGACGGCAGCCAGGGCGGCGAAGACGGCCAGCGCCACGGTGACCGGCTCGGGCACCGTCGTGATATCGAGGCTCCAGCTTACCAAGGTACTCTGCCCCCCGGGTGACAGGTCCGCAAAGAAGAGCGTCCAGGTGCCGTTCGGATCGAGGCCGTTGAACTGGCTCAAAGAGCCGCGCGAGGTGCCCAGCGGATCGGTTCGCCCGTCCGCCTGCCAGGTGCCGGTCAACTGTCCGCTGCTGTTGTACGCCGGGCTGTAATTCTGGTAGAAATGGATGTCCGGCGCCGTCGAGGAGGAAGTCAGCGTGACCAACATGCCCGGATTGAGGTAGCCGTCCGGGTTGCTGGAGGTCATGCCGACGCGGTTCACGAGCACCACCAGGGGGGAGTTGTTAAGCCGGAGGTAGCCGTACAAGTCCCCGTTGAAGCCCCCGGAGATGTCCAGGGACACCTGGATGTCTGTGATGGGGGAATTGAGGCCGCTGATGGTGTGCGCGTCGGTCAGTCCGATAATGCTGTTGTCCGGTATCGCCTCATTGACCCCATAGTTAAAGGTGTAGAGGCCCCCGTGCGCCGAGGCGCAGAGGGCCAACGCGAGCACTGCCGGGGCGAGCTTTTTGCCCAGGCAGTGCCAGGTGTGTGCGTTCTTGACAGTCATCAGTTCTAGGGTGCCGCGAGGCGATAGAAGCGGCTCGTATAATTGGTCGCGCTCAGGTCAGGGAACGCGATTATCCCGTTTGAATCAGCAGCATTGGTGCCAATCGTAGCCCATGTGTTGAGGTCCGTGGAGGCCTGGATCAGGTAGGTGTCGCCAGGGATTCCGGAGGCCATGACTTGCATGTTCCCGTCCGGCAACTGGGAGAGGGTCTGAATGACCAGCGAGACATTGACCGCTTGCACGGTCACCGAGACCGTGCCGGTGCCGGTGGCGCCGAAGGTGTCGCTCACCGTGTAGGTGAAGCTGTCCGGCCCCGTGTAGTCGGCGGGCGGCGTGTAAGTGATGGTGGCGCCGCTCAGCAGCACGGTTCCTCCCTGGTCGCTGTTCGCGGCCACCGCCGTGATGTTCATGGCGTCGCCGTCGGCGTCCGTGCATAGAAACACCAGCTTGGTCGCGGACAAATTGGTGGACTGGTTTTTCATGGCGCTCATGGTGATGTTGGCGCCCACGGGCGGGGTGTTGACCAGTTGGTTTAAGCTGTTGGTGCTGCCGTAGAAATTGCCGTTGTCGGCGTACTCCGCCGCCACGGCGTGATACCCGTGCGTCAGCGCCGAAGAGCTGAGGCTGGCCACACCGCCGCTGAGGATTGCCGGCGCACCGAAGGACGCTCCGTCAACGAGAAACTGAACCGTGCCGTCCACGGCGCCGCCGCCCGGCGGCAGGATGCTCACGCTGGCCGTGAAGGTGACATTCGAGCCAGGCAGTGAAGGATTGGCGGAGGAAATGACGACGATGGCCGAGCTGGCTGGCGTGATGTCGGCCGTGGTAGTCGGCTGCGTGAGCGAGTAGTTCGCCGCGCTGGTGCCGTTGAGCGTCAGACCGGTGATGAAGACCGTCTTGCCCGTGCCAGCGGACGCATCAGCAAAGGCGCCCGTCGCGCCCGCGGTGTTGAGCGTCACGTCGTCGCCGTTGACGATGCCCTCGAGGCCTGCGTCGCTGGCATCAATGGTGGCGTTTGTGGTGCCGTCGTAAGTCTTGTCGTCGGCCAGCACGTTGGTGACGGTCAAGGGGGCCGGCGTGATGGTCATAACGCCGTTGGTGCCCGCAACCAAGCTGTAGTTGGCCGCGGTCAAAGTGCCGGTATCCAGCACGAAGACGGTGTAATTAGCGCCGACGGAGTTGGTAGCGGTGGCGTCGGTGCTGAAGTCGGCGCTGCCGGAGACGACACTGAAGGTGTCGGTGCCTTGCAGGGGGTAATAGAAGGGGGAGTAAACGGCGTTGGATGGGTCCTGGCCATAAACCAGGGTGCCGTTGGCACTCACATTCAAGGTGGCCGGGTTCACCGTCAGCGTGCCGGTGTTGTAAGTGATGTTGTAGTTGGCCGCCGTGAATGTTCCACCCGCCGCCGCGCTGGGCGTGATGATGTAACTCCCCACCGCCGCCGTGGCCGCGTCGCCACTGCCGCTGACGGCCAGAGTCACCGACCCAATCGTTTCACTGTTCTGCAAGCTGGTGCTGGAGAACTGCGTGCTGCCGCTGCCAAACGTCACGGTCTGCCCGTACGTCTTGCTCTGCGCGCTGGCGGTGACCGTCAGTGCAGCCTGGTTGACGGTCAGCGACCCGTTCACATAATTGATGGTGTAGCTGGCCAGACCCGTGCCGGTGGCATTGCTTGGGACAATGACATAGGACGAACCGGCGACCG
>JBEKJO010000095.1:0-24068 GCA_050011195.1 Verrucomicrobiota bacterium | reverse complement strand
AATATCGGGCGCTGGGCCGTCGTCTGTGGGTTCGCTGTTGTTATCATCTGTCTCGCCTCGTGCTATTGTTCATCAACCTATGTGGGGTTCCTGCTACATAGTAAGAACTATTATGCAGAGATTGCTGAGACTTGTGATCAGCTTTTCGTACAGAACTCCGTGGATCGTACAGGAAAGCGAACGATAGCTGGCAACGACCCATCCCTACCGCATGCACTACAAAGCTTGCATCCCACTTACGTTGTGATCAACGAAGTGGGCGTACTGGTAGAGATCAGGACCACATTCGGCTCTTATTCGATCCAGTGGTACAGGGTTTTTGACGGCGATAATCGGTGGCAACTGGAAGCGCAAGGTGAAGGGGCGAGGCATGTTGTCTTTTTCACTAACAAAGTGGCTTCCATTGGGTTACATCTGCCGAACGAAGGTGAAAGTCCTGGAAAGAAGGAATGAATGACAATCTTCTGAAAGTCCCTGTCGGGCAAGGAACAGTCAACCGCCCGTACCAAGTGTTGGCGTTGTGAAGGAAACAGGAATGCGAACGACATGCCGCCCAAAGCGATCCCCTATGCGCAGAAGCCACTCGCTGGCCCGCTGCCACCCCCGCGAACGGGCTGACCAGACGCAGCCTTGACCCCCTCTGCCCCCTCACTTTTTCCTTTTAGCCGCCAGCCGGTTTTGGCATGATCGGACCGGTGAAAGGCTTGGCGCACCATCCTGTTTGCGTGTGCGCTTCCCTGGGGGAGCGCGGACGCACCCGCGTTGCGCCATGCGACCGCCTGAGAGGGCGCACCACATCCGCCACATCCACCCCATCATGCACCCGGTTCCGGGGCAGCGTGGTCGCCTTCCCGTTGCGCCGCGTGGGAGCGAAAAACCGCTGTACCCCGGTCTTTCGCAGTGCAGTATCTCGCGCCAGATACTTCAATCCCAACACCGGCCGGTTCTGGACGATGGATACCAACGAGGGTAGTCAGGAGGACCCTTTTAGCCTGCACAAATACCTGTATTGCGAAGATGAGCCGATCGGCCACACCGACCCGAGTGGTCATGACGGTTTGGATAGCATGACCGATATTTCAGCGGTTGCGCTTGGTCGTAATGGTCCATTTGGAGTCTCGGATCTGAGAGGTGCCTATGCTACCCCCTCTACCGCCTGGGGAGCATCACGGTCTCTTACTCCAAGTGAAACCGACGTGGCAAGAACTATCTATGGCGGGAACATCGACTACAGTAAAACCGGAGTGGACTATGGAAAATGGACGTTCTGGCAACCAAAGGGTCGGGAGATGACGCCTGACGGCATCATTCATACTGGAGGCCAGACAATTACGGATTACACGGTGCCAGGGGCAAAACCTAATTGGCAATATGGTCTTGTAAAACAGGAGGGCGTGCTGATTCATGAATTGTGTCATGTCTGGCAGTACCAGCAGTATCCACACAAGGACAAGAAGCTCTACATGGAACTCAGCGGTCTGTATCGGAAGTACGACTACAGCGGACCGAATTTCGGCAACCTGCCCTTCAGCGACTACGGCATTGAGCAGCAGGCGGCGATGACCGAGGACTACTTTGATATGCTTCACGGCGAGGAACCCTGGACGGTCAAGGCAGGGCCACTTAAGACCTACGAGAAAGTAATTCCATTCCTGCCAAGTAAATGAAACTGCAAAAGACGGCTTGTTTTGTCTGCGTTCTGCCACTCGTCCTATTTACGGCATGTCCGGAGGCTCCTGTAATCGGGCGAAAGGTGGTGGTGAACTTTCCGGTTAGAAATCAAAGCAGTGTGAGTCTCGTTGTTAAAGACGCCGAGATACAGGGCGCATTAAAGCTAGCTGACGAGGTTCTCATTTCCGCTGGTTTTACGCGAGAACACAATCCAAGCGACGTAGGTGTGGAAGGTTTTGTCGCGAGTTATTCTAAACTGGACAGCGAAGGCCAGCGACGACTGGGAGAAATGGCGAGGGTCTATGCTAAACCCGACTCGCTGGAGGTTGTATTCCCAGAAGGGCGGTACCCGAGTGCGGACGTGCGCAAGTCGGTAAGCAGAGTACTTGATCTCCTGAAAATCAATCTGAGAAATAGGTATGGGGCTGACAGAATTAGGGTGGTGACGACCAAATCCTGAACGGCAGACGGCAGCCTGAGCGCAGCTAAGCACCAGGAGGGACAGCGCCAGAGCCCGCCCTCTACACCAGACCCGCAGCCCTCGATAGAGAGAGCAACAAGCAAAAAACGGCGTGAGAGGTTAACCCTTGAGCCGCACAACCAGTCTGGCAGCATGAATTCGTGAGAAGCCGGCGCATCATTCCTCTGCTCTGCCTGCTCTTTAGGGGCAGCTATTACGAACTTTTTGGGCATCGTGTGCGCCAAGCGAAGCTTGGTGCCTCTTGCGGGGTGAGAGTCCCTGCCGGGTAAGGAATAGTCAACCGCCCGTACCAAGTGTTGGCGTTGTGAAGGAAACAGGAATGCGAACGACATAACGTAAGCGTACGCAGGGAACGCGAAGCTTAACGTGGATGACTTGCGCAAGACGCTGGCCCGCTGCCACCCCCGCGAACGGGCTGACCAGGCGCAGCCTTGACTCCGGTTGCCCCCCACTTTTTCCTTTTAGCCGCCAGCCGGTTTTGGCATGATCGGACCGGTGAAAGGCTTGGCGCACCATCCTGTTTGCGTGTGCGCTTCCGTAGGGGAGCGCGGACGCACCCGCGTTGCGCCATGCGACCGCCTGAAAGGGCACACCACATCCGCCACATCCACCCCATCATGCACCCGATTCCGGGCCAGCGTGGTCGCCTTCCCGTTGCGCCGCGTGGGAGCCAAAAACCGCTGTACCCGGGTTTTGGACACTGGAGTATCTCGCGCCAGATACTACCAACCCAATACCGGCCGGTTCTGGACGATGGACACCTTCCAGGGGAATCAAGAGGACCCACTGTCCCTCCACAAATACCTGTATGGGGCGGATGATCCCGTCAATCGGATAGACCCGTCAGGGCACGATGGTGATCTTATCTCGTTAAGTTTCAGCACAAGCATTGCCGCAGGATTGGATGCCGTTGCCGATGTAGCAACGACGCGGGCTTTCCAATGGGCAGCTTTCAGGACAGTTACCGCAGCAATCGCGATAGGGGCTGTATTGGAGGGAGACCGTGGCGGTAGCCAAGAGCTATTCCACTATGATACTCTTCCTGAGTTTCAGGCGACTGGCTTCCCAGCGGGAACATGGTTGACAGACCGTGGAGACCTTCCATTTGACCAAGCACTCAGCATCACATTCCAAAGTGGACAACGGCTATTTGTGTATGCGGTTGCTATAAGATCGCCGAGTGAAGTCGAACCATTCCCGCCCCTGAGACCTGGTGTTAATCAGTGGCGCACGACAGTGTATCTGCCGCCAGTCAGAATTGGAATTTTCAGAACACTTTACGGTCCCAATTGGACTGGCCCAACCGAGTAAAACATTATGCCATTATCTCGGAGTGTCATTTCACAAAAAGGAAAGCGACTCACAGTTGCCCCGGATTTTGGGTATGGATGGAGCGAGTATGATTCGCAGCGGCAAGCCAAGCGAATAGATACTCCGGGCAACTTCGACTTTGTGGTTGAAGAATTTCTGGAAGCCAAAGGAGAAATCGTTGCTGTTTTGGGGCGGGTTAATCAGCCGGGGCACGCATTTGACGGCTTGGAATTATGCGCGCTGCCAGTGCCGTATGTCGAAATTGATTTTGAGAAACAGTTAGGGAATTACCATCTCTTGCTCACACCACAGCGAGCACATCTTACCGGAACGCAACCGCCACCGCATTACGATTCGGTTGCTGGCGATGGATACCCGGAGTTTCGCGGCTACGCGGGGTCTATTAAGATGACAGCTACGACACGAGCCGTCGCAAGTCCCTGATTTTCGGTTTATTTCGGGATGTTTCGGTCTTTTCCGGCGTCAATGGACGTGACGGCGATGGAGGCAACAAAGGGCGTGTGGCGGTCAACATCGGCGTAGCGTTTGGAGAGGGCACGAACGGCGGCCAGGTCATTTTCTTGCAACTTGTCGGCCAGCAGGCCGAGCCGCCAGCCGAGCACCTCCACGCCGGGCGCATCGGCGTTGATATAAACGTGACCCCGCACACGTTCCGCCGCAGTTGCGCCACCGAAATTATACGGGCCGGGCCAACCTGTATCACGTCAAAGACCTGCTGGGCCATGAGACCCTCGACACCTTGCGCCATTACGCCAAGCTCAATGTGGACGATTTGCGCAAGACGCTGGCCCGTTGCCACCCCCCTCGAACCCGCCGACCAGGCCCAGCCCTGAACCGATATTTTCCTTTTAGCTGTCAGCCGATTTTGGCACCATCAGAGCCGGTGAAAGGCTTGGCGCACCATCCTGTTTGCGAGTGCGCTTCCCTGGGGGAGCGCGGACGCACCCGCGTTGCGCCATGCGACCGCCTGAGAGGCCGCACCACGTCCACCTCATCATGCACCCGGTTCCGGGGCAGCGTGGTCGCCTTCCCGCTGCACCGCGTGGGAGCGAAAAACCGCTGTACCCGGATTTTGGACAATGGAGTATATCGCGCCAGATACTTCAACCCAGGCACGGGAACGTTCTGGACGATGGATACCTACGAGGGTAACAGCAAGGATCCGCTTAGCCTCCACAAATACCTGTATTGCGAGGCTAACCCCATCGATCATGCTGATCAAAGCGGCCACGATTTGGACAGCATGCCCGATATATCGGCCAACATCATGATCAACCTTCTCGGATTCCAAATCGTGCCATCAGTATCCCTTTTCGCAGCGTCCGATTTTACGGTGAAAGTAAATGTTACTCTCAACCAGATCGAGCAATCGTTTGATAGCCAGGACGCTACCGCCAAGAGGAAGCTCGTTGCGGAGATCACAAAATCCGAGTCTTTCAGAAAAGCTTGGGACATAATCGAACTCGCTTATCCCAGCGCCGCGCAGCTCCCGGACTCATGGTTTACATATAACCCACCAGGAATTGTATACGGGCCTCCACCCGACAATCCAACAGTCGCTTTTCAAGGCTTTTGTTACTACGCCAACGCGGTTAATTATGCAATGTTCGGCTTGATGTTTAAGCTTGCAGAGCGATTTACAGGCGATAATTTCAACTGGTCGGAAGGACGCGCTGTCTGGTATGCGAAGGAATACGACATATGGTATAATAATGAGGGACCTGGTAATCTCGATTATGAGGAGAAGCTTGCGTTCACGAGATATGGATACTCTGGAACTAAGCCTGGAGCCTCAATTCCGGGCATTCTGCCACTTTTTGGAGCGGGTACAACAGCAGAGCAGCCTCTCCATTGGTGCTGGGAGCCGATTTTCCCGAGGCTGAATCCCTATCCAGGTCAGAAGGACAAATAACATGCCAGGGTGTTTCAAAACTAGATTTACCCACGGTGTGATCGGGCTCGTTATAACCCTTACCTGGCTGCTAGCGGCAACTGGTACCGCTGCAGGCCAAGCAGGGACAAATGACACCGAAGCCACTCAGTGGGAGCGCATTTACGAGCGTGTAGAGAAGCGTTTCGAGCAACGCGGGATCACGAATACCGAGAAGAGTATCGAAGGCGGTCTCTTGCGGCAGTTTATTGTGCATCCGGCGTTCGGCATCGATTGGGATGAGGTTCCTCCGCCCACGCTCACCAACTCCTCCGCAATGGCGGCTGTCAACGCTTTCATCGCTACAAATGGTTGGAACACATACACTGGGGGCTTTTTCGGTTTCTTCGACAAGAACACGAAGTCTATTCGAGGACTGCCGTGGAAGGAAATCCGGGACCGAGATTTTCCCGCCCTCACGCACAACGGTATCCTGTATGTTATGTTCAGAGGGTTTGATTACAACGCGAATGGCGTTGCCTACAATCCGGGAACCAATGCATTTCCTGGGTGGGTTAGAGGCTTCAAGCCGTTGAAGAATCACTGGTATGTATGGGCGCTTCCAAGAGAGCCAACCACCCTTCCCCAAGTTTATGAGGGCAGCCAGAAAGGTGGAGAACCAAACGGTACAACGAACCCAAGCCAAGCGGTTCACCCTGAAACGAATCGAACACCCGCGGCGGGTGGCTCTAGTCACTGACGCCACCTCCGAGGTGCTTCGAGTGCTTTTGACAACCTGTATCACGTCAAAGACCTGCTGGGCCATGAGACCCTCGACACGTTGCGCCACTACGCCAAGCTCAACGTGGACGATTTGCGCAAGACGCTGGTTTGTTGCCACCCCCGAGAACGCGTCGACCAGGCCCAGCCCTGACCCGCGTTGCCCCCTCACTTTTTCCTTTTAGCCACCAGCCGGTCTTGGCATGATCGGACCGGTGAAAGGCTTGGCGCACCATCCTGTTTGCGTGTGCGCTTCCCTGGGGGAGCGCGCACGCACCCGCGTTGCACCATGCGACCGCCTGAGAGGGCGCACCACATCCGCCACATCCATCCCATCATGCACCCGGTTCCGGGGCTGTCTTGTCGTGTTCCCGTGGCGCCGTGTGGGAGCCAAAAACCGCTGTACCCCGGTTTTTCGCAGTGGAGTATCTCGCGCCAGATACTACCAACCCACCACCGGTAGGTTCTGGACCATGGACTCGTTTGAGGGACACAAAGAGGAACCGCTAGGCCTCCACAAATATCTGTACGCTGGCTGCAACCCAGCAAATCGCATTGACCCGTCCGGTCATGATGACCTGGTAGAGTTAATGTCTACTGCCGCTATTGATGCGGGACTTTCTGCTATCGTGAGTGTCGGCATCAACTACACAGTAGGAACGGTGGCAGTCAGCCTTATACCGCAACGAGTCAGGGATGGGCTAGCTACCGCGGCAGTTCCCGATGCGCTCTTATTTGCTCTGAGCGGCACTAGGAACCTGAAGTATGGAATAGGAGGCACCGGAGGAATAGAATTACTCGTGTCGCCAAAGACTTTCGGCTGGGCTCTTTATGGCTATTTGGGTGGTTCATTCAATGGCTCGTCTGGAGTTCAAGGCGCGTTTGGTTTCGTTTTCAACTGTCGAAACTCCTCCAAATACACCGAAGGCTTCACCACAATATCGGTGCCGTATCGAAGACTTCCGGCAGCCATGCAGCGTAATATTGATCGTTTTCTGGCTAGTGGCTTTGGAGCGACAGTTTGTGATTCCTCAACCGAGCTGATTCAAGAGGCGCAGAGTCTTGGGCTTCAATTGTCATCTGTCGTTGATAAGACCACGGTTAACATATTTTTCGACTGGTCCGTCAACGTAGTCGGCTTCTGCTTCTCGCATCCTATAGGTCCACCTACAGACGCGCCTTCTCCGCAAGTTAGCCTGAGCGAGACGTGGTACTGGCAGTTAGCACCAGACAACCCCGAGGTCCGATTTAGGTAACATAGCCCCCTCAGTTAATCGTTTGCGTTATGAAAGAAGTAACGGTCGCCCTGGTCTACCTGGCAATAGCGGGTTTTGAGATTCTTATGCATTGGTTTCTTTTGACCAAGTGCAGCATGGCTCAAGGCTTGCTTCATATCTACCTTTACCGCTTTCCACACAGTGGCAAGGGAGTGTTTGGATTGCTGGATATATTCCTCCCAAGCATCGTGCTTGGTGTCGTCATAGGATGGGTGGGAAACGAGTGGTCTTTACGGAAGATGGTTCTGTTTGTGGCTTTGGCTGCTATCGGCACGGTCGCCTTGGTGCCCTCGTACGTCGTGTTCATGGGCAAGAACCTTGTGTGGTGGTGGCCTCGAACGAGTGTTGATGCGATTGTTTGGTTTACCGTCGCGTTATTCGAGGCATTCGCATTAACAGGATTATTTGCATACTGGGGGCGGTGCGCGCATATTCGTTTCTCGAGGCTGTAAGAGCTTGAATGCGCTATCAGAACCTGTGTGTGGCTGTGCTCACGATCCAGTTTGCGCACGCGCTTCCCTGGGACGGCGCGCGGGTCTCCGTGCTGTGCCCCACGACCGTTCGAGAGGGCATCCTGCATCAAATAGCCTGTTCCGAGGATGCCTTGTCGAGCTCTCGGTGCGCCGTGCGGGAGGAAAAAGTCGGTGTACCGCGGTTTTGCCCACTGGAGTATCTCGCGCCAGATACTTCAATCCGGGCACCGGAAGGTTCTGGACCATGGATACCGACGAGGGGGATAATGAGGACCCGCTATCGCTCCATAAGTATCTATACGGGCGCGATAATCCCGTCAACCGGATAGACCCGTCCGGGCACGATGACTTGGTAGATTTGGTGTCCACGATGGCGATAGATTCTGGTTTGGCATCAATGGTGATGCCAGCAGTTATAAATGCAGGTGGGCACGCCATTGCCAGTTTAATTCCGCAAAGTGTCGATCAGAAATTGTCCTCGACTGTTCCAGATGCGGTTGAATTTGGTGGCAGTGTGAGCGGCAATCTGCCCATTGGCAAATATCCCGTCGGGATTACGGGAGGTGGTGGCATTGAGTGCCTTGTGTCGCCAAAGACTTTTGGAGCCGCTCTCTACGGCTATGCCGGTGGTGGGTTATCCTTCGGTGCGAATACCGCGTCGGCTGGTGTCCAAGGCACTTTTGGTTTTGTCTTCGACACACTCACTTCACAAAATTACACGAAGCACTTTATTACGCTTTCGCTTCCATACATGGCACTGCCAACGAATGTAAGAACCAAGATTGATGGCTTCATGGCCAGTGGGTTTGGTGCGACTGTTGGAGGCTCGTCGCAGGAATTTATTCAGGAAGCTCAGAGCTTGGGTGTTCAGTTCTCAGGCGTTGTGAACAAAAGCAGCGTTAACGTATTCTGGGACCCACTCGGCGGTGGGTCGTGCGGGGTTACTTTCTCGAAAGGCATCGCATCAACGCCAAATGCCAGTAGCAATTTCACTGCTACCTACTCTTATTATTGGCAACTTTTGCCGCACGACGATCAGGCAGTATCATTTAGATGAAATTGCTTCTGAACACCCAATTAAAATATATGTGGTTGGCAGGAATAAAAATTACAGTGGCCTACTTGGTGACGGCAGTTTTTCAACTTTCATGGCATTGGTTTCTGTCAAAACCCTATGGGCGCTCCCAATCTCTTTTGCGGTTTTATCTCTCTCACGATGCAAGGGTAGGAAAAGGGGTTGCCGGTCGGTTTGATCTTGTTTTGCCGTGTGTTTGGCTTGGCCTGATAACTGGCTTGGTAGGCTGGAATTGGTCTATTCGGAAACTGGCTTGCTTTGTCATCGTTGTTGCGGTGGGTTTGGTCGCCTTACTTCCCTCCTACTTGCTTTTTCTGGACAAGGATGCCGTTTGGTGGTGGCCAAAATCGAACCAAGACCTTGTGATTTTCTTCATACGAAATATCATCCAAACCGCTTTGACGGTGGGTGCATTTGCGTATGGCGGGCGATGTTTCGGTGTGTATTTTCACCCAAAAGGTCACTAGATGAGCGGGAGACCCCCCGGCTATGCCGGGGAGGCTCCCAGAGTTTGACGATTCCGGGAATCGCTCCAGCGCTCGTAGTGGTTGTGCTAGGCGGGAGCATGCTGCAAGAAAGGGCCGATCCAGGCACAGGCAAGGGCTGGCTTTTCCGACCTGCTGGTGTCGCCGCGAGCGGGTTGGCTCTGCGGACGGAGGTTGGATGGGCGCACCAAAGCCCACGGCGCTGGAAAGATGCCAGGCGTAAGACCACTGCCCGAAGGGCTAGGCGGCTTTGAGCCGCTCCGCCTCGGACAAGCCTCCGGCTTTGTCGGAGGTCGCTGACTGCCCCACTGTTTCGCAATCGGCGTGATGGTGATGGAGGCAACGAAGGGTTTGTTGCGGTCAAGATCGGCGTAGCGTTTTGGGAGTTTGCCGACGGCGGCGAGACGGTTTTCGCGGAGGGCGTCAGCGAGGCGTGACAAACGCCAGCCCAAAACCACCACGGCGGGGCAGTGGAGAAAGCCAGGCGGCATCGGCACATAGTGATGGTTCAAGCAACCCCGGCGGCGGGGGACGGGCGCTGGCGCGCGCCCATCCCCTCGCCGCACGTGGCCCCTGTGAACTTTCACAACTGGCCATTGGCCTGCTCCGGGAGCGCGACGATAGTGGCGGGGCCAACCTGTATCACGTCAAAGACCTGCTGGGCCATGAGACCCTCGACACGTTGCGGCATTACGCGAAGCTCAACGTGGACGACTTGCGTGGCGTCATGGCGGTTTGACCGTTTGTCCCGCATTGCCTTCGCTTTTTCCAACCCAATTACCAGGCTCTGGGCGTAGCTTTGCGACTAAGCCGGGTGGTTATCGATATCTCAAGATGATCTAAGGTTTCATCCGCATTGGCGTCACCCTTCGCTAGCAGCTAAGGAGTCGGACAACGGCGTTCTCGGTCCCTTTGCGTTCGGTGGGCTCCAGCTCTTCTTTGATCTGAGGTGACTCGTGTAATTGCCAGCGGTCCGCTCTTTCAAAAAAGGGTTCGACCTGACCGGTCACGCTGCGGTAGTAAATGCGCATGCGACCATTACCTTTCGGCTTCGTCCGAGATGCCAAGGAACTGGATGAACGGCTTTTTCAATCAAGCAGTGCCGCTGCCCATATTGTGGTGCTGCAGAGACATTAAACCGGCACAGTTTTCTCTACGGCAACGACCCGTCCGTTGTGGCTGGTCAATGCCTTCGCGGCCAGCGGATCTTCTGCTGCAATCGTGGTCAGCGCGGCGGGTGCGGGCGGACCTTTTCCATTTTCCTGGCGGAGGTTCTGCCGCGCCACACGGTCAGTGCTTCGCTGCTCTGGCAGGTGCTTTGCCGCCTATCGGCGGACGCTTCGGTCAAAGCCGGCGTCGAAGCCCTGCGCCCGCCCTTTGCGCTGGAAACACTTTATCACCTGTTGGGGCGATTGCGTTTTCGCCTGCCAGAGTTGCTTTTGCGGCTGGGCAGCCAAGAACAGGCTGCTGAAAGCTTTCAAACCGACCCATTACTGCGAAGCGTTGAGCATCTCCAGTCGCTCTTTGCCGGAGAGGGCTGTCCGCTGGTCCAGTTTCAAATCCACTTTCAGAGTTCTCTGATGGGCTGAGAGTGCCGGGGAGGCCCCCCTGCGGCAGGGTGCTGCTCCGCCGGTTTTGCTGAAGTTCACTGGAACCGGGCACAGCCTCGTTCTCATTGCGGGTTTCCAATCGGCGACAACGCCAGAAGGCGATGGGTATCCCCGGCGTTACCGGATTAACCTCCAACTCATGAATTGAAACCGCCACCGTCGCGGCAAGCTGCCGCCACGGTGGCCAGACCAACAGCTCTTAGATCACAACCGACTATGCAAAACCACACCCAAGTCAGCCGGCCGGCACTCGCCTCGGAACGGGCCGTCCTGCTGCTCGAAAGGGCGGCAACCATTTATCAGAAGAACCTTGCCGAAACGCCCGAGGGCGGAGCCTATTTGAAAATGCGGGGCATCACTGATGCGGCGCTGTGGGGCCGCCACCGGCTGGGTTACAGCAACGGCAAGCTGACAGGATTACTGCCCCGACATGGCGCGATATGGGATGAACTTAAGGAGTTGGGTCTCCTGCGGCCCGATGGCCAGGAACGATTCGCCGGCTGTGTGATCTTCCCGGTGATAGATGCCGAAGGCAACCTGACCGCGATTTACGGGCGCCACACTGAGGAAAAGGACGAAAGTTATGTTTGCTTGCCGGGCAGGCCGGGCGGCTTGTGGAACGCCGTGGCGCTCAAGGCCTACGCCCACATCGTCTTGGTTCGATCCAGCCTGGACGGCCTCAGCGTGGAGATGGCCGGGTATCAGAACGTTATTGGCATTCCGGGGCCGACCGGCTTGAACACCGGCGATGTCGCCATGCTGACCAGCTATGGGTTGCAGCGCATCACTCTGCTCTTCAACGGGAACGAGGCTGGCCGCACTGCGGCCGGCAAATTGCAGACGTTGCTTTCTCCTTTTAACTGTGAACAGCGAGAGGTACCGCAGGACCATGAACCCAACAGCTACCTGATCGCCCACGGCCCGGAGGCTCTCGCCCAACTCCTCGTGGACGGTCGCCGTACCCCAGCCAGCTACCGGGCCGGTCCAGGCAGCCCACCCGGCGTGCAGCCCATCCCCGGAGGCTTTGCCATCCAGCTTGGGTTGCGTCATTATGAAATCCGGGGACTGGAGAAAGGGCCGCGTAAACTCAAGGCTACCGTGAGAGTGGAACACGCGGGCAAGCTGCACGTTGATACGCTCGACTTCTATAGTGCCCGTTGGCGCCGGCAACTGGCCCAGGACCTCACGCGCCAGTTTGATGAATCGGCCGACGCCATCCAGACCGACATTACCAAGCTCATGGCGCTGTGTGAACATCTTCCCGAGGTGTCGGCGTTGACCATCCCGGCGCCGCCCACTGAGACCATGACGCCGGAGGAACGAGCCCAAGCCGAGGCGTTCGGCAAAAGTCCGGACATCCTCGACCACATCCTGGCCGACTTTGAGCGTTGCGGCCTGGTGGGTGAGCGGACCAACAAGCTCTTGTGTTATCTGGCCGGAGTGAGCCGAAAGATGGACAAGCCCCTCTCGGTGCTCATTCTGTCCAGTTCGGGAGCCGGCAAGACGACGTTGCAGGACGCGGCGCTGGCGTTCTGTCCGCCCGAAGACCTGGTCAAGCTCACCAGCCTTTCAGGCAAAGCCCTCTTCTACAAAGACGCCGGCAGCCTCAAACACAAGGTGTTGGCGCTGGAGGAAGGCGACGGAGTCGAGGAAGCCCTGTATGCGTTGCGCAACCTCATCAGCGCCGGTGAGTTGATCACCGAGGCCACCATCAAAGACTCAGTGACCGGCCGGCTGACCACGATGGAAAACCGGGTCGAAGGGCCAACGGCGGTGTTCCTCACCACCACTAATCCGGAGATGGACCCGGAGACCAAGAGCCGGTTCTTTGTGACCAGTGTGGATGAAAGCCGGGCGCAGACCCAGTCCATCCTGGCCTGTCAACGCCGCCGCCACACGTTGGCAGGGCTGGCCGACGGCGTGGAACTGGAATTGGTTTTGCGCAAGCACTGGCACTTTCAACGCCTTTTGAGGCCCGTGGTGATCGTCAATCCCTTTGCCGACCAGCTCAGCTACGGCGACGACCGGCTGCAAAGCCGGCGTGACCAGCCCAAATACCTCACCCTCATCAAGGCGGTGGCCTTCTTGAGGCAGATGCAAAAGGTGGTGAAGGTGTGGACCGCTGACGGCCTGCACCGGCCCTACATTGAGGTGGACCGGGAAGACATCCGACTGGCCAACCAACTGGCCCACGAGATTTTGGGCCACAGCCTCGATGAACTTTCCCGGCCCGCCTACGATTTGCTGACCTTGCTCGACACGATGACCCGGGGAGAGCTAACACTCCCCGCTGCCAGTACAACCAAGACCGCCGCCGTGCAGCCGGCAGATTCTGCCTCTGACGGAGCGTCGTCGGGAACCGTCACAAGGAAGAATGACCGATTCACGCGTCGACAGATTCGGGAGTTTACCGGCTGGAGCAATGCGCGAGTGCATCGCCACTTGCAGGAGCTGATGGAACTGGAGTTCGTCCTGGTTGAGCATGGTCGCAACGGGGTGCAACACCATTACCGTTTGGCCTATGACGGCCAAGGCCAGGATGGACGCCGATTCGTGCTGGGGCTGAAATCGGCTGATGAATTGACGGATTTGCGCTGAGCGTTGCATCCCTTTTCAGCAGCTTTTCACCACCTTTCGATGCCTTTTCAGAAACCGCTAAGCATTTCATTGCCCTGTAAATACAAGACTTCTCCGAACAACCGTTCCGTTTTGCACGAAAGGATAGATATATGGAAAATCAGCAAACCGTCTCTCATCATACATGGTTGGCCCCCTTGGCGGCTGAATACCTGGACGCTCAGGGCGGCAGTCCCAAAACCGCCGTCATTCGCCGGCAGGCGCTCAAACACCTGCAACGCTTCCTGGACGCACAAGGACGGGAGCGGCTACCAGACGTCACGGCGGCGGACCTGGAAGCGTGGAGACTGGACTTGATACAGCGCAACTTCGCGTCGGCATCGTTGGAAGTCTTTTGCCGCAGCGTGCGCCAGTTCTTCCACTGGCTGGAGCAGGGACAACGGGTCTTCATCAATCCGGCAGCCGGCTTCATTGTTCCCAGGCCGCCGCGCCCGTTGCTGCCGGTGCTGAGCCCGGAGCAAGTGCAACGGCTCGTGTCCCAGCCCGACCAGGCCACGGCCACCGGGATACGCGACCGGGCTTTGCTCGCCCTTGTCTATGCCACAGGGATCACGGCCCGGGAACTGCGCGCGCTCCAGTGCCAGGACGCCAGCCGGGAGGCCGTGAAGGTCCGGGGCCACAAGCCGCGCACACTGCCGCTGGACGCGCCCGCCGCCGACGCGCTGGCCCGCTATCTCGACCAGGCCCGGCCCAAACTGCTGGGCGAGAACAAGACCCCGGCCTTGTGGCTGACCAACCGAGGCGAGGCGCTGACCCACGAGGCCTTGCAGCAAGTGTTCTCGCGCCACTCGAAAACCGCAGGTCTGGGCTACATCACCGCTGCCGCAGTGCGTCGGGCCTGTGCCGTCCATCGTTGGCAGGGCGGGACGCACCCCCTTGAACTACAACTGCTGCTGGGCCACGCTGGCTTGCGCACCCTCTGCCAGTATCTGCGCGTCACCACCACCGAATTATTTAAGCCGTATAAGGAGGCCCGCCATGAAACCGCGATTGCCTGACACGTCCACGCTAGCCCTGTGGCCGCTGGTCGAACGCTACGCCCAATACATGCGAGGACGGCGCTTCAAAGAGAAGTCCATCCGAGGCAGCAGCGCCGCGCTGCATCGGTTCTGCGCATTCATGGCCGGGTGTGGCCGGGGGCACATTGCCGAAGTCACCGCCCCGGACCTGCAGGCCTATCAATCCCACTTGCTGGACCTAGAGGCGAGCACTCAGCAAAACTACCTGGTGAACGCCCGCCAGTTCTTCCGCTGGTTGGAGACTACGGGCCAGCTTTTTGAGAACCCCGCCACCCGGCTGGTTATCCCGCGCCGACGCCGCAAGCTCATCAAGCCACCCACCGAAAGCCAGGTTGCCTTGCTGCTCGAAATGCCCGACACCAGCAAGGCCCCCGGCCTCAGAGACCGGGCATGGCTTGAACTGGCCTACGCCACCGGGGCCAGGCGCATCGAGATGTTCCGCCTTAACGTTCGCGACCTCGACTTGCAGCAGGGGCTGGTCCGCCTCTTTGGCAAGGGCGACAAGGAACGGTTGGTGCCCCTCGGCAGCCAGGCCAAGCACTGGCTCACACGGTATCTGGCCGAGGCCCGCCCAAAGCTGCTAAAGGCCAAAGAAACGCCGGCCCTGTGGCTCAGTTCGCACGGCGGCGGACCGCTGGGATACGAAGCTATCCAGCAGCAACTCCGCACCCTCACGCGTAAGGCCGGCCTGCCCGCGTCACTGCTCACGCCCCATAATCTGCGCCGAGCCTGTGCCACGCACCTGCTCGACCACGGGGCATCCCCGCTGATGCTCAAGGAATTGCTCGGTCACGAACGCACCGCCACCTTGAGCCACTACTTGCGGCAGACCATTGCCGACGTCAGAGCCACTCACCGCAGAAGCGCACCCGGGAGGTAATCATGGAAACCAAAACGCTCCGCCAATGGCTCGACTCGCACCTGGAATACGGGCGCGCCTTGCATCAAAGCCCATTTACGTTACGTGCCCGCCGTTATCACGGGCGCAATTTCCTAGATTGGCTGGAATCCCATTGCCACGTGCATACCCCCGACCGCTTGCGCCCGGAGCACCTGGAAGCCTGGACCAAACACTTGGCCGGCCTTACCACGGGTCGTGGCTTGCCTCACAAAGCCAAAACCACCAACAAGCTCATTGAGAGCGCCAAGGCGTTTCTCCGTTATCTGGCCGAACGTCAGTTGCTTCCGCCGGCGCTCCTGACCAGGCTGGCTTACGTAAAAGAGCCGAAGCTGCTGCCAACCAGTGTTCTAACCCATGCCCAGGTCAAACAGATGTTGCAGGGCATCCCCACGACCGACGCCCTCGGTTGGCGCGACCGCAGCCTGTTGGAGTTGCTCTACTCGACGGGCATCCGGGCCAGGGAGCTGGTGGGCCTCAACGTGGGTGACGTGGACTTCGGAAACGCCACGGCCGTCGTGTTTGGCAAAGGACAGAAGCAAAGGGTTGTGCCCATCGGCAGGACCGCCCTCCGGCTGCTCGAAAGCTACTTCAAAGGCGTGCGCCCGTTCCTGCTCAAGAACTCGCAGGAACAGGCCCTGTTCCTCAATCGCCAAGGCAAACGCTTGCCCTACGAAAGCCTGCTGCGGATGGTGCATCGGCACGCCGAACACATTGGAGTGGATATGTCCGTTACGCCGCATACCTTTCGCCGGTCCTGTGCCACCGAGATGATACGAGGTGGGGCCAATCTGTATCACGTCAAAGACCTGCTGGGTCACGAGACCCTCGACACGTTGCGTCACTACGCCAAGCTTAACGTGGATGACTTGCGCAAGACGCTGGCCCGCTGCCACCCCCGCGAACGGGCCGACCAAGCCCAACCTTGACCCCACGGTCTTTTGATTTGACCCGCTCAAGAGCGTTGGAGGGAGGCATTGGTTGGAGCGGGGAGCGAGTTGTTTGAGGATTTGTGGCACGAACTGGTCTGTGGACTGGTCGTCCAATAGGAGGGCGTCCAAGCGATGGGCTTTTTGAAGCAGGCGGCTGATCATCTTTGATTTGGAGCAGATTGTCGCCACTTTTTTCCACAATGACCCGGCCCAGTTTGCACCGGCGGTGCAAGGGTTCGGCCGTGATCATCTTTCCATCCGGAGCCGGCAACTGTTGCAGCAAGGTGGCGGCGAGCGTTTGTTCGCAGCCCGCCGTGCCCGCTTTCTGATCATAAACGCCGATCGCCTACAGACCTCCGTCTTCGTGTTGGGCGGGCGTGAGCAGGCCGACCTGGTCCCGAATCATTCTGTCGTCCAGGGCCAGAGCCTGCGGCCGACCGCCGGCGCGGCGACTGAGCCAAGTGCTTAAGTGCGTAGCGGAGGCTTCAGGGCCCCTGCGGCAGCACACTGGATAAGACACGTCATAGGCGGAAACTATGTAGAGAAGACGGGGGGCCTTTCTTGAACGGCAGCCCCAGGCGGCGGCGCTGGGGTTGAGCCAAAGTGGTGGCAAAGCGGGCTATTGCGGCAATCTCGCGTCGCCCGACCAACAGGGTCATAGCGATAATCGTCAGCGTCGGATCGATGCGATAGTGAGTGTTGGAATCGCGAGGATCAGGACCTTGGCCCTCCAGTTCGACAACCTGACGCAAGTGGCAGCCCACGGCCGCAAACTGTGATTGCTTGGCATCAACTGGGTTTTTCGTTTGTTCTGGCGCTGGAAATCCCGCCCTCGCATCGGTAGGCCCCCCGTTGAGAGCGAACTCGTCACCCTCATCCGTCGCATGTGGTCCAGCAACGTCACCCGGGGCAGCCAGCGCATCCAAGCCGAACTGGCCAGACTCGGGCTCGCGATCGCGGGTCCCACCGTCCGCAAGTATCGCCCCGAAGCCGATACCCCAACCAAACTTGAAAGACCTTCTCTACCGATTGGTGACTTGTTCGAGCAAGAGATCGCGCTTCTCTGGCGAGATCCAACCACGATTGGAGAGATGGTGGGCCAGTGCGTTTGCGCTTACTTGGAGGTTCCTCGCCGCGCGAAGTAGGTCTTCAAAGGAGGGCTTGGACGGTCCGCCGACGGTGCCGGCAAATGCCCTTTCCACCGAGGCGTCCGGCATCAGAAGCATAGCCGCGAAAGCGTTGGCTCGCTTTTCAAGCTCTATGGGAGCCCAAGGGCCGGAGATAAGAGCGAGTTCTGCGCCAGCCCTGCGATCGTAGAGGAGGTGGCAAAGTTCGTGTGCCAACGAGAAACGCCGTCCGGATGGAAACTGATTCCGGGGGTTGCGGCCATTCAGGAGAATTAGAGGGTTGCGCTTCTGTCGGGCAATGGCTACGCCACCAACTTGCTCATCCTCGAGCGTGAGCTCATCAACGTTGACGCCGAAAGATGACAAATGGCTTTCGATATCGACGAGTCGCTGCGCAGAGTTATCGAGACGACTCAGCTTAGCCCATTCGTTTGCGAGTTGATAACCTTCCTGCCAGGGCATGGAGGTCTGAGGGTTCGGTGGACGGTGTGAGACATAGGGCGCAAGTTTGTCTTCTGCTGTCGGACCGGTTGAGTGTTTCACCAGGCGGCTGGCCAAATTGAAAACGTCTCGCTCGCGTAGGGTGGGGGCCGCCGCTCCGAACATGAGGGCTCCTTCACAGCTGCCTTGTACCACAAGAGCATTTTTTGCATCTCCGCCGAAGAGTTGCGCCAAGGTGCCTCTGGTGTCCGCGAACTCCTTAGCGAGAGCCTGTTGAAGCGAAATCCAGCGCCTAGCCCACTGTTTGGCGTCCTCGCCCAGGCCTGCCAGAATGGCCAGTCGGCGCGGTTGGTGCTCAGGGGCGCGCAAATCGGCGAGCTTCCTTCCCAAGAGGGCAAGTTTCCTGTTTTGGGGGAGGCTGCGCCGCAATGCCCTAACGGCTTCCGCGAGGACGTTGTGGATGGGCTCGGCAACGAGGGGAACAGGCAAGCGGGCGGCTCCGCCGCTTTCGACGAATCGGAAGCCAGCCGGCGCCCCTGGCGGTGGCTTGTCTCCCCAGGAGATTTCGACATCGCTCCAGAATCGCCGGAATATGACTCCGGGGAACAATCCTCCTTCGCGACACGTCGTGATGGAGTGGCGGGCGGACCACTCGGCATTTCTGGCGGCGGTTGCAAAGTCCCAATCGCCTCCGTGTTCCAGTGCCAAGGGTGAGTTCGTTTCCGCCAACGAATGCCAGGCGAACTGAGCTGCGTTCCGGATAGGAGGCCGTTGCTCGTGGAAAAGGTAGTCCCAGTGTTCCACCAACCACTCCATAAACGGGAGGAGATGCCAATACACGGACTGGCTTTCTTCCGTGCCCACGGCGTGGCGGCACAGATTGCGACCGTCCGCCCACAATTGAAAGCTTCCCCACGTGAGCGCCTCTTCTTCAGATGCGACAAAGTCAGGATCCGCAGGCGGCTCGAAGGCGAACTGGAAGAAAAACTTCTCCCGGTCACCCATCCCATACGTACCGTAGTGTTGCATTATCAAATTCCTTCCCAAAAATGGCCTATTTGACGGGCTGTGACAAGGCCTTTCTCAAGGAGGAGTCTTTGCACCTGGACAGGCACTTCCTTCCACCCGACAGGGTAGCCGTGCCAGCGCCCCTTGGCCGGTTCGTGAGCCCGAGCGCAGAAAGGGCGGCCTTGCCTGTCAGCCGTATATCGTTTCTTGCCATGCAAAATGCTCGTATTGAGCAAGTCCTGGGCCTGTTCCACGGTAATCTCTCTGGGACAGAGCGAGCCTCGTCGCCCCGCCTGCCACGGCGCCTTGTGCCTTGGGTTGCTTTCGTAAACCAGGCCGGCCTTGACGGCTTCGCGCAAACGGGCCAGTTTTCGGATGTGTTCCGAAGCGGGTTTCCTTTTCTGTTTGGCGCTCATATCAAGCGAAGTTTCGTGAGGTGGCGTGCAATAGGACGGCTGGGTCAGTTGCCGGCGCGGAAGGGGACCCGGAAAAGCGAGGGTCGGTGGCACCGTCGTCAAGGCAGGAGGGGCGGACGAGGGTGCCGGAACCATTGGAGTGTTTCCCGACCGCCCCCACAAGGTACTTGCGTGTGCGCAGACGGACGACTTGGCCGGGCGCGGGAACCCTATTGAGGTTCGGCGGAGCGGCTGTTCTCGCTGTCTCGGGCGTGATGGTTAACCAGGTCACAACATTTCCGTGAGTCATTGTAGGGGAATCCGTTCTGGAGTGGAAGTAAAAGGAAGTGTGCCCTTTTACCTTGTTTACCTGGGGGCAGTCGTTTGGTAGGCTCGTGCGCGTGGAGAAAAGGGTCGAGCGGCGGGGGGTAAAGCCTTGGTTCGGAGTGAAAGCGGCGCGAACTGAGCAGGCGTTACAGAGCCAAGAAAGTCGGGATCGATCGCTGATGCCCCTTTCTCCCACGTCTCCTTCTAAGAAACTGACTTTGTAAGTGCATGTTTTTGAGCCTGTTGTACAACATGGCAAGTGCGAAAACCGGCTCAAGAACTGCGTTTCTTTAGCAATTAGCTTCCTCCCAGGAGGTGAGGGCTGCATTCCCAACACCGGGGTGGTCTCCCGTCTCCAAAATTGCCGGCTTTCGCTTCCACCGTAAACGGACTCCGCCGCGAAACAAGACTTGGCGCCGCCCGTGGTGATCCCTCGATAAGCTTTCTTTCGCCGCCCCTCCGCTGCGCTTTTTGTCCTGTCCGCTGATCCGCGGCCCTTTCCCCTTGCGCGGGTGGCCAGGCCAAACGCTCCGCTCACGGATTGCAGAACCTCCCGAGCGAGCCCGAGGCATCAACCCGCGCTCGAAAGCCGGAGAAATCGTTCTCTCCAATCCGAACGGGCCGAGTAGGCCCATCCGTGACTCCGGTTTGCCCCCTCAGTTTTTCCTTTTGCCGTCAGCCAGTTTTGGCATGATCGGACCAGTGAAAGGCTTGGCGCACCATCCTGTTTGCGTGTGCGCTTCCCTGGGGGAGCGCGGACGCACCCGCGTTGCGCTAGGCGACCGCCTGAGAGGGCGCACCACATCCGCCACATCCACCCCATCATGCACCCGGTTCCGGGGCAGCGTGGTCGCCTTCCCGTTGCGCCGCGTGGGAACGAAAAACCGCTGTACCCCGGTTCTTGGCATTGGAGTATCTCGCGCCAGATACTTCAATCCAGGCACGGGACGGTTCTGGACGATGGATACTTTTGAGGGAGACCAGGAAGACCCGCTAAGCCTTCACAAATACCTTTTCTGTCACGGGAATCCCGGAAATCTTGTCGATCCAGGTGGTCATGCCGTGTATTTTGTCACGCGAAAATTCGCCGACTCTACCGGGTTCGTATATCGAGCTGCGAATTTCGGCCATGGGTACTTGTTATTTACAGTGCCGGCTGACCCAGGAAAGGGAGAGCCTCTTAAGAGCGGATGGCCCGCCTTGACGACGTTCTCCTGGCATCCTAGCGATTTTACTTATATGAATGGACATGGGTACGATGCAAGACTGGTCACCCCAGGCCGAGTGTGGGAACGCCATCCCGATGACATGAATCCATCGTCCTATAAACCGTTCTGCGTTACGACTGACCCCATGCTACAGCAGGCTTTGCTCACAGGAATCCATAATTGGATCGACAGCCAGCCCGTGGGTTTCGATAAAGGTCCTCCCATAAAAGTAATCGGTTCCGGAAACAGAATAGGCTCAACCAAGCATCGCCCGCCACCGGACGACCCTATTTACTATTCCGTATCTGGGCAGAACTGTGTTTGGTGGTCAACGATAATGTTAATGCAGAACGGCTTTAATCCGCTTCCTGCAAAGGTCTCCAAGGCCATACTGAATTATAACGCGGGTTTTGGGGATGCGACGGAGGTTATTAATGACCCAGGTAAATACCTTAACAAGGCCTACAAGATGAGTGACAATCTCTTTAACATGTACGTGCCAAGTGATGATGTGGATGTAGCTGACGCCTTTTGATGAAGATTATAGAGTATTTCACAATACACAACATTGACTTTATGCGACGAGTAAAGCGCCTATTATGGTCGGTCGTGGCCATCGGTTCGTGCGTGTTCGCAAACTGTGTGCATCAGAAAGATGCATCGCCGGGTCGTTTCTCCGGCACTGTTCCGCAGAACCGAACACTGCTATCTCAAGGTACAACTTTGATATCTGGTGCACGTTCAGTTCCAGATGAGAGACAAAGAAAGGGTACGCATTATCAAGAAGGGTCCAATGCGTCTGCGATGATAGACTGGGGAAAAGGGGACAAAGACAATGAGGAGAGGCTTCGTAACCCGCACCCAAGTGATTGGCATTTGCCTAACTTCGAAGCTGGGGCTGGGCGACCTGACCCTATCTTTGTGAATTTTTATGCTATAAATGATCGACAGCCTTTATATTTATTGTGCCAGTATGATGTTGATGAAAAAACCTATGACCACACCAAAGAGGCAGAGTGGTTCAAAGCTGCGCTTAGGCAAATACGCCGCGCTGGTTCGCAAAAGTTTCCTCCGATCAAATGGGTTGTCATCATGATCGTCAATCGTGGAGAATTCAAGGGAGCGAGCACGTCGGAGCAATGCTGTAAGGTGGCTGCCATCTTCAAAGCCAGTGACGTGTTTAATCACTGGCGCAATCTCTCGCGCTTGATTGCTCGTGTGGATTTGGATCGGCATCCTTTTTTGCTTGATAAGCAACAACCAACACCTGGCGACCAGCAGCGTTGGGTGATTGTGGAGCGGCACGCAGCGACGAATCACACCGCCACGAGTTCGCAACAACGGTAGAGCGGTTTGGTGTGGTTTTCATGGCCCCTCGCCAATGTGTTACGGTCGGTTAAGAGAGCGGCATTGCTGCCGCTCCCTCCCCTCAGAACCGAACATGAAAGTTTCCCTTCATCCGGCTCAAGCCACTCCAACCCGCGCTCGCATTGTGGGCGCGTGGCAACAATCGAACAGCGAGCGGAATAGCGACCAAGCTTCATGGGGCTTTGGAAGGCATGGCCTGCTTTCTGCCTTCTCACTTTTTCCTTTTAGCCGCCAGCCGGATTTGGCATGATCGGACCGGTGAAAGGCTTGGTGCACCATCCTATTTGCGCGTGCGCTTCTCTGGGGGAGCGCGGACGCACCCGCGTTGCACCATGCGACCGCTTGAGAGGGCGCACCACATCCGCCACATCCACCCCATCCTGCACCCGGAACCGGGTCCGGGGAATCGTTGTGGCCTTCCCGTTGCGCCGAGTGGGGGCGAAAAACCGCTGTACGCCGGTTTTTGGCAATGGAGTATCTCGCGCCAGATACGTCAATCCCCAAATCGGACGCTTTTGGACGATGGATACTTACGAGGGAACGCGTGAACAGCCTCAATCGCTTCATAAATATCTCTATTGTGATGGCAATCCCGAGAACGGCGTTGACCCGTCTGGTTTGACCTTATGGCTCTGCACTCGGAAAACCGCCGACGAGGCTCCTGTCTACGGTTTTGGCAGACACTGCTATATTTGGGACGATCGAACAAATGTTTTAGCATATCTCGACAATCCGCCACCGGGGACAGTGAAACAACATCGCTCTGTTGGCCAGGAGTTGTCTTGCGGAAGTGGAGAAACGTGGGAAGTCAGAGACGTTGGTCCTATCGCTGGCCAAACTGGAACATTGCCGGTAGATGTCGTAGCTTACTCAATCGATGGCAGTGTAGGCCATGAGGAGGAGATAATGGAGTATGGGCGCCAGCACATTAACGACAGTTGGTGGTGGTTTTTTGGCTACAATGACTGCCATACAGCTGCGGTTAGAGTCCTAAGTCATTTCCCGTATTTGACAATTCCCAGACATGATAGCCTTAACTATAATGACCTCCCGCAGAGGCACCTTAGCAATGCTAATTCTGGCATCGCATACCTTTTCTTTCGGATGATGCCATCGACCAGCCCGATCTCAGGGGATGACGTCCCGGGTCCATAGGAAATGCGCTTAGTCTGCTATGTCTGAGAAGAAAATAGTTCACAAACCCGATCGACATCACTGGGCTTTTCGCATAGCTGGACTACTTTGGTTGGTCGGTGGCCTGTGTGGCGTCTTCCATTCTGTCTTTGTGATATTCGAGCATAATGGCATACAATCGTTTAGGTTTGGCCTTTTCGGCGCTTGCCTTATTGTTACGATTTGCGGCTACGGTCTATTCCAACGAGACCGCTGGGCTAAGTTACTGGCATGGGTTCTTTCCCCAATCTATATACTGGCGATGTTGGACCTTCTTCTTTTGATTACCGTCAAACGGGGATTCGGCTTTGCTTTTTACCTAGTGTGCGGGCTTGTGCTCGTGGGCGTATATATATGCACGGTTCTGATCATTGATAGAACTAGTGAATAGGCACCCATAGGGAAATGACGTCAACGTGCAAAGAGCAACAACGCCTATCTAGACCCTGTCCCCAAAGTGGGCCTTTTCGAGGATTCTGCT
>JBEKJO010000094.1:0-24195 GCA_050011195.1 Verrucomicrobiota bacterium | reverse complement strand
ATGGCCGGTTTCTGCGCGAGGCCGGGAGCGGTCTCGATCAGCTTGATGCCGCGGAAGATCGCGCCGGCCTGGTCCTGCCAGCCGCCGCCCGTGGTGAGCATCTGCTCCAACGCCAGGGTGCGGGTGAAGAGGGTGTTCCGGTCCCAACCCAGGCCGCACAGATCCCCCAGCGCCGCCAGAACGGTCGCCGCGAGAATGCTGCTGGTGCCGAGGCCCGAGCCTTTCGGCACAGCGGCGAGCAGAGAGATTTCGATGCCGGCGCCGAAATCGCGGAGTTGCTGCTCCAGCGAAGCAAAACCGCCTTGCGAGTGGAAACGCGGGAGAAAGCCGGCGAGCGCAAACGCCGCCTTGGCCAGCGCGAAAGGGCTATCCGGCCGGGCGAAGGTGTCCAGCTCGGCATAAGTGCGCACGCGCTCCTCGACGCCGAGGTCGATCGAGCGCATGACCAGTTCCGGTCGCTCGGAAAGCCGGGCAAAGACCTGGATGGGCGGCTGGCCGTTGAGGTCGGCCGCGAGGTTGAGGACCTTGCCGCCATGCTCGATGCAGTAAGGGGGAGTATCGGTCCAGCCGCCGGCCAGGTCGAACCGGATCGGGCTGCGCGCCCAGACGATCTGGTCGTCCATGACGTTGCGACGGGGACAGGCGGGCGAGAGCCGCGCTTCGTGGGCAATCATCTCCCGCAGCCGGGCGAATGCGCCGGCCTCGAACCGCTCCCAGCCCGATTCGCGGCGATGCCTCAGGACGGCGGAGCGGAACATCTGATCGTGGACCACCTGCATCGGGTCGTCGTGGTCGCCGAAGGGCAGGTCGGGCAGGGCGTTGCCGCCCGCGGCAAAGGCGCGCGCGGTGGCTTCGAGGTCGAGCCGGAAGAAAACGCTCCAGCGAAAGTTCTTGAGCATCGGCAGCAGGCAGGCATGGCGCAAGCGCGTGCGCTGCTCATAGAGGCGGCGCAGGTTGATTTGCTCGGGGATTTGCCGGGCGGAGAGCCGGGGCAGCTCGCGCCAGCGGCGCGCGAACCCAGGCTCAGGTCCCGGCGCCGGCGCAAAGAGCCATTCCACGAACGCGGGCTCGAGGGCGTTGCCGTCCATGACGGGAAACAGAGGGCAGGAATGGAGGTCGGTCTGGGGATCGATGGCGCAGTCCTCCGGCTTGAGGCTGCGCGCGCTGAACCAGTCGCGCGCCGCCCGGCCCAGCCAGCGGGTGGCGGCGTCGCCCAGCGGACCAGCGAAGGGGTCGCTGAAACCGTAGGCCCGCACGCAGAACTGGTCCCGGCCAATAGGCACGAAGTCGAGGCAAACGCCGGGGTGGAGGCGGAGGGTCCAATTGTTCTCGGGCACCCCGGTGAGCACATGCTGGGAGGCGAGCTGCCAACCGGACGGCACCACGCTGTTCTCGACCCAGAGCGTGTGGTTGCTCTCCCGGCGCAGGGTGACGTCGAAGTGCGAGTTCTGCGTCACCTGGTCCGGCTGCTGGCTCGCACCGGTGCGGCCCACTTTTGATTCGTCCAGCACGAGGTTTTGCAAGGCGGAGATTGACTCGATCATCTGCGCATTGGTGCCGAAGTGATAGAACTGCGCTTCTGGCAGCGGCACGACCGCGCAGGTCAGCGCATTGACTGCCGCGTCCTGGACGGTCGGGGACTTGCCCAGCGCGAGGCCAAACTCGGCGTAGAGTTCGTAGCGGCGCGCGGCGCCGCCGCCAAAGCGGCTGGTCTCCCAACCGCAATGCTCCATCAGCACGCGCACGGCGCGTTCGCTCAGGAGCCACATGCCGCTGTCCACCAGGCAGAGATAGTGTTCGGCCAGCTCGCGGATTTTCGGCGCGGCGGGTTTCTGCAAAAAGAAGGCGAGTTCGGTCGGGTGGCCGCGCGGGGAAAAGAACACGCCAAAGTGCTTGGCTTGTTCCGGAGCCACCCACAGGCCGAGGCCGAGCACGTCCACCTCGGGGAAGGGCGGCAGTTCGCGGGCGAAGCGCAGCAGCACGTCGCCGCTGGTAACCAGGGCAACGGTGCCCGCTCCGGCATGGGCCAGCACGCGCTGGTAGTCGGCCAATTGCAAATCGAGCAGCGATTGATCGAGGCGCTGGCCGCGCGACCAGCGGAATACGGGGATGGGCATGAGCAATTTGCCCACAGGCGCGTAGGCGGGGAGGCGCCGGCTCAGGCCGCCCGCGTGCAGGATGAGCTTGTGGCTTTGGCGGAGCCAGCCGGCAAAAGAATCGTCGGGGGCGGTCGCGCGCCAGGCCTCCGCGAGGAGGTTGGCCGTGCCGCCGCCCGAGCCCAGCGGCTCGCCGGGGGGATCGGAGGCGGCGAACCATTCGGGCCGGTGCCGGCCTTCCAGGGCTTCGAACTCCGCCACCATGCGCGGCGGGAGGGTCAGCAGGTATTGAACGGGAACTTCGGTGCCTGGCATAGCTCTGGCCCGGAGGATGGAAGAGAACTGCCGGTCCTGTCGAGAGGATTTGCGAGCGGCGATTTGCGACGGCCAGCCAGCCCTTCGGTTTCCTGCCAAGGCGGCGGCGAGCCAACCGCATTCGCCTGGAGACGATCCTCCCCTGCGGCGCTTTGTAGGGCCAAAGACTACAGGCCTGTCCGTAATGAAGCCGATAGACGGAATCTCCCTCTTCGGTTAAGAATACGCGTGGGAAAAAGGGATGCCGTATGAGTATCAAGACGACAACAGGACAATAAGCATTTATGAGAACGCTGTTGCGCAACGTTCCAACCGGGCTTTACGTCCAATCCGCCGAGAATTGGACGGGCAATCCTGACGAAGCCCTTGACTTCAAGACCATGAGCCAGGCCATTAGGTTTGTGGAGAATGCGGGGCTGAGGAAGATGGAATTGGCTTTTGTGTCCGCCCACCTGTGCCGTTTAACCGAGGTGCCCCTGGAGGTGCTGCGCTGGGGGCCGTCGGTCAGCCAGCGCCGCGTTCAGCCGGCTTGAGGCTCGGCGACCAGCAGCCTTTGATGGCCGGGATTGGAGGTGAGCGACCGGGGTTGGGCGGGTTACGCGGCGCTTGCGCGCCGGTTGAAACCGACTAAGCTGGCAGCATGAAGTTCAATCGTTCGATAGGAGTGCTCCTGTTGCTTGTGGCGGGGTCTGTGGTTCAATTGCCCGGCCAACCGACCGACGCCGAGCGCAAACAGTTCGAGGCGATCAAAGCCAGGGCGGACAAAGGCGATAGCGAGGCCCAACTCAGCGTCTTTTTCCGTTACGCCAATGGCAACGGCGTGGCGAAGGACCCGGCGAAGGCCACAAAATATCTGCGCAAGGCGGCGGAGCAGGGCCTGGCCCGCGCCCAGTGCCTTTTGGGTTTGGCCTATGCCAATGGAGAGGGCGTGAAGAAGCCCGATAAAGTTGAAGCGGCCCGCTGGCTCCGCAAGGCGGCGGAGCAGGGCTCGGCCGAAGCCCAGTTCGATCTGGGCATGTGCTATGCCAATGGGGATGGGGTGGCAAAAAATGCCGTCGAGGCCGCAGCTTGGTATCGCAAGGCGGCTGACCAGGACCTGCCGGATGCCCAATGCGAGCTGGGCAACTGTTACCTCGAAGGCAACGGCGTGCCCAAGGACATTCCGGAGGGCGTGAAATGGACCCGGCTGGCTGCCGAGCAAGGATTTGCCCAGGCCCAGAACACCCTCGGCCTTTGTTACACCAAGGGCAGGGGCGTGACCAAGGATAATGTGGAGGCCTACAAATGGTTCAACCTCGCCGCGGCTAAAGGCGATGAACGCGCGGACGATGCCAAAGTCAACCTGGCCGCGGCCGAACGGTTTCTGACGCCCGAGCAAGTGGCCGAGGGGCAGCGGCTGGCGCGTGAGTTTAAGCCACACAAAACCTCAACGGCGGGCGAATCTGCCTCACCGCCGGCCCAGGCGGGTCCCCCTCCTTCCGGCGGCAGGACCGGGCAAGCCAGCGCCTGGGACGCCCCGTCCGCGGCCAAAGCCATCAAGACCGGCCTCGTGACGGTGAAAGCGGAGGACGAGTCTTACGAGATTTTCGTTGATGGGACCTTCGTCGGCAACACGCCCGCCAAAGTGCAGCTTGCTGAAGGCGCTCACGTTGTCGAAGTGAAGAAAGCGGGCTTCAAGGATTATCGAAAGCAGATCAAGATCAGCGCCGGGTCCGAACTGACCCTGCGAGCGATTTTGGAGAAGCCGTAGTCGCCAGTTCCAAAGGCGAGAGGAAGGCCAACCGACCTCTTGCAGGGCCTGATAGTCCCGCGCTGAGCCAGGCGCATCGCTTCTGCCGCGTGGTCCCGCCGCGTTAGCCGGCGGCGGCCGCGCGGAACTCGAACCCGGCGCCGTTACGTTTTTGCCTCAGCTTCTGGCACGAGGGGCAGCAGCCTTTGCGCATCCATAACGACGCGGCCTTCATGCCAGTCAATGTGGTGGTTGGCGCGAATACTGGCTTCCCAGTCAGGTTTTACCTCCACGACCAGGCGTTCCTGGTAGCTCCTGGCATCCAGCCGCAGAATTTCGTTGATTCTCAGGCTGTGCCCGTATCGGACAAGGCAGTTTTGCGATGGCCGGAAGAGCTTCCCGCCGAGTTCGAAGGGGCGGCCAGCGGGCCGCGCGCTCGCAAATCCCCGCACCACCGGGTTGGCCGGATGCGGATTCCACTGGTCGGTTAGCGGCGTATCCGCCCAGAAGGCAAAAAGGTCGCGATTCAACGCGAACAAGCCTCGCTTAATCGTGGCCAGCAGCCACCATTTCGCCTGATGTTCAAACAGGGTTGCATCGGCGTATTGGACGTTCCGCATGAGCGTGGCCCGCTTGCGCCATCGCTCGGGGAATTCTTCGCACTGATACACGTCAATAGCTCGTGCGTTTCCTCCCTCGGGGACCATGTGGAGCGTGCCCTCGTGCTCAAAAAGGAAGGGATAAGAGAGATGGTGGTCTTTCACCAAAACTGGTTTGGTGGGCGGCACCGCGCGGTCCTCCCCCGAAAGCTGCATGACAGCAAGGTGCGCGTAAGGTTTGTTGTAAAGCCACTCCTCGCAAAAGATGAACCAGTCGTCGCCGCGTTTCCAGAGGAAGGGGTCCGCCCAGTTTCGGTCAGGGGGAGGCAACAGTTTCCGCAGCTTGGCTGGCTGCGGATTTAACAGCCACTCTTTGCCCACGCGTCCCCACAGCAGGAACCATTGGCGGAGCGACCCTTGTTCCTCTCTCCGGGCGATGCGCGCGTATCTCTTGCGCTGGATTAGTTCCAGCAGCAGGCGGGGGTTCGGCAAATAGGGTGATTTCGGCAAAAACATGCCTCGAGGCAAATGACTCAGTCTTTTGCGTTACAGGTTCTGTCCAGAATGGATTGATAGAACTCCCGAAACCGGGGGCCGGCAAGGTCCGGGTTACAGTTTGCTTCCACCCAGGCTTTGCCCCGGCGCCCCAATGCTCGCCGCCGCTCCTGATCCGCCTCCAGCGAAGCGATCGCTTTCGCCAGCGGCTCGACCTCCAGCGGCGTCAGCAGGGCCGCATCCGCTTTCCTCAGGTCCGGGGCCAAGTTGCCTTTCGTCGAAGTCACCGCTGGCAGCCCAACCGCCATGGCTTCCGCCAGGGCAATATTAAAGGCTTCCCAGCGGGAAGGCGAAACGAACACATCAGCCATGCGCAGGAGGGACCATTTCTTCTCGCCATAAACGGGTCCGACAAAATGAATCCGCTCTCTGCACCCAATTCTTCTCGCCAGCAGTTCGAGGTTCGCTCGGCCTTCCCGCCAGTCCGGACCGGCCAGCACCAGCCGAAACCGCTCGGCCGGAAGGCAGGAGAACGCTTCAACCACCAAATCCAAGCCCTTGCCCCACACATCCAACCGACCCAGGAACACCAGCACGAACGCCTCCGGCGGGATTGCATAATCACTTCTCGAGCCAGCAGGCAACTTTGCGAGACCGGGAAGGCTGACCAGATTGCCTTGGACCAGCATTACCCCGCGGTAGCCCGGCAAGAGCGACTTCGCCCGGCCCTGGCCGAAGTTGGTCAGAAGATGCAGCCCGGCCGCCTTCCGCAGGCTTCGATCCACGAAGTTCAGGTAAACCAACTTCTTGAACCAATGCGCCGCGCTTCTGAAATTCAACTGGCCGTGCGAGGTCAGAACGTAGGGAACGCCTGCCCGGCGCAGATCATTCAGCAAGGGTACGAACCGGTAATCCACGCTGTGGAAGTGGAGCAGACTGTTGCCGGGCCTGATCGCGAACCGGTCGGCAATGGCCGCCCAGCGTAGATTCCAAAGAGAGTCAACCTCAGTCAGCGGAAACCCCCAGTCGGTCGGCCCAGCCTGCTCCTCGGGCTTGGGGGCAATCCCCACCGCATTGACGTCCTTCGCCCTCTGACAGGCAATAAAGCTCCGGATGGCATTGGCATGCCCGCCCGACAGTGCCGGCGAGTAAGGAAACACATGGACAACATTTACGGCGCCACGCGCCGCCCTGTCTGGCACGCGGGCCCCGGGTTGAGCAAGCGGGCGAGATAACACCTTCTCGCCTCGGAGCACCTGCCGGTAAAAACTCTCGAAGCGGGCGCCCGTTTTGTGAGGCGAGCAGTGTTCAAGAACCCATTCCCGGCCATGTTCACCCAGCGACTGCCGGCAAGCGGGGTCGCAGGCCAACTGGCTCATAGCCCGGTTCAGCGCATCCGGCGATGGGCCAACCGCAATGGCGGCGCCCGCGGCGATCCACTCAGGAGCCAGGTTCATCTTGCTCGAAACAATGATGGGCAAGCCGAAGCCCATCGCTTCGGCTGTCGCAATGCCGAAAGCTTCCCATCGGGAAGGCGAAACAAACACATCGGCCATTCCGAGCGACTTCCATTTGCGGTCGCCAAACTGCGGGCCCAGGAACCGCACGCGCCCGTTGCACTGCAACCGTCGCGCAAGGCGCTCCAGGCGCCGCTGTCCACCCTCCCAGTCCGGGCCAATGAATACCAGGCAAGGGTTGCTATCAACCGGCAGTCTGGCAAAGCTCTTCACCAGCGTGTCCAGGCCCTTGTGCTTAGTATGCAATCGTCCGAGGTAGGCGAATACAAAGGCCTGCGCCGGAATCCCATACTGCTCGCGCGAGGCGGGACAGACCGTGCCAGGTTCAGGGACCTCGACCACATTGGCTTGCATGAGAACGGGTTTCTTCCAGAAAGGGATTAGATACCTGCCCCGATGTTGTTCCCGCCAGGTGAGAAAGTGGAGGCCGCTGGCGTTGCGAAAGAAGCGAGTGACAAAGTTAATGTAAAGAAACTTCTTTGCCCAGTGCTCAAGGTTGCGATAATGCAACTGGCCCTGGGATGTTATGACGTAAGGAATTCCCGCTTGCGCCAGTTCCCATCCGAACCGCGGGAAGTCCCACATGAAACCATGGAAATGAACAATCGGGCGTTGGCAACCAGCGGCTAATTCCATCGCCCTTCGACAAAGGTTCGGCGCGCGGAAGTCCATTTCCCGGATGGGCAGGAGGTCGAGGCTTCTCCAGGGCACACTGGGCATGCCTGGGGTGGTCGGGGAAAGCCCTTGCACGTTGATCCCCTGCTGCATTTGACTCTTCATGAAAGCGATGACGGCATTGCTGTGTCCCCCAGCCAGCTTCGCGCCGTAGGGAAACACGTGGATCACACAATAATCTGTCTTTGACATCATCGAATTCATCGGCTTGGACAGTGCGCCGCCTGGCGCGTTAGTGGAAAAACTGCCAAGACCCGCCGCCCACCCTCGCGGTGTAAGGAAACACACGAACAACATTCACACAAACAGCAAAAGCTCTTGTGAAGGCCCTGTGCCCTCCCGCCCAGGACCCAGGGCATTGGTAGCTTCACGGCCCAAAACGCCCTCCATTCCTAAGGGCCGCCGGCAGTTTATATAGACAAATTCATCGCTTCAAGTCCTATGTGGAGCGCCCAAAAGAGCAAAGCCTGGGGGAACCACCCCGGCCCGGCACAGGCTCTGCTCGCGCCAAACGGGCCTCGAAGGCTCACAGGGGGCGGGAACAATTGGATTCGAAAAAGCTTGGAAATTACAGCCTTCTTCGCGCAGAGTATGCAATATGGCAATCAAGCCTACGGTAAGCGCCTTGCGTCCCTGCTGGCGCATCGATCCCCCCGCCCTTGGCGGGCACAGGCGTTGACCGCGCGGTTTTGCGCCTGACCTCAATAACGCAATCGCTCCTATTGATGCCGCGCCGACTTAAAGTTCTGATGTCTGCTTACGCCTGCGAGCCCAACAAAGGCTCGGAACCGGCTGATGGCTGGAACTGGGCGCTGCAGATGTCACGCTGGCACAGCGTGTGGGTTCTGACCCGCGCGAACAACCGGCCAACGATAGAGACTGCGCCGCAGGCTGACGGCCAGGGCCAGTTACACTGGATCTATTTCGATCTGCCTCGTTGGGCGAGTTTTTGGAAAGAGGGCTCCCGGGGTATTCAGGCGTACTATTACTTATGGCAAATAACGGCGTGGCGCATTGGGGCGCGCCTCCATCGCGAAATTGGCTTTGATCTGCTGCACCACGTCACCTTTGGCAAATATTGGGTGCCCAGTTACCTCGGTTTATTGCCGGTCCGATCTATCCTCGGCCCCCTGGGGGGGGGCGAATCGACGCCGAGGGCGTTGACGGGCAGGTTCAGCCGGCGCGGGTGCTGGTTTGAAAGGAGGCGGGACCTGGTGCGGACGCTGGCGGATTTGGACCCGGTGCTGCGCGCCACGATGCGACGCGCCGGGATCGTGGCGGCGACGACCGAGGAATCGAAGAAAAGAATCGAGCGGCTAGGCGCGTCACGTGTTGTGGTGGAACCGCAGTTCGGCATGAATGATGAAGAATTCGATTTTTTTGGCCGATTTCCGGTGCGGACCGAAAAGCCCTTTCGTCTGATCAGCATCGGGCGGCTGTTGCATTGGAAGGGGTTTCATTGGGGCCTGGAGGCCTTCGCCCGGTTCCACCGGGTTTGTCCGGAAAGCGAGTATTGGGTGGTCAGCAGCGGACCGGAAGCCGGAGCGCTTAAGCAACTGGCGGCAGAGTTGGGCATCGCTCAGCGGGTGACCTTCTGGGGGCGGTTGCCCGAGTTGGCGGACGTGTACGACAAGCTGGCGCAAGCGGATGTGCTGGTGCATCCGGCTGTCCATGAGGCCTTCGGCAATGTCTGCCTGGAAGCGCTGGCGGCCGGGCGACCGGTCATCTGCCTGGACGCCGGCGGTCCAAGTTTGCAGGTCACTGAGGCGTGCGGCTTCAAGGCCCCGGTAGGGTCCCTGGAGCAGGTCTTGGAGGCGATGGCTGACGCGATGGGGAAGTTGTACCGCGACCCGGAGATGCGCCGGCGCATGGGCGTTGCGGCGCGTGAACGGGCGCGGACAGCGTTTCATTGGGCGCGCAAAGCGGAACGGATGAACGCGCTTTACGAGACGGTTTGTGAAACGGGGCAGACTGTGACCAGAGAGCACGGCAACGACCACGTTCAGTGATCCGCCTTTGTCCGGTTCGTTTTCTTCAACAAGCTCACCCAGGACGACCGGTTGCGGATGGGGCGCGCGTTCCATCGTTCATTGATGAACGGGTCGGGGAGATACGGATTGAGCAAGCCGAGCATCCTTTTGGGGATTGAGAACCTGTCCGATCAGACCAAACCAAACCCTGTTTCATCAAGATGACACCCGACTGCGGCAAAGTCATCGAGTTGTCCTTGGGCGGTGGCCTCCACCATCATTACCTGCGTGAGGCGGCTTGAAAAAAATCGCCTTCACCGCTCCCGCCGGCGCTGGTGCGAACGTCGCGGTTGGCCAGCCTTCAGATCAGCCCGTTGATCGGTGAAGGAAGAAGACGCAGTTCGCCGGCACCTTGAAGCAGCACGATAATCCGCGGTTGAGCGTTCGGGTCAAGGGACGCTCAAGCGGACAATCGCAGCGGAAGCGGCCGGGACGTTCACTTTGAAGACGGCGGCGGAGGCTGGAGCCAGTGGCGTCCAACTGCCCTCCCAAGAGCCATCCTCTCGGATCGGCGCGCCGCCGAGAGTCACGCCGGTCTGGGCGGTCACGTCGCCGCCAGGCGCAGCCAGAAACATCACTTGACCGCGAATATAGCCATTCCCAGGAGCGAGGGTCACCTCCGCATCGCGGCGGCCTGGGCCATGCTCTGTGTTGATGAGCGTACTGTAGAGGGTGTTGTCCGGGGCCAAAACGGCGTAGGCTCTGAGATCGACGGCACCGGGGTTGAAGGTCAGTTTCGCGGGTACCAGGCGGCCATTGGCAGTCAAATCGAACGCCTTTAGCGCATAGGCCAACGGCCGCGCGGCGAAGCCTTCACCCGAGTTCCAGAACACCGCATATTTCATCGGCGCCCGCGGCTGAGTCCCGGCCACGTAGCCGCCGGTGTGGAAGTTGATGCCCTGCACGCCGTGTGCCGCCCACCAGTAAAGGTAATCCAATCCCCACAGGGCGGCGGCGAAGGCATCGCTCACCCCGCCGGCCCCGCCGTTGGAAAAACTATTGGCCTCCTCCAGCCGGCAGGGCAGGCCGTTGGATAAAGCCGCCGGAACAAACTCATCATGGAATGCGTCGTAGGTCTTGAGCAGGTTCGGCGAGAGCAGCCTGTCGCAGCCAACCGCCGCATCGGGCACGTTGGCGCCGCTGCGCGCCGGATACTCATGCTGGGTGACCAACACGATGCGGCGGTCGCGTCCGAAGTCCTGGGCGAACTGGCCGGCCCACGAGGCGTTCTTGTGCGTCGTGCTCGGGCCGCAGAACCTGGCATCCGGCACATTTGTGGGCGCAGTGATCACCGCCAGGAATCGGCGAAATTCCTCCCGGTAACTCGGGAAATCCTTCGCCATCTTCTCCGGCTCATTGCCGAGGGTGAAGCAGGCCAGCTCGGACCGGTAATGCTCCATGACGTACCGCGCGATTTCCATGTCAGCCTGCGGATCGGCCCCTTTCAACCGCAGGGTGTAAATGACTTTCACGCCTGCGGCTTTGGCAAAACCGAACAAGCTGTCAATGTCGGCCTTGCCAGGGATTGCAACCGTGTCCCGCTCGGCGGTGTTGCCTCCCACTCGCAAGCTTCTGATCCCCAAGGTTCGGAACATCTGTATGAGGGGCTTGTTGTCCGGACTGAAGAAGTACTTCCCGTTCCTGCCCGGAAGCACGAGGGACATTTCGTAACTCAGTCCGCTGAAGTTGGAAGAGATGTTTGGCCCGGCCAGTGCTGGGTCGGCTACGAGGGTGACCGGGGACTGCGCCCGAGCGGACTGCGCCAACAGAAACAGCCCGAGCAGCCGAGGAATGACCAGGAGCTTCATCAGGTCTTGGGCCAGGGTAGGCGCAAGGCAACCTTCGTACCTTGGCCGGGGCGGCTTTCGATGCGGCACTCGCCGCCCACTTCGGCCAGGCGCTGGCGCATGTTGCGCAGGCCGTCGGAGACGGCATCGTCCGGGGCGCGCTCGAAGCCGCAGCCATTGTCCTCGACGACCATGTCGAGGGCCTGGTCGGAGACGGTGGCCCGGACCCAGGCCTCGGTGGCGCGGGAGTGCTTGACGATGTTGTGGATGGCTTCCTTGACGACGAGGAAGACGTTGTGGCGCAGGTCGGTGGAGAGGTCACGCGCGGGTGTCTGCTCAGGAAAGTCCAGGCGGCAGCGGATGCCCGCCAGACGCAGGTAATCGAGCGCGAACTGGCCGGAGTAGTCCAGCAAGTGCGCCAGGGTGTCGTTCCGGGGGTTGACGGCCCAAACGATTTCGTCGAGCGACTTGATGGCCTGCCGGGCGGTGCTGGAAATCTTGCCGCTGCGCTCGGCAGCCTTCTCAGGCTCGCCCCGATCCTGTTGGGCCAGCTCCCCGAGCAGGGCGATCTGGGTCAAGTTGGCGCCCAAGTCGTCGTGAATATCCTTGGCAATGCGGGCTCGTTCTTTGTGCAGCGCCGCCTGTTGCTCCAGGAGACGCAACCGCTCGTGCAGCCGGCGGAAGGAGACATAGCGGACGATGGCAATGATCGCGAGAGTGAACGCGGCCAGGGCAGCGGAACGGAACCACCAGGTTTGCCACAAGAACGGAGTAACCACCAGGCTGAGCGTGGCGCCGCCTTGGTTCCAGACCCCGTCACTCCTGCAGGCGGTCACGCGGAAGACATAATTGCCCGCCGGCAGGCGGGGATAAGCAGCAGTGCGCTGGGGCCCCGCCTCGACCCAATCGTCGTCGAAGCCCTCGAGACGATGGCGGAACTGGACGTTCTCCGGGGCGGCAAAACTCAGCGCGGTGAAATCGAACTCGAGCCGGCGATGCTCTGGCGGCAGGCGGAGCCGGGCATCGGCCAGGCCCAAGGGGAGCGCCGCATCGCTGCGATTGGCGGACACGGGCAGCACCCCGCCATACGAGGCAATGGCGCGCTCGTCTATCGTCACCCGGGTCAACAAGACGGGTGGCGGTTTGAGATTCTCGCCCAGTCCCCCAGGGTCCACGACCGCCAGCGCCGTTCGCATGGGAATCCAAAGCCGACCATCGCGGCTGCGCAGGACATCGGGTGACTCGCCAAACGTGCCTTGCAAACTGGGCAGCCCCTCGCTCCGGCCATAATGAATGGAGCGGATGCGGGGGGAGCGGCCTTCAGCAACGTCCACCATATCCTGCTGGCGCACCTTGAAGATACCGCGATTGGCGCCAAACCAGAGCCAACCGTGGCTATCGTCAACGATGTGGGAAATGTAATTGTCATACAACCCCTGTTCGGCGTGGACTTCAGCATAGTGTCCGTCTTTGACGCGGCCGACTCCCCAACCGGCATACCCGATCCAAAGCGTTCCATCCGGCGTCGCACAGAAGCAGCGGATCGAAGCCAGTTCCCCAGACGGGCGCAGCTTGACTTCAGCCAATTGGTCGCCGGTGATCCTGAGCAAAATCCCTTTGGAGGTGCCAGCCCAGATGTTGCCGGCGGCGTCCTCCGCCATCGCCCGAATGATACGGCTGTCGCGCGGGGCCACGAAGGTGCGGAGCTGGCCGCCACGGAGCCGTTGAATGGCGGGCGGGCTTTCTTCACCGATCCATAAGTCACCCGCCTTGCTGACCAGCAAGGTATGGATCGTTCGCCCGCGGATCTCCGCGGGATTGCCCCAGGTGACGAAGCGGCCTTCCCGCCAGCAATACAGGCCGTGCAGGCGTGTGCCGATCCAAAGCGAGCCCTGCGCGTCCGCAGCAACGCAAGTTGCATCCACAGGCCAGTCGTTGGTTGGAGCGAGGGAACTCCATTTGCCGCCGGCCCGGCGGACCAGCACGCCGTTTTGGGCGGCGGCCCAGAGATTGCCTGTGGCGTCCTCGCAGATGGACGGCACCGCCGCGAAGGGCAACCCCTCTTCCGAGCCTTCCAGGGTAATGGCGCGGCGCCGGATGCGGTTCAGGCCGCCCCCGGCAGTGCCGACCCACAGGTTGCCTTCGTGGTCTTCTGCGAGGCTGAGAATTTCCTGGTGAGTTGTTGGGATAGTTTCGAAGCCGGATTCGTCAGAATAACGAAATAAACCGCTGAAAGAGGTGCCGATCCAGATAGAACTCTCATGGTCTTCGAGCATCACCGTGGCGACCGTGCCGCCTCGCTCGGCATGAAATTCGCCAAGGTCCTTGAACTGGCCGTTTTCTTCGACTCGGAAGAGCCGGAAGCCCAGGCAAAGCCAGACGCCGCCTGCGCGGGCAGCGGCCAGTTGCGCTGGCAGCGGATCCAAGCGCCGGGTGGTTTCAAATGTCCCGTTGCGAAGGATGCCGATTTGGCCGGCTTTGGCGAACCAAACCTGCCCGTTGTTCGCGCAGCTCAGGGCGCAGATGTCAGCGCCCTCCGGGAGACCATCTTTCGACGTGCAGGCCGAGACCCTGCCGTCCTTGATGTGATAGACCGGTCCCCCCCGATACGCGACCCAGAGGTCGCCCTGGGCGTCCTGCGCCAAACCATTCGGAATGCTGTCAGGCAAGCCCTCAGTGAATGCCTGCACGGTGCCGGCCTGCAAGCGAACCACGGCACCGCGGTCCAGCGCCAGCCATAGGGCGTCATCGCGGCCATGCAGCATGACGATCGTGCCACGGTTGGGGGGAGCAATGAAGTTTGTTGGGGAAAAGTCCTCGAACCTAACGCCGTCGAAACGCACCAGGCCGCTGGGTGTCCCTAGCCAGAGATAGCCGTCAGCGGTTTGGGCCAGGCCAGCGACGGTGTTGTTGGGCAAACCCTCCTCGGCATCCCAAGGGCGAGCGAACCAAGGGGAATCAGCGGCGCGGCAGGAAATCGTCGGGGTGAAAGACAGCACCAGGGCCGTCAGCGCACCCCCGAGAGCTTGGCAAGCCGAATGGTTGGCCACGGCCCGAGGTTAGCAGGCTGGCGCCGGGAAGCAAGCAGAAGCCAGACGCGATTCAGGCGTGCGAAACCCGGCGGCTTTGCGGCTTACGGTGTCATGGCATACGCTCAGGTCCTGCGTTGAAGACCGGCATATTGAATCCACAGATCAAACTGAGCTTTGCGACCTCTCCGAACAAGAAGCATCAGTTTGATGCCACACTGAAACAAACGGGTGCTTTCTGACTGTTCGTGGTCTCGGTTTTCTGAAGCGCGCACCATGACACCGTCGCGGGCAGGACGCAGGTTGACCGCTATTCTGCGGTCGCGATCTTCACCAGTTCCGCGCCGTGGGGGCCGACCGGGAGCTGCAACCGGCCATCAAATCCGCCGAGGTCTTTCTGGCGCCAGAGGTCGCGCACTGACCGTCGGCCGGACAGACGCACGTCGGACCACTTGACCGTGACCAGGGCTTCGGTCTGGCCCAGGTTGAACAGGCCGACCGCTTTGGAACCGTCTTCAAGGTCCTTGGCATACACCCGAAGGTCCCCGTCTTTGGCGACGCAAAGGGCCTGTTTGCCGAGGGCATCCTGGTTGACGGCGAGGACTTCATCGTTGGTGAGGAGGTTGAGCGTGAAGTCGTCGAGTTTCTCCAGGTCGCAGCCGAGCAGCAGCGGCGCCGAGAGCAGGCACCAGAGCGTGATATGGGTGTATTGTTCGCCGGGGGTCAGGTTTGTGGGATGTGGAGTGCCCCAGCCGACGCAGCCCACCACAAGCATGTCGGGGTCGTTCCAATGGCCCGGGGCGGCGAACGGTTCCCATTTGTCCTCGCCGAAGCCTTTTTTGCTCATCGAGTCCCAGTTGTCACGAATGTCGCCGGTGGTGCGCCAGCAATTGGCGATCTTCGACAGGGCCGGGGCATTGGTGAAGGGCGCGTGGTTGGAGAGGCTGAAGACGAAGTCCCGCCCGCTGACGCGGAGGGCAGCATACATCTCCCGGGTCTCGGGAGGCTCGTTGGGGTTCCAATCGTACTTCAGGTAGTCCAGGCCCCAGGCCGCCCATTGTTCGGCGTCGTTGGCGGCAAAGTGGTACTGGCCAATCGCCCAGGGGAGAATCTTTCTGTTGACGTTGCCCCGCTTGGGAATCGTGGGTGGAGACCACATGCCCTCGGGATTCTCGGCGCTGCCGCCGATGTGATTGGCGTAGGAGGTGGTCCAGGGCGTGGAATAAATACCCACCTTCAAACCCATTTTGTGAATCGTGTCGCACAGGCCCTTCATGTCGGGGAACTTTTCGTTGCCCTGGATCGCGTTGAAGGGTCCGCCGCGTTTTCCCTGCCAGGCATCGTCAATGTTGATGTAGGTCCAGCCATGATGGATTAGCCCGGATGACACCAGGCACCGCGCGCTCTTCAGCACCTTCTCGGCGTCCACCGCGCTGCCCCAGCAGTTCCAACTATTCCAGCCCATCGGCGGGGTCAGCGCGATGGTTTCGCCGACCACGATGCGGAGGTGTTTCTCACTGATGCCGCCGGCGTTTCTTGCCCGCAAGGTCACAGGATGTCGGCCCGGCTCCCGGAGCGAACCGGTAATGTCGCCGGCTTCTGCATCCACCTGAAGGCCGGCGGGGAGGCCCTCGACGGAAAACACCATCGGCCGCGCCCCGGTGACAGGAATGTGGTACATTAAGGGTGAACGGGGCCGCACGCCGATGATGGATGGGCCGTTGATCCGGGGCGTGGGTGGAGATTCGGGGGTGCGAATCTCACGCTGGCCGGCTCTTGTGGCCACACCGGCGGCGACGGGCACAGAGGCCGCAGTTGAGGAAATGGCCGGAGTCGAATCCAAATGCCACAACAGCGGCTGGCTAATGGCGATGTTGCGTCGGACCTCGGGGTCGGCAGGGTCGGCGGGGAGCTTTTGCCAGAGGTCAAGGTAGGCTTGCTCGCCAAAGGCGAGGCCGGCAAACAGCAGCGAGGGTTGGCGGGCGGGCCAACCGTCCCAGGCTTGGACGTCGGGCTGGCGCGGCCACTTGGATTTGTCGGCGAGATAGGGGTAGAGGAACTGCATCGCCTTATGGATGCCACGACCGTCCGGCAACGAGAACGCCCACAAGTTGTCCTTGTCGGTGGAGAGCACCTGGCAGAGCGCGGCCATGTTGTCGAGTTGGAAGATCGAGTAGGCGTAAGGTTTCGTGCGCTTGAGTTCGGCGGGGAAACTGCCGTCGGGCGCCATTTGCTTCGCAACGAAGATTTCTTTGAAGCGGCGGCGGCACTCGGCTAGTTTCGCCTCGTCGCCGGTGAACTCGGCAAAGACAGCGATCTGGAGGAAAAAGGCCACCGCGTGATTGTTGCCGGCGGCGGCCTCTTGCTGGCCGTTGCTGCTGGTGGTCATCCACTCGGCGTAATCGCGGAACCAGGCCTTAAGCCCGGCCAGCGTCTCCGGTGGAAAAGCCGGCGAACGCTGTAGCGCCTCGATTGCCAGCGGCACCTCAACCAAGTGCAGCGTGTCAATAATGCCGGTGCCGCGGCCAGGGGTACGGCCGGGAATGGCTTGCGCATACTTGAGGTGCGGGTTCATCCGTGTTTTGGGATCGAGGAAGAAGACACGCAGCAACCCGGCGGCTTGGGTCGCGTAGCGGTCGTCGCCCGTGATCTGGCAGGCTGCGGCCAGAGCGGCGACGGCGTCACGCAGTTGCCAGATGCAGCGGCGGTGCTGGTTGAAGTTGTTCGGGTTGGATTCACCATCGCGCTGGATGTAAGGCAGTCCGTTGGTTTTCGTCGGGTCGGGCCACCAGTAATCGCCATTGGAATAGAAATCGTTCGGCCCGCCTTCGCTGAGCTGGGCGGGGAACCTGGTGATCGTGATTGGCTCCAGGGCAAGTGCGGCGGTGGCCGCTTTGAGAATCCGATTTCGGTCGGCGGCGGCTACGTCGAGAGTAAGCCGGGACGCCGGCTGGGCAGTGGAGAGAGCGGCCGGTTCAGCCGCAGAGGAAAGGCCGACATTGGTCAGACCGGCCAGGCCCAGCAAGAAAATGGCGGTAGCCTGGGGCAAAAGGCGCCGAATCGGATAATTCAGACACGAGTTCATAGCGGTGGCCCATGATGCTAAACGAGCGACGCCAAAGGCGCCAACGCATAGTGGGCCGAAACCGGCCGCCGGGTGGACCCTGTCGTTCTTGAGTTGCATGGGCAACAGGCGACACAAGGGCCGCCACCTGAGGACGCGGTCAGGGCAACTGCAGCAGATAGAACTGCTGCGGCAGAATAGGGTTTACCCCGTTGGTAAATGTGAAGCTAGAGTTGCCCGAGCGGCGAAGCTGTTCGTCCATAATGTTTCCGGATCGCTGTATGGCCGTTCCACTGCGTGCGGAGCCGAGCTGCGCCCGTCATTTATGCCGGCCCAGGCTGACGTCAAGTGGAGGCCAGAACGAGCGGCAGTGTATCCTAAATCGGCCCTTTTGCTATCGAACAAACGTTCAGGTCTGCAAAGCTTGACGGAACAGTCTCCCGGCCAGCAGAGTGGCTGCCAACCGTTTGGTGTGCAGAGCGGCGGCTGAAACCCGGCGCTCATTGGCCAGCGGAACGCAAATATGCAGAAGAACCTCTCTCACCGGGTGCGCGGGCTCGTCCCAGCCGCCACTCTGGCTGTTGCCGCCGCCGCCTTCCTCACCCTTGCTGCGTCCGCTCCTATCCTCACGGCCGACGCCCCTGTGAAAGAGAACTCCTTGACCGTCCCCGCCAAAGACAGCCCCGAGATGGGCTGGTGGCGTGAGTCAATGGAGAGCCACGACGCGCGGATGCAGTGGTGGCGCGAGGCGCGATTCGGGATGTTCGTGCACTGGGGCGTGTATTCCGGCCTGGGCGGCACCTGGCAAGGGCAGGCGGTCCACGGCTATGCGGAGCATATCCAGCGCATTTTGAAGATCCCGATCCCGGTTTATCGCGAGCAGGTCGCGGGCAAGTTCAACCCGACCGAGTTCAATGCCGAGGAATGGATTCGCGCCGCCAAGGAGGCCGGGATGGGCTATTTCATCATCACGGCCAAGCACCACGACGGCTTTGCCATGTATGATTCGAAGGTCAGCGATTACAACATCATCAAGGCCACCCCCTTCAAGCGCGACCCGATGAAGGAGCTGAAAGCCGCCTGCCGGAAGCATGGACTCAAGTTCGGATTTTATTACTCGCAGGCGTTCGACTGGGGCGATGCCAACGCACCGGGCAATGATTGGGACTATGATAACCCCGGCGGCGACCGGCTGCTGCATGGCGGCAGGAACTGGTGGGAATCCAGCCCGGAACTGCTGCCGAAAGCCCGGAAGTATGTGGACGAGAAAGCCATTCCGCAGTTGCTGGAGCTGATCCGGAACTACGACCCGGACATTCTGTGGTTCGACACGGCGGGCAAGCTGCCGGAGTCCGAGAACCTGCGGATCATGAAGGCCGTGCGGCAGGCCAAGCCCGGCCTCATCATCAATGGCCGGCTGGTGCGCAGTTGCGGGGATTACGTTTCCACGGCTGACCGCCCGGCGGAGTTCGCGCCCCATGAAGGAGACTGGGAAGGCATTCCCACCACGAACGAATCCTACGGCTGGAACCAGAACGATCACTCGCATAAGCCGCCGGGGCATTTCATTCAGCTCCTTGCGAAGGCGGCGGCGCGCGGAGGCAATCTCTTGATGAACATCGGACCGATGGGCAACGGGAAGATGGACCCGAAAGACCTGGCCATCCTCCAGGGCATCGGCCAGTGGTGGAAAGTCAACGGCGAGTCAATTCGCGGGACGACCCGAACGCCGCTGCCGGTGCAGGCCTGGGGTGAATCCACCCGCAAAGGCAATCGCCTTTACCTGCACGTCTTCGAGTGGCCACGTGATGGCAAGCTGGTCCTCGGCGGATTGAAGAGCACGGTGAAAAGGGCCTGCTTGCTCGCCGACGCCGAGGACGGGAGCTTGCCGGTGAAACGCCTCAATGCACTGGATGTGGCTCTGGCGGTGCCCACGACCTCGCCGGACAAAGTGGACTCGGTGGTCGTGATCGAGTGCGGAGGAGAGGTCGCCGCCGACATCCGGCGGCTCCTGCTGCCGACCGTGCCCAGCGATACCCTCCGTGTTTTCGACGGCCAACGGCACGGCAGAACGCTTCGCTTCGGCGCTGGCAAGACCCGCGATGCCTACGTGGACAATTGGTCGAAGGCCAATGAGTTCATCGCCTGGCCGGTGCGGCTGAACCAGCCGGCGAACTTCAAGGTCTTCGTGGTCTATGACGCGGAAGCCGGCTCTGCCGGCGGGAGCTACACAGTCAAGCTGGGCAAAGCCAGTTTGCCGGGGACCGTCAGCCAGGGGGAAAACCTGCGGGTTTCGCTTGGCCACGTGGAGCTCGCCGCCGGGGCCTTCGAGATTGCAGTCGTGCCGGACAAAATTAAGGGCGCGGAGTTGATGCGGCTGCGGAGTATCATTCTGGAACCGCTGAAAGCGGCCGACTAATAACTGCTGCTATTACGCGCGATGTTCGCAAAGGTGATGGAGGCGGTCCATAGAACATTCGTTCTATATCCCGCGGCGGCTGGCTGGTCCGGCCTGTAGAACAAACGTTCAATAGCGCTCGGGGACCGCGTCAGGGAGAATGGTGTCCAAAAGAAAATCGGAATGACGCGCAGGAACAACACCGGCCATGCCACTACACAAGACACTTGAACCCACCTTTGTTCAGGAGGCATTCCCGCGAGCACTGGGCTTCCTGAGCCTGGTGGCGCTGTCCATGTTGCTGGCAGCCCACCCGCTCGCGCTGGCGGGCGAGCGGCTCACCCTCAATTTCAATCCGGACTGGAAGTTCATCAAGGCGGACCCGCCGGGCGCCTCGCGGACAGACCTCAACGACACCGAGTGGACCACTGTTTCAACGCCGCACACCTTCAACGACACTGAGTCGTTCAACGACTGGTCCCCGCCGGGTCACGTTGGCCAAACCAATCAATGGTCGGGCCGCACCTGGTATCGCAAGTCGTTCACGCTCCCGGAGGCGTTTAAGGGCCGGCGGGTGTATCTGGAGTTCGAGGCCGTGCGGCAGGTCGCTGAGGTGTATCTGAACGGGCAACCGCTGGGCACCAACCGGACCGGGTTCATCCCGTTTGGTTTCGAGCTCACCCCGCACTTGCGGTTTGGCGGCGCCACCAACGTCCTGGCGGTCATGGCCGATAATCGCTTCACGCTCGAAACCGAGTTGGCCAGAATTGCGGCAACCGAACTGCCCTGGAACAGCCCGCACTGGCACCCGGCCCACGGCGGCATTTATCGCAACGTCTATCTGCACGTTACCGACCCGCTGCACATTACCCTGCCGCTCTACAGCTCGCTCAAGACCGCCGGCCCTTACCTCTATTCGACCGATATTTCGGAGGAGGCCGCCACCTTCCATTGCGAGGTCCCGGTGCAAAACGGGCGCACGGAAACGGAGAACGTCACAGCGCGCGTGGAAATCTTTAATCGCGAGGGCAAGTCGGTCCTGCGGCTTGAGGAGGCGAACCCGGTGGCGGCCGGCGCGCAGGAGACGTTCAACGTTTCCGGCACACTCGCCGCGCCGCAGTTATGGGAACCCGGCTATCCTTACCTCTACCAGGCTGTTTGCACGCTCACCGCCCAAGGCCAAACCATTGATTCTTGTGCCGTGCCCTTTGGCATCCGGCAGGTTCGCTGGGACGCGAAGACCGGGTTCTACCTCAACGGCCATCACCTCAAGCTCCGCGGCTGGGGCCAGCGCCCGACCAGTGAGTGGCCCGGCCTGGGGGCCGCGCAGCCGGACTGGATGCACTACTACACGCTCGCGCTGATGAAAGAGGCAGGCGGCAACTTCGTCCGGTGGGGCCATTGCGCCGGCGCCCCGGCTGACATCACCAGCGCGGACCAACTCGGCCTGCTCGTCCTCCAGCCGGGCGTGGACGGCGAGGGCGATGCTCAGGGCGAGGCCTGGACACTCCGCGCCGCCGCTTTCCGCGACATGCTGATCTATTACCGGAATCATCCCTCCATCATTATTTGGGAGGGCGGCAACCAAAAAGTCACCCGCGCACATGCCAAGGAACTGCGTGCGCATAAGGATGCCTGGGACCCGCTGGGCGGACGCGCCTACGCGCACCGCCGGGCCGATGAAATCACGGGCGAATTCATGGACGTGGACCTCGGCACCGAGGGTGGCCGCCAGGTGCCCCGCCTGCCGGTCGTCGAGGCGGAGTATGATCGCGAAGAGTCGCCGCGCCGCGTCTGGGACAACTACTCGCCGCCCAACTTCGGCTACCCCGAAGCCAAAGGCCAGACCTACCAGTTGACCTCCGAGCAGTATGCCGTCAACCAGGTCGAGCAATGGATGAGCAAGCTCGGCCAGCCTTGGCATTGCGGCGGCGCCAACTGGATTTTCTCCGATTCGACCAGCGGTGGCCGACTGAGCTGCGAAGTCGCCCGGGCCAGCGGCGAAGTGGATGGCGCGCGCCTGCCCAAAGAGGCCTACTTTGTCCTGCGCACCCTGTGGCGCAACGACCCGCAGGTCCACATCATTGGCCACTGGACCTATCCGGCCGGCACGCGAAAGACCACGTATGTCACCTCCAACTGCGGGGAGGTGGAACTTTTCCTCAACGGCAAGTCGCTCGGTCGGGGCACGGTCTCGAACCGCTACCTGTTCGCTTTCCCGAATGTCGCCTGGGAACCTGGCGAGCTCAAAGCCGTTGCCTATCGCGATGGCGAGCCCGCTGCTACCCAGGTTAAGCACACGGTAAGCGGCCCGGTGGCGTTGCGGCTCACGCCCCTGCTCGGGCCAGGCGGCTTCCTGGCCGACGGCGCGGATGTCGCCCTCATTGGCGTGGAAGCGGTGGATGCCCACGGTGACCGTTGCCCGACCTTCCAGCAACGGGTGGATTTCGACTTGGCCGGCCCGGGTGTTTGGCGTGGCGGCTATAACAGCGGCAAGGCCCATTCCATTAACAATCGTTTCCTGGACCTTGAATGCGGCATCAACCGTGTCGCCGTGCGTTCCACCCCCGTGCCGGGGGTCATTACGGTGACCGCGCGTGGCGGTGAACTCAGGCCTGCCACCCTCAGGCTGACCAGCGCCGGTGTCATGGTGGAACACGGCTGCAGCATGGCGTTACCGGCCCTGCCGCCACCGCCCGCCTTGGCCAAAACCGCCGGCGAAGACCTTTTGATCCTGGCCCAATCCCGCCCGCAGCCGCAAGCGGGCCGCTTCCTTAAGGCATTTTCCTACTCGGGCCCGACCGGCGCCGTCCGTGTCCGGCAGCAGGCCAGGGACGGCGAGAAGATTTACGCCGATCGCGATTTCGTTTTCACGGGGCTGCCGGCGCCGCTCAAAGGCAGCGACTGGGTGCAGGCCGCCAATGCGGACCAACTCTACAGCGCGGTGGACCTGATGGAACTGGCTGCTGGCGTGGACGGGGTCGTCTATGTGGCGCACGACAGGCGGTTGCCCCGTCCGGATTGGCTCCAGCGCCAGTTCAAGCCCACTGAACTCCACCTCACCGTCAACGGCCAGAACATGAACGTCTTCGAGCGCCGTGTCCGCAACGGGGAAAGTCTCACCCTGGGCTCCAATACCGAAGACCGCCGCTTCACGCCTTCCAACATGTACATCGTCTTTGTGAATCGTGCCGAGGCGGCTCCCCGCGCCAGCCTGTAGGCGGCCCTATCGCGCGGCATTCCGCACGGGGGGAGAACTACTCGGGCCACGCCAAATCTGGAAACTGGCAAGGGTGAAATGAACAAAGCCGCAGGTATTGGTAGTCACCGGCGTCCATTGCACCGGCATCGCATTCAGGTTGGTGGTCGTATCCAGCGCATACGGGTAAGACGGAATCCCTGCATAGGTGAGGAGGAGAAGCCCATTGGTCAGCAGCGGGTGGCCGGCGGCTCAGCGCCGAACAGCACCGCCATCAAGGACACACAACGGAAATACGATAGAACCGTTGTGGAGCGGCGCCGGAGGTATCTGTAAATGTCGCGGTCGCGCCGGTGGCGGTCACGTCCGGCAGCAGCGGGTCACTAGCCGGCCCAGTCAGCTCCGTCCAGGTTGAACCGGGAGGATAGTCCACCAGGTCGGTCGTGTATTGCACGCGGTAAGTTTGGCCCGAAAGTGAACTCCAAACCAGCGTCGCGTCTGTGCCCAACAGGGTGATGGATGTAATCTCGGGCTGTGGGATAACGGTCACAATCACCGAAGCATTGGCCGTGCAACCGTTGTGATCGGTCACCATCACCGTGTAAGTCGTCGTGCTGGTAACGGTGGCCGTCGGATTGGCCGCCGCCGGATTGTCCAAGTCTGTGCCCGGAGACCAACTATAGGTGTATGGCCCCGTGCCGCCGGTAGCCGTCGGACTGCCGCCGATCGTCACCCCCGAACCGCCCGGGCAGACCGTTTGGGCCGATCCGGCAGCCGCCGTAGGCGCAGAGTTGACCGTCACGGTGCCGGTGCCGCTGTTGGCGCAGCCCGTCGTGCCGTCCGTTACCGTCACCGAGTAAACCGTCGTCGCAGCCGGCGACACCGTGATGGACGCCGTGGTCGAGTTGAGCGGGTCATTCCACAGATAGGTTGGACTGCTCGCGTTGTTGGTCGCGGTCAGCGTCGCCGAGCCGCCCGCGCAAATCGTCGCCGAGTTCACACTGACCGCCGGCAGCGGGTTGACCGTCAGGGCCGCCAGGGTTGAAGTGACGCTGCACTCGGTGCTGTTGGTGATAACACAGGCATAGCCATTGGTGGCAGCCAACCACCTGATCGCCGTCAATATCGATCGCATGAAGCCGGCACACCCCATCCGAATTGACCGACATCGCGCGATGCTCGGCCCCGGCGGGGACTTTGGCCGCCGGGACACCTTGTGCCATGGCAAGATCCAGCTTGTCCAGGTTGCCGATGGCACATGC
>JBEKJO010000093.1:0-24372 GCA_050011195.1 Verrucomicrobiota bacterium | reverse complement strand
TCACGTAGTCACCATCGCTGTCCATCGAGAGTCGTTGGATCCGCCGGTACGCGATGCTTCGCACGACGGAAACCAGAAACCTGACAGGAACTCCTCCCTTGTCAAAAATCCTCGACTCGAGGGAATAGAACAATGTCTTCGAGTTCTTCATGTGCTACCCGGGGATTCCTGCAACGAGGAAACGAGCGGCGCAAACGCGGAAGTGAAGTTCAATTGCAGGGGCTGGGCGACCTGAACCTCATGCACGGCCTTCATAACATCTTTAGCGCGCGCGTGAGAGCTACATCCCCCAGATTGGCATAGTCCGCAGCCAGCGCCACACTCAGTCGGGGCGCCTGAGGGTGAAAATCGATGGGCGGGCGAAAGGGTGAACCGAGCCGCAGGGCTTCACGCTTCCAGCGCACCGGCACTGGCGGCAATGTAAACATTTCCTCTGAATCTACCAGCAAGGAGTTCAGCCTACCGGCGCACCGAACGCCGACTCCCAAAGTCTGGCTTTTACAGATCCCGCCTAATGGTGCGAAGTCCAAGCGGAAGCAAAAGCAATGCTCCAACTGTCGTTGAAACCGATAGCGAAACCACAAGTCCTGCCAAAGAGTCTGGCCGCAGATATAGATGTGTTCCATAGCTGACGAGGCTAATCGCTAAAAACGCCAGAACGCCTGTGCATTGCACGGCCCAATATGAGCGCAGGCTCATTTGACATGCGCGGGATATATACCAGGGAACAAACACCGCATTATACAGGAATAGCGTGACGCACAAAACTATGGCTATGCCCATTAATCCCATTCCGTGGGCAACATAGACACTCAGCGAGACATTTCCGATACCCATTATCACCATCACGAGTGCGGGGACCTTGACTCGACCAAGAGCAAGCGCAGCTGTCTGCGTGGGTGAGCTACCCAAACTGAGAACTAAGTATGCCGTAAGGACGACCGCCACAGGAGCTAGCGGCGCAAATTCTCTCCCCAACCAAAGACGCAGCACATCCGCTGCCGAACCGCAGAACACACCTATGAGGAGAGCAAAGAATAGTGTTACCAACCGAACCGACCGCAGTAAATACTTGGCCAGAGCCTGCCAGTCGCTTTTCGCCGCAAGCGCCGTTTGGGTGGGCCCAAAGAGGCTGGAAACAAGTCCCCCCAGAACACGCAAATGAAGCGGAATTATACCGATTGCAGCCAGTTGTCCCGCCTCCTTGGTTCCAAGCACACGGTTGGCCACGATGAGGTTTGTTTGCAGAAAGAGCAGCGCCCCAATCTGCGTCACGCTCACCCAGCCGCCCAATGACAGTATCCCTCGAAGAATGCTACGGTCATAGGAATGTCTCGATATTCTGACGCCGGGCAAAAGGCGTCTGTGTATCACCAAATACAAGACAGCGAGAAATGCGCTAGAGGCAAATACTGCGAGCCCATAGACTATCAAGTTCCGGCCGATGACATTGAAGAGGACCAGGATCAAGGCGACGAAGAAGAGGGTGCGAAGGAGGGAGCAGCCGCTGTCGAGATCAAGTCTGTTGCGAACAAACATCCCGGCGCCCAACGGCCCGCTTAGCGTCGTCACGATGAAAGAAAGCACCGCAAGCACAAAAAAGACACGGACGGCCGGAACGACTTCTTGTGGAATGACAATGAGCCTCTCCACGAACAGGGATACGGAGCACACCGGTAGCAAAGCAATTGCAAATATGCGCAGGAGACCAAAAGTCGCCGTGCTGATTTCTTTGCTTGCTTCCTCAAATTCCCCGCGTTCAACGGCAAAGGTCGCATTACGCCCCACCGTCGCCGTCAACGAGGACGTGGCGATTCCCAGGTAGCTGATCATGGTATTAACCACCCCAACAATTCCATAGGATTCCACGCCGAGTTGCCGGATGATATACGGTGTGGCCAGCAGATTGACCAGAAGGGCAATGAAATAAGCGCCAAACCGTGTAGAAGCATTCGACAGCATCTTCCCACGAGGCGCGATTATGTGGATTCGCTCTGGTTGAGCGGCTTCCAATGAATCGCCGCCATATGCAGGGGCGCCGCACTTTCCGCGACCTATTATGGATTTCCTGGCAGTGCCCATTTGCCCATCTAACCTCCGGATTTCCGTGCGATGGGGCACCATCACGCGCGCCTCCGGCCGAAAAATCTAATATAGAAGACCAGACAAACGGGCAGATACATCCTTCTCCTTAATAGAGCTATGACCGACCTCGTGAATAATCCAACGTTGCCAGTGCGATGATAGGTCAACAAGGCTTTTGAAATGAGTTTACTATTCCTGATCAATTCTAATTCCCGGCAAAATATATTTGTTGGACATCTCCATGCGTTAAGCACCAATTCCATAAGAGACGTCTCAATGACCCTTGCATTCAAGCCCCTTAACACTTCTATATCCAGCATCGCGATTGAGTTATAGAACTCAAGCCTCGATTCGTGCGTAGCCGTCAGATGTGCCAGGTAATCAACCTTCTGTCCGGAACACATTTTACCACTCCTATTGTCCACGTAGTGGTAGAAGCAATCGGGAATGCAATACACAGAGCCTGCAGAATAAAATGCGGAAAGATTGAAAAGCGTGTCTGTACCGTATCTAATGCTCTCGTCATGGAGTATCTTCTTTTGATGCAAAAGTCTCCTTCGGTAAATATTACGCCAGACAAAAAAGTAATCGTGAGGTTGGTACGCAGAGGAATAAATCATGCGCACTAGTTCATTATGGCGGAGAACTGTATGTTTCTCAAAGCCAATAGAACATGGCTTTCCAATGCCGTTCGGTTTCTCTTTATAGTAACCGCAGTTCACTATATCAGCATCCTGAGATGCCGCGGCTCCATACATCGCGGATAGCATTTCCGCCTCAATGTAATCATCGCTGTCTACAAATGCTATGTATTCGCCTTGTGCAAGCCTTATCCCGGCGTTTCTCGCTGAGCCTTCGCCACCATTTCTTTTGTGAACACATCTAATACGTGGATCTATTCGCGCGTACTCATCACAGATGTTGCCACTACGATCAGATGAGCCGTCGTCTATTAGAATGATCTCTATGTCTCGCAATGTTTGCTGAACGATACTATCTAAACATTTGCGAAGCCTAGCCTGTGTATTATAGACAGGGACAATAACACTTACTATCGGGAACATGTTATATGAGACTCGAATGATTCTTCTAGCGATTGCGCCTAGCTGGCCTTTAGAAAGCCGTTACACTTCTAATTGCGATTCGAATTGCTCCACGCCGTTTTTCGGCGACATTGTGTCCGTATTTGCTGGGATACTGATCGAGAAGTCAACCACGCCATGGTCCTTTCACAGCTTTTCTTAACAAGTTACGAACAGACACGGCCCAGTTAACAGGACACGTCTCCAGACGGCCCAAGGCCGTATTCAATGTGCTTGAGGCCTTGAACAAGCTGGAGGTCGCGAAAGATTCAGCCGCGATTAACCGGTCTATGACGTCCTTCAGATCTGGGGCAAAAGGATGCTCTGCAAAGACATAATCGAGAACATTATGCTGGTACCATCGCGCTACTTCGTTATTCCCACGGATCATTGGACGGATCCGGTCCGCACAGACGAAACTCCTTTTGGCGAATTCGCGGTGCCAGAATTCGCGTGGCCTTAGGTTAATATGCCCGTGGCCCTCTTGATCTAGCACCGCCGCTGAAAACACCACTACTGGCGCTGCGACGGTCAACGCCTCGATGAGCGGTATGGAGACTGCGGGGTCCAGGTGCTCGGCGACTTCGAGACAAACAGCAACGTCATATCGCTTTGCGCCAATCACGCGGAGAAGAGCCTCGCAATCGTTTAGGTCCACCTGTTGGAATGCGATTGGTTGGCTTTTAAAGTCCGGTATGGAGAACCCATCAATGGCTGTTACCTCGAGACCCAGATTCGCAAATTCGAGACTCAATTTCCCGGGGCCGCAACCCACGTCGAGCAACGTCTTCGGCCTGTAATTTGTGTAAACCGCTTCTGCAAGGGGCCGGTAGTCAGTTTCAAATATCTCTGCCGAAAAATACTTTCGACCGTAATGGGCTGCGTCATTCATTGTTACCTAGTTTTTCGCTGCCCTTGCAGGAAAAAGACTTGTAGGCTCTTGTATATGCAAGCTCAGCCGTTTCCGACCTGGACAAGCGAGGGCAACCGCTGCCGGAGAGCTCTTTCGGCCTCCGCCATATCCGGGTATCCGCTCACGACGATCTCGAGCGTCTGCTGGCCGAGGCGGCGTTTCCCGGCCAGGACTGAATCCAGCCGGTCCAGGTATTTGGATCGTCCCAGACCGCTTTGTTTTTCAGCTCCGTCCTCCCAAAGGCAGAAAAAGACATAGAGAACGCGCCCCTCCTCCTCAAAGACGTACGCGCGGAAAGGAAGTTCCAACCCGTGGGCAGGCAGGAGAAGAATGCCTAAGTCAGACTTGACCTTATATCCCCTGGAGGGGAGGCAGATTTCCGGGCGATGGTCCCGGGCCGACATGCGGGAGGTCGCCTCTCCAGCGCGCCAGCGGAAGCAAGAGGCGGACCATTTGGTCCCGTCCGACTCTTCCCAAGAGAGACCGTCTCCCTGGTCGAACTTGAGCACCTGCCTGATTTCCTTATCGATCCACATCTTGTGTGCGGTCGGGGAGTTGGTCGGGAATTGCGCGCTCCACCGAACCGTCTGTGCCGGGTCGGTTTCGTGGGCACGATACCAGGCTTCGGTGGCGCCGATGCAGAGCAGGGACCAGAGGCCGCAAGCGAGCAAGAAGCGGCGGGGAAAGGAAGACGGAAGATCGGAGATGGGAGATGGAGCCACCTCACCCCAGCCCTCTCCCCGCGCGGAGAGGGAGGCGACAGGACTGCCAGAGGTCGGAGGTCGGAAGTCAGACGTCAGCGGGGTGGAGGCGGACTGGGGGGACGTGGTCCGCGGTCTATGGTCCTTGGTCTCGTGGTCTTGCTTTCCCGTGGTCCGGCTCTTGACGAGGACGGCGATGAGCCATAGGCAACCGAAGCAGACCACGGAAATCGTCATTCCCGCCGAGCCGTGCCATTTTGCGATGGCAGCTTCTCCCCCCGACGACGCCTGCCAGGTCAGAAACAGAGTCCGGACGATGTTGAAAACGAACGCCAGCGGCACCCCCACGGCCACCAAAAGAAACCGCTGCGGCCGCTTCAGCAAGTAGAGTTCGCCCAGGAACAACGCTGCCATGATTGTGGATTGCAGCGACCGGATCCCGCTGCACGCGTCCTCAACGCCGACCGAGCCAGCGCTTAACTCGATTACGTTGCCATGCTGAACAGCCGGAATGTTCAGCCAGCCGATGATTTCAACGGTCAAGCCCGACACCGCGTTCATTAAACGGTGCTTGAGCGAGTTCTCGATCCGATAGGGCCAGTTCACGGCCACGAGGATGAAGCAAATCGGGAACGCGAAATGCCTCACCCAGGGCCAGCCGCCCATGAGGAAAACCGCATAGAGGGAGACGGCGACCACCGCAAGGGTCAGAACGTAACTGCAAAACGACCAGTCCTGGTTGATTTCGTGGATAACCCGGAGCGGAAGGAGCGAAAGGCAAGCCAGAAGGATGAAAGCCGAAAGCAGAAAAGGGACTACGGGACTACTGACCACTGACCACTGACCACTGACTACTGACCTCGGATCGCCGACCTGTTGTCCCGTAGTCCCGCGGTCCTGTAGTCCCACTTCCGGGCGGGTCGGCCATTTTTTCAGGAAGAGGCAGATGGCCAGGATGGGGACGAACCAGCCATAGGCGTATTGTTCGTTGGTCCGCCAAACGTAGCTGAGTTGGTGGCAAAGGTCCAGCCAGAGGAGGGAGAAGGCGGCCAAAGGGAGGACCACTGACCACGGACCACGGACTGCCGGGGCGGCGGGACTACTGCCCACGGGACTAAGGACTACGGGACCTTCCAATGACGAGTTGGTGGGCAAGGGGGAGTTAGGGACGCAGGGACTTAGGGACTACGGCGAAAAACAAGGCTGAGGGATGAAAGCTGAAACCTGAAACCTGAAAGCTGAAACCTGAAAGCTGAACGGAGTTATTCCTCGCCGTCGCGGCGTTGCTTCACGTTCTTGGACATGGTTACCAAGATAGCGATCATACCAAGTGCGGCTTGCGACTGCACCATTAGCTGCCATCGTCTCTCCCTCAATCGCTTGAGGGCTTGCGTGCTTGTGTATCGCACGAATAGTGCGCCTTCACGGCGCTGTTGCCATTAGCAAATCAAAACTTACCCGCCCCGAGCGCCCGCCAATAAAGGCCATTGGCGCTTTCCCTGGAAATGCGAATCTGTCCAGTTTCAGGACACCACCCCCGTAAGGCGCAAGCAGGCGTGCATGTCTGGTGAATGTCTGGGGGAGGTCTGGGGGCAGTCCCATTCCTATCACTCATTTTACCCGTTACCAGACCTTGTTCCTGTCCAATTTCTGGACACTATTGCCCCCTTTTCGCAATAATGAGAAATTAGAGGCCCAAGGATTCTGGCTCTTGGGCACAACAGCCTGCCGGGTGAATCAATTAGATTTCCTTCAACATATGATACCCACTGCGGTTGGTGACCTCGCGCTTGGCTGCGGTCGTCTCTCCCCATCCGATGGGGAGAGAGCTGGGAAGGCCAAATGCATCTCCGGAATAGTGCGTTTCCATGACGTAATTGGTATCAGTTCTCTTTCAGGTTTCAGGTTTCACCCCTCATCCCTCAGACGGTAGTCCCTGAAAGTGACACTCCGTGCCCGTCAATTCGCAGGCCGCTTTTCGCCTGGCCTGAAATCTACGCGATCTAACAAAGTGCGGACTACTGACCACGGACTACGGACTACGGACTGCGGACTACTGATTAGGGACTACGGGACTACGGACAACGATCCTCGCGAAATATAAAGAAAGTGCAGATAGTCCTTCTTGCTTTCTCGGGCTGAACCTTCGACGATATTTGCAGGGACAGAGTAGGCGGCTCGGCGGATCTGGCTGGTGAGACCATACGTTTCCTCATGAGGGAAGGTGCGCGTGCGTTCATAAATCGCGACCGTCAAATCGTCCGCAAGCTTCCAGGCTTCGATTCTCGTGTAGTCTCTCATTGTCGGTAGTCTGTGGTCTGTGGTCAGTGGTCCGTTTTCGCCGAGTAGTATTCTGCGTGTTTGTAGTAGTAGTAGGAGCCGGCGGAGGCGTCGGCACGGTTGAACACGACGCCCAGGATTCTGGCCTGGCGCTGGCCCAGGACCTCGAGCGCCTCGCGCACGATCCGAGCGCGGGAAAAGCTGCGGCGGACAACGAAGAGTGTCCCATCAACTTTGGGGGCCAGGCTGGCGGCGTCATCGGCGGCAAACACCGGGCAGGTGTCAATAACGACAAAATCGAATTGGTCGCGCCAAAGCGCCAGGGTGCGGTCTAGTTCGGGGCCGAGGAAGGCGTCGCCGGGGTTCTTGATATTCCTGCCGCGCCCGAGGAACGAGAGGTTGGGCCGGCAGTTGCGTTGCAGGGCCTGCTCGAGGGGGGTGGCGCCGGTGAGCACCTCCGCGAGCCCCGGCTCGGGCCGGAGGCCAAGCATTTCGTGGAGCTTCCCTTTGCGCATATCGCCATCCACGAGAAGCACGCGCGCCCCCCCCAGCGCGAGGGTTTCAGCCAGGTTGGTGGCGATGGTGGATTTGCCTTCGTTGGGCACGGCGCTGGTGACGAGGACGATCTTGGGGCGCAGGCCCCCGACGGGGAGGAACAGAAGCGCCGATCGGAGGTTCCGATAGGACTCGGCGTACGTATGGCGCGGGTCGTCCTGGGCCAGTAGGGGCAACGCCCCTTTGGGTTTGGGGGCGCGGACCTCGGGAACCTGGCCGACGACGCTGCCAACGAAGTGTTCGTTGACCTCGTTGGGGGAGGCGAAGCGGTCGTCGCGGACTTCGAGCAGGAAGACGAGGCCGAGGCCAAGGCCGATACCGGCAAACAATGCGAGGCCAAGGACGATGATTTCCAGTTTGTAGGAACGCTCGGCGGTGGAGGCGGGTTCGAGGACGGTGATGGTTTCCTGGTCTATGTTGCGGCTGATATCAACGTTCTGGAGCAGCACGACGAGGCGATCGTAGAGGCTCTGGGAGCGGGTGATGCTGAGTTTAAGGCGGTCGGCCTCGGCGATGCGCGAGTTGGCCTCGACGACTTTGCTTTCCCACACTTTGATGGTCGCCTGGACGCTGTCGCTCTTCATCTTGATGGCCTGGCGGGAAGTGTCGAGCTGGTCCCGGGTTTGGGTTTGGTAAAGCTGAATGACTTTTTGGCCGTGTTCGATGTCGGAATCGAGCTTGGCGATCTTGGGGTGTTTGGGGCGGAGGTATTTGCTCAGTTTGGCGCGCTGGACTTTGAGCAGTTCGAGTTCATTGAAGGCGCTCTGGTGTTCGGTAATGGCGGGGGACGAGGAGCCGGAGCCGGCGGCGCGGACGGCGTCAAGCAGAGACCCGGGGGCGTGGGTGTTGGTGGCCCCGGCCTGGTCCTGTTCAAGCGCGGTGGCTTCGAGGAGCTGGGATTCGAGTTTGAGGTCGGAGAGCTGCGTTTGGAGGCGGGCGAGGTAACCCCCCGCGATAGTGCCTTCTTCCTGGAGGATGGCGAGGTTATTGGAGCGCTGGAACGTGGTGAGGGCTTCCTGGTCGGCTTTGAGTTCGCGCTCGAGGCGGAGGACCTGGTCAGAGATGGAGGAGAGGGTGTCGCCGGAAACGAGTTTGCGGACGTTTTTCTTGTAGGCCAGGTATTCGTTCACGAGGGCATCCAGGAAGGCCTGCGAGTACTCCGGGTTGGGGCTGGAGGCATGCAGGACGAAGATCGTGCTTTTGGGCTGCTGCTTGACGGTGGCTTTGACCTTGAGGGGTTTGCGGTCTTTGTCGAGGGGAACGGCGTTGGTGCTGGAGGCCTGGAGGCGGGCGAGGGCCAGTTGATGCAGCCGGCCGCTGAGAAGCAGTTCCATTTGGGTGCCGTAGTAATTCTGAACGTCGCCGACGAAGGCAGCGCCTTGGGGGATCTGGAGCTTCTCGGTTTCCCAGATCGCGGCGGTGGAAACAAAGGTGGGGGGCGCCCAGAGGACGAAGGCGGTCCCAGCGCCCAGGCTCAGGAGCAAGGTCAGGGCTGGAATCCACCAGTATCTGCGGAGGTAAGCGAGCAAGCGCTGGATGCGAACGGGTGAAGCGGGGGCGGAGGAGTCGTCGCCAGGCCCGAGCAGGGCGTAATTCCCGTCAGAATTGATTGGTGCGGGGAGGGTATTCACAGGCCGGCCCTCGCTCCTCGGTCCTCGGTCCCCGGTCCCCGATCCCCGGTCCCTGGTCCTCGGTCCTTGGTCTCTGGTCTCTGGTCTCTGGTCAGTTGTCATGATTGTCCTAGAACCGAATGAGTCTTTCGGGGACGTAGATGAGGTCGCCGGGTTCCAACGGCAAGTCCCGCTCGACTTTGCCCTTGTCGAAGATTTCCGCGACATCAACGGAGAAGGTCTTTTTCTCGCTCTCAGCCCCGGACGCTTTGCGGGTGACTTTGACGTTCTGTCTGTCGGCGTAATCGCTGAAGCCGCCGGCGCGCAGAATCGCCTTGCTCAGGGTCAGCACTTCGTCGCTCGGGATTTCCTGCGGGCCAGGCACCCGCACGGGGCCGACCAGGTAAACGCGCCCACGGCTCTTGGTCATGAAATCCACGGAGAGGATGACGGTGGCCTGGTAGTAGTATTCTTTCTCCAGGGCCGTTTTGAGTTCGCGCGCCAACTGCTTGCACGTCTTGTTCTCGGCCGGAACGCGCCCGATGTAGGGGATTTCAATATCGCCAGAGTCCGTGACGAAGAGGGGTTTGGGTTCGAGGGCCTCTTTGGGGTCCTCGAGGTCTTCCATAATCCGGAAGCTGAGCTTGTCGCCAATGGCGAGTCTATGTTTGTCGTCCAGGGTCTCCATGCTGTTGGTGGCAGCTATTAAGGAGAGATTCGTTGTAGTTTGCGCAACAGCAGACGCAGCGCCCGGCGGCGCGTTGGATGCCATGTGCGGGGTTGCCGGAAAGGCATTCGTTGCCGGTGCCAGCAAGGCGGACGGGTCGGCAAATTGCGGCTGGGCGGCGACTGCATTTAGAAGCAGAAAGCAGAAAGCAGAAAGCAGAGAGAAGGCGACTACCGGACCACTGACCAAGCGACCACGGGGAGCACCAGAGGTAAGAGGACAGTGGTCCGTCGTCCGTCGTCCGTGATCCGTGGTCCGTCGTCCGTGGTCCGTGGTCAGTAAAGGCAGGGCGTTCATGGGAGGTTGTAAGTAAACTTAAGGTCCACCAGGTTTTGCGTATATTCGTTGGCGGCATAATTCGACGTCCGGAGAGTCAGGCGGTAATTTAACCCGATTGTGAGTCGTTTCATGAGTGGGCGGCTGAGGCCGAGGCCCCAAGTGAGCCAATCGAAGTTTTCCGTAGGAGCGCCCGGAGTGGTTTGCAGGCCCTGGCTCCCGTTCTTGTAAGAGAAGTTCGTATTCAGCGTCAGGTTCTTGATGATCTGCAAGTTAATGGCTGGGCTGATATACCAGTCCTCGATCGTATTTCCATAGATGCCGGGGGTCAGTTCGTGTCCGGCGCTCAACGAGTAGCTCACGGCGTCGCTGATATCATGCCTTACAGTCAGGTCCGCGTACCACGCGTTCTGGTTTACCGCCGGGATGCCATACTGGCTGGTTTGCTCGCCTTGATAAATCGTGTAGCCGAAGCGGGGCTGGACGTGAAGGTAATGGCCGGGCTGCCAGTCCGCATAAAGCCCCCCGCTGTACCCCATGTTGTTGTTGAGCACGGGCTGGTCATAGGCGGTGTACGAAACGGTGCCCTCGAGGCCCGCCGTCAAGGTGGGGTGAAACTTAAACCCGGTCCGGCCAACGACCGATTCCGAGGTGTGGTCAGTGTACCTGAATTGCTGGGAAGTTGACCAATAGTTCTGGTGGTCGTAACCGAGACTCAAAGTCACGTCCTCCAGATCCCAGGTGGTATTAAACCCGGCTGTGTTTTGAGCGGTTCCGTAGGTCCCGGTGTTGGCGACCGCGGCGACCTGGGCGGGATCCTGAATGTAACTGAACCGGTCGTGGAGATTGATCCAAAAGTCCTTAACGTATATGTCGTAAGAGAGCGCGGACCCCGATTGCACGTGCCAGCCGCTATACTCGCTGTGTTCGAGGTAATCCTTATAGCCCACCGTGACATCGAACCGCAGCAGATTGCGCTGGCTGAGGGGATAACTCATATCCAATCCCACCGCCGGGAACAGTATAAAAGCCTGGTACGGGTCGGTCTTCGAGACATTGATATTATCATTCCAGTCCAGGCTCAGCGAGGGCGTGACCAGCAGTCTGAAGTCGCCGGACTTGATGGTGTAAGCCTGCGATTGCTGCGCGAGGTTCCGGGCTTCCGCGGCCGCGTCGCCCGCCAGCGAATTGCGCAGCGCCTCCTGGGCCGGCGCCAGGCCGGCGCTTAATATGACCGCCCCGCCAAGCCAGCCGCTTCGGGAGGAAAGGGACAACCAACTCTTGCCGGCGCGAGGCCTGTTAGGCGTGCGGCATTTTGACATGGGATCCTCTCAAGCCTTCAGCGGTTGGCCGCAAATGCCCGCGTCGAGGTGCCTTTGTTAAGCTTCTGCTGCCCGGCAAGGAGTGGCACTTCCGCGTTCCCCTTCAGAGCGTGGGCGCTCATCGCCACCCTTGCCGGACCCGCTTTTTGAGTCGGTGACGGCGGTTGCGGAACGGCATCGCGGTGCTCGGGCTGGCCAGTCCACGGGCACAAGCCGTTAACTCGGAGAGGACAATTCGGGGTGGCGCCTCCCAGTCCAGCCGACTGCTCCCCGTTCGCGACAGCCTTTTTCCGCCATTGGCCCGGGCTTGTGCCAAATCGTCTCTTGAAGCAAGTATTGAAGAGGCCCAAGTGGTTGAAACCGCATTCGTCGGCCACGTTGATCACTTTGACGTCAGGATTCCGCAGCAAGGCCACGGCTCTTAACAGGCGCATTTCCATCCTCAGGGCGGCCACGGAAACCCCAAAGTGCTGGTGAAACAGGCGGTTGAGGTGGCGCCGACTGCAGCCGAATTTCCCCGCCAATTCCGGAACCGATAAACCCACGAGATCGGCGGGCGATAACTTCTCAAATACCTGGATCATGTGGTCCTCAGATCGGATGAACCCGACTCGCTGGCTGTGCGCGTTCTTGAATTCAACGGTCAATATCGCGGCGGCGACCCGCAGCAACTGACCGCGGTGATCCAGGTTGAACTGGGGCGGGACCTCCCCGAGCAGCCGGTGGCATTCCACGGCCAGCGGACTGGAGGCCGGATACAGCTTGGCCCGCTTGAAATCATCGGCGATGCCCTGCAACAGGCATATCTCCTTGCTGGCAAAGAGGGGAAACAAGTGTTCCAGGCACACGGAGAAGCAGGCAAACACCATCTCGCCGCGCTCGGGGCCACAGAGCTTGCCGCCGACCGCCCCGTCCAGCACCAGCACATCTCCCGTCCCCAGCCGTTGGCTAAGCGGTCCGCAGAGGCATTTCCCAACGCCTCCCTTGGGGAACACAAAAGAAAGTCCGCCCTGTTTATTGACCCATTCTTCTGGCGCTTTGAGGCGAACCAGCCGCAAAGTCAGATAATCCTCAGCCAACATTCAGCACCTCCGTTGCGACGTCACTGCCGGGCTGGAACAGCCCCGAATCTATCCAGCGCGAAAAGTCCTCCTGCGGCCGCTTCAACCGGCCGCATCGTCCCACATGTGGCCCGCGACCCGGAGGCAGTGTCCAGATACGCCCCCCGCCACCCGTCCCACAAACCCGACTTTCTCTTGCTCGCCTCTTCATATCTAGCCCACACAGCTATCAGCCTCAACGCTTCCCGCGCCAGGGTTCATTCCCTCACGCCCCAAGTCGTTTCCCCAACGCGCGTTCTGCAACCGCCAAGTTGAGCGCTCGCCCCCTGCGAAGCCGCCGATTATACACTCACAATCCCAGTTTCGCATAACTCAACGATATCCCGAGCGCCCAGTCTATACATGTTTGGGACAAAGGCAATCATATTTGGGACCCGGTAAAGTACGGACCGTTAGCTACAGCCTTACAACCAAATCGACGTTTCTCCTTGCAAGCACGCCCTGGCACTCCTTACGAGTCGCTGGCGCGCGGGACTGCCTCGTCTGTCAGCAGCCAACTGCAAATGCGACGGTTTGTCCAACACGTTTCCGTGTCCCTTTGCTGCTCACACATGTCCCAGACCTGAATGGACGGCGCAGTGCCAAATGAGTATAAATACGAACAAGTTATGGCACGCACGCCTCCCGCTCATGTAAAGACCATCCTCCTGGTGGATGATGCGGATGAATGCCGCGTCACGACCAAGTGGTTTCTGACCAACTTCGGCTATGCCGTGGATGCCGTGCGGACGGCGGAGGAAGCGCTCGCCCTGTTCAATCGCGCCATCCACGACCTCGTGGTCACGGACAATGCCATGCCAGGCATGACGGGCGCGGAGATGGCGCACGTCATCAAACTGCGATCCCCCTCCACTCCTGTTCTGATGTACTCGGGCAATCCCCCCGACGACCGATCTTGCCTGGACCTCGTGATCCAAAGACCGGCTCATCTCCTCACTCTCAAGGACGCTGCGGATAAACTTCTCGCGGTTAAATAACCTCGGCACCGCTATTCCGGTCTCTGTCCCCTCCGCATGAATGTTCGGCTTTCGGCCTTCGGGTTTCGGATCTGGCCTTCAGATCACCAGAGAACAGGCGCAACGCCGGGCCTTCCTCTGGCCTCCGACACCTGTTTTGCGCTGGTTGTCGTCCGGCTTCGCCGTTACAGTTTCGAGCAAAACCATGCCCTTTCCAGTGGCTCATCCGGCGGCGATTCTGCCGTTGCGGCGTTATTGCCCGCGGTATTTGAGCTTCCCCGCCCTCATCGTCGGCAGCCTCAGCCCCGATTTCAGCTACCTCTTTGGCCGTCTGCACGTCGCCGGGTTTTCCCATCGCTTTTGGGCCGGCAGCTTCGGCTTCTGCCTCCCGGCGGGGCTTTTGATCGTCTGGGTATTCTATCTCGTCCGCTCCCCGCTGCTTGAGTTTCTGCCTGGCCGTTATAGAGAGCTATTCCGGCACCTCAACCGGCAGCCGGGTATGTTCGGCTTTCGGCCCTCGGATTTCGGGGTTCGGTTCTGGCCTTGGCTCGCCCTCCCGCTCTCGGTGCTCAGCGGCGCCTGGACGCATGACCTGCTGGATTCCCTCTCCCACCCGGAGGGTTGGCCGGTGCAACTTATGTCGGCGCTTCGACAGCCGGTTTTCCGCCTGGCCGCGACCGGGGTGCCGGTGGGCGAGTTCCTCTATGCCGGATTCACTTTCTGGGGCGCCGCCTGGGTTGCCGGCTGTTACCTGCGCTGGCTGGGACAGGCTGCCGGTTCGCCGGCTCTGCGCCGGCCGGCAACGAGGCGAACTTGCGCGCTGCTGTTCGGCGCGGCGACGCTCGCCCTTGCCCTGGCTGGCCGCGGCCAGCGCCAGCTTCTCGGCCTCATTCCCCTGGGGATCCTCACCGTCGCCGTTGTGCTTGGGTTCATTGCCGCGACGGTCTGGCTCTTCACCCCGAAGCAGGGCTGAGGACCGTCGGCATCTTGCCCGCTTAGCCCGTCCGCATCGCCCAACCCGTCGCCAAACCTCCGACCTCGGATTTCGGCCTTCGGGTTTCTTTCGGCCCTCGGATCTCGGATTTACCGCCCCGGCCTCCGCACGGGTTTTGGGCCTCGGAAGCCATCGCCCGCTGCCCGTCCGGCGTACAAACAACCAGGCCGGTCCTGAGGACCGGCCTGATCTGCAGAGGGAGGATTGAGAAAATCCCGCCTGATCAACTGTTATGCCGTGCGGCGGCGGAGAGCCCGCAGCGTGCTCGCCCCAAACGGCAGCAGCAGCAACGCGCCCGCAACCATCGTCGTCGGCTCGGGAACCAGCGAAACATTGCCAATCACGGCACCCCATGGAGTTGTGCCTGGCGGCCCGACTGGATTATCAACCCCAGATGACAAGTCTTGGAATTGGAGCACCTCGGAAGTGCTGGTAGCTGTGATGACTGCAGTCTCGGTCTGATATTGCATGTCTGAATGACTATTGCTCCCGATCGTGTAGGTAAATGTAATTGGGGAGCCACCACCGATAGTCAGGCCCACCCCCAATGTCTTCACGCCGGGCGGCCCATCAGGATTGCCCGACATGGCAAAACTCAATTGGTAGTTTTGGCCCACAGTCAGACCACTTATGGTTTGCTGGATCGTGCCATTCTCATTGCCGGCCATATCCACGGAGCGACCACCTCCCGGTGGGGCTTGCCAGTAGGTCCCGATCAGATCCACGCTCCCCGACACAACCGTCCATCCGCCCATTGTTCCAACTCCATAGGTTGTGTAAGTGCCTGGATCCGGTGCAGCCGTAAAATCACCATCGACTACAAGATTCGCTTTCGCTGTTCCACCTGAGGCCAGCAGAGCCAGCGCGACCGCCCCACCTGCCAATGTTAATCTTTTCTTCATATTTACCTTTCATTTGATCTTTTCATAACTGCTCTTTCTTAACTGCTCTTTCTGTTTTTGACCCTCGCCGAAAGCGGCTTCTGGCTGAACTCCCAGCCACAACCCTTTCCTTCACTCGCTGGTCATGTTTATATTTCTTTCTGCACTGCCAATTTCTCACATTGGCCGTCCCGCCTCTATCCCATCCTGGGACATGTTACTTCACAATCGGGACATGGATGCCGGGTCGTCCGGGTGCCGGTGATTGGCATTAAAGGGACATCAGTTAGACAGTTTTGGGACATGGGAAAAAGGGGGGGCTGCGGGACTACGGGGAAGGCAACCAGACGATTCCTTGCGTGGGCTGCAGAGATGAGCAGCGCTTTCCTGACCCGGCTCGCTCGCCCATCCGGCCAGTTCGGAATCAAGGATTGACAATGCGCCGGCCCCCGCGTAACTTCCTAAAGAACATGAAAGCAATACTTGCGACTCTGTTCGGATTCGCTCTGCTGGCGCCTGCGGCACACGCGCAGACCCTCTATGTGACGCAAAGCAATCAAATCAGCGCGTTCGACGCGACCACGGGAGCGGTCATCAACCTGCCGCTGATCACCGGGCTGGATAGTGCGGTCGCCGTGGCAATCGCCGGAACCGATTTGTTGGCCGTATATTTCAAGCCGGGTGGCAGCCCCACAAACAGTAATATCGGGCTATTCACGTCTTCAGGCGCGGCCGTCCAGACCCCGCTGATTTCGGGGCTTGATGGCGCTTTCTCTGCAGCGGTGTCCGGCGGGAATATTTATGTCGTCAACGCGGTGAACGCCACCGTCGGCGAATATACCACTTCCGGCGCGCCGGTGAATGCGTCGTTGATACGGGCGACGGCGGCCACCGGCGTAACGGGAACCTCGGGCGGCCTAGCGGTTCTGGGCAATCATCTGTTTTTGGGCGTGGTGGTTTACTCCGTGAACGGCTGGATTAATGAATACGATGCGACCACCGGGGGCTTGCTGACGAACTTGTTCATTGGTGTGGGAGGCCTCACGCCGGCGCTGACCGCGTCTGGCAATACCATTTACGCGGTGACGGGCATTGGCGCCGCCAGCGGCACCTGGAATATTGGAGCCTGGGACGCCACGACGGGAGCGGTCATTAAATACCCATTTGTCACGAATTTATATGCGCCAGTTTCCCTGGCGGTGAATGGCAATGACCTGTTTGTTCTGGATTCCGCGGTGCTGCAAAATGGCACTCTTTATACTCATGCCCACGTGGGGAGATACAACGCCGCCACCGGCGCGGCGATCAATACCAATCTCGTTGATATGGGAATGGGGGTATCTGCTAATGGAATTGCGATTGGGCCGCAAATGGCCCCCGTGACGCCGGCGATCACCTCTCCGGCCTGCGCGGGCGGCACCCTCTCGTTCCAGTGGACTGCCATTTCCAACGCGGCGTATCAGGTTCAATACTCCACCAATCTTCTGCAAACCAACTGGATGAATCTGGGCAGCACCCTCACCGCCACCAATACCTTCATGTCCTCCAGCTACGCCGCCACAAACCAGCAAGGTTTCTATCGGATAATGAATCAGCCCAATGGACAATGAGGGCGGCCGTCATCAAAGCCTCGCTTGAGGTGCCAGCAGTTATTTCAACTCGGCTATCCGTAACAGCGCCCACGACGGACATTCGGGTGACCCGGAAGCAAGGTCCCAATTGTGATGCGATTTGTCCCAGGAGTGGATAGAAGCCTGCCGCGGGTTGTGTCAGAATGCACCCAGTATTGGCGCAGTTTGCAGTGCTGACATGAATAAATTAAGACTAGGAATATTGGCGGCCACGTTGGTAATTGCGGCTCAGGCTCGCGCCTCGATAACCTTCGATCTCGAATATTCGGATCCTGCCGGGAACGTTGCCCACGGCCAGCTCATCGCTACGGCCCTCGGCAACGATCAATACCTCGCGACTAGCGGCACCCTCGATGTGACCGCTTCGAGCAACCCGGGCGTCGTGGGCAGCTACTCGATCGTGGCCGGTGGCCCAGCGGCGTTCTACTCCCCTGCAGGTGCTTTCATAGCGGACAATGTGTTGTACTACCCCAACCAGGATCCGTATCTTGACGTGTATGGCCTGTTGGCCTTCCAAAGCGCTGCAGGCGTCGAGCTTAACCTGTGGGGCAACGGACCCGGAAACTACAGCCTGTATGCCTGGCAAGCTGGAAACGGATACATATTGAGCTTTAACGGGTCGGCGACGACCAGCTTGGCAGCAGACCCCCTGCCTGTTCCTGAGCCCACGACGATCATCGCCGGCGCATTACTGCTGCTGCCGTTCGGGACGAACGCCATCCGGTTTCTGCGCCGGAACCGCGCCGCCTGACGGCTGACTGCTCCCGAGAACCTTGGCTGTCAAGCCGGTCCGCAAGACCGGCTTGTTTTCTTTGTACGCGCCGGGACGGAGTGCGCCCGTCCCCGGGCGCAGCAGGTTCCGACCCGCCCAGCACGGTAGAACCTTGCGAGACCCCAGTGCTTGCGGAGGTTGCTAGCCCGAACATTTCCCAGCCGCCGCCGATGGCGCGCTCGGAGAGACGCGCCCTTTTGGCGCGCGGACGGCTTGGGCAACACGCCCTGCCGTCGGCGGCTAAATCCTGTCGGCGAATCGTGCGAAGCATGACTGCTCCGGGCTAGCCCTGAGGACGGGCGCACCGCAGTGGCACCGAGCAAACGCGCCCCTCAAACTGCCAAAAATTCCCGCTTGCCCTCTATGCAGTTATGGGACATAATCCCCTCACTTTTGGGACATGGCCGAGAGTTGCAGGCCCTTGAGGCCAAGTCAGGCCGGGCGCAAGACAGAGTTCTCGGCCCGTTGGACGCCAATAGGCAAGATGCCGATGGCGACGCCAGCAGCAGCCTGCCTGTCCAGTCGGTCCGCATCTCCCGTGGGGTCGGGAAAGATGACTAGGAAATGCCTAGTATGCCCCACCTCGTTTCTGAGCCGACTTTCAGGTGCCGCATGTTCAGTGCTGTAGTGGGTATCAGGGCGTAGATCTGTTGGGCATAGTGCGGTAGATGCGGTCGGTGGTGTTCCTGCGAAGAACACATTGTCTTTTTGTTGTCGTTATGTTGATTGGCCGGTTGAGTTTCTGGTGGTGCGCGATTTTGATGGCCTGCGGGCAAGTCCCGGCGTGTGCCCAGCTTTTCCTGGTTGCGTCCCCCGCCGCCACCAATGCCCCGGCCTCGGGGCTCGTAGCCCTGGGATGGAATCCCAGCCCGGACACCAATGCCACCGGTTACTTCCTTTGCTGGGGATTGTCCAGTGACGCCTGCACCAACCTCCTGGATGCCGGCGACTCGACCAGCGCCACAGTTGCCGGCCTAGCGACCAACGCAGCCTACTACTTCAGCGTGGTGGCTTATGACAGCATGGGCGACGAAAGCCCGCCTTCGAATGAGATTTCATATTCCCCGCCCTCAGCGGTGATCACGCTCCTGGTAACCAATCTGCTGCTGAGCGCGGATAGCGAGGGCCAGGCCCTGATGCCTGACCTCACCAGCACGAACTACACCCTGGTGATCGACACTTGCAGCAGCTCGGGGGTTTTGACGCAAAGCGTGGCTGCGGGCGCGGTGCTCGCCCTGAGCACAAACCCGGTGGTGCTGACTCTGACCGATGGGTGTGGCAATGCGGCCTACGCCACAAATTTTGTCATTGTGCAGGACACCACGCCGCGGGTCATCCAGTCCTTGACGCAAACGGGCGGCCTGCTCACGTTGACCTGGAGCGCGCTGCCTTGGCAAACATACCAGGTGCAATACACCACCAATCTTAATCAACCCAACTGGAACATCCTCGCCGACGCCATAACCACAACCAACGCCCTGGCGACGGCGTCCGACGCCATCGGCCCGGACCTGCAGCGATTTTACCGGGTTCTCATCGTGCCGTAGAAGAACGGGTTTCTTACCACGGTTGAACACAGATAGACACGGATAGGAGACACCGCTCCGCGAAAAGAGTCAGGCCGGGCGCAAGACAGAGTTCTCGGCCCGTTTGGGCGCCAATGTGAACCATGCCGATGGTGGCGCCAGCAGCAGCCGGCCTGTCCATTCGGTCCGCATCTCCCGTGCGGTCAGTGGTGTTCCTGCGAAGAACACATTGTCTTTTTGTTGTCGTTATGTTGATTGGCCGGTTGAGTTTCTGGTTGTGCGCGATTTTGATGGCCTGCGGGCAAGTCCCGGCGTGTGCCCAGCTTTTCCTGGTTGCGCCGCTCGCCGCCACCAATGCCCCGGCCTCGGGGCTCGTAGCCCTGAGCTGGGGCGAATGAAAGAGTTTGTCAGAGCATGGACCGGCCAAGCAGAGGCGCAGGCCGGGGAAGGATTCCGCCGCCGGGAACAACCCCAACCCGACGACGCGGCAGCCAGAAGGCCGGCACAATGCCTTCACGGCAGCAGCAGCACCCGATAGAATCGCGCTTCATCTGGCCCGATGGACGTGGACACAACGGCGGTCTCATTCGTGGAAACAACGGGATTGCCTAAACTGAGCCACTGAGCTTGCGCCAGGTTCGTCGCGTATTGCAGTTGGTACGTGAGTCCAGCGGAGGCGCTCCAAGAAAGCGAGAGCGCACCCCCGACTTGGGTTACGGACTGAAAACTCGGCGTTGGAATCGGTGCCAGACTGATGTCATCCAACCCGAGATAACTCTGGTCGTCGCGGAATCCAAATTGTAGGACCGAGCTCGGGCCTGCGGCAGTGACAATGAACTGCAGATTTGTCCACCCGATTTTCCCCAAGTTTGTTTGGTCGAACAGCGTAGTTTCATTCCAGGCGACGCTGAATTCGTTGGGGATCAAGCCGTCGGGGCTGTCGAGCCAAAGGGCAAGCAGATAGGCCTGCCCCGTCGCGGTGGGCACTGTCTGTGACAGGTAACCGAGCGATCCGGCCGGGCCTAATGACGCGCCGTAATTGCCTGTCCACACATAGGCCTTTCCTGGCGACACCCCCACGCCGCCGGCTCCAGACACAGTCCAGCCGGAAAGGTCGCCGGTTTCAAAGCCTCCGTTCTGGACGATTGATTGCCTGACTTGCAAACTAAACTGGCGAACTTGGAAGAAACCATCGGCAAGGTTGCTGAAAGTTAATGTGTTTGTGAAGCTCCCGATCGGAAGGCTGTTGGCAGCCGAATTGAGGCTAAGCAAGATATTGGTGACGGCCCCCGGCGCCAATGTGCCGCCGCTTGACGTAAACGTCAGCCAAGGCAACGTCGTGACCAGGGTCCAAGTCAAACTTGCCGCGCCAACATTGGTTATGTTGATACTGCCGCCGGTCGGCGTGAACGGTCCACCTACGGGGCCGCTGGACGCGAAGTTGGCGTTGGCCTGGACTTGCAGCGGTTCGGGGGTGGCGAGGGCGACGATAAGGTTGCTTCCAGCCGGCGTTCCCCAACCCGTGCAGAGGTCATAGCCGGGAACCGCATGGAATAAATTGTGGCTGTTTGCATTGGTATTGTTGCCCGTTGTGATGTCGTGAAAGCAAGACGCATAATTTGTTCTCCCTCCGAGCCAGTAAATGGCTGGATTGATGAACCCGGCGGGCGGCATTCCACTGTTGGCGGCTTGTTCGTTGACCAGCGTCATAAAGCCGGCCCACAAGGGGGCCGCGCAACTCGTGCCACTGTAAGCGTTCGTTGCGCCGTTATTGTAAATTACTTCAACGTTTTCGGCCGTAAGAGCGACGTCGGGAATGTTCCGCATGGTGGTCGAGCCGAGGTTGGTGGCCATGTTGACGGTCTGTTGCCAATAGGGGATTGGGTAACTGGAACTAATGCCGCCGCTGCTGCCCACGCCGCCGCCCTGGTTCCAAGTCGTCTCCGAAGACCAGCCTCCTTCGCTAGTCGTGGTCAAGGCCGTTCCCCCGACAATCGTAATATAGGGGTCGTCGTCCGGGCTCGGGATGCCATTGGTATAGGCGGTAACGTCCCCCGAAGCATTGAAAAACGATTGTCCTTGGGCGGCGAATTGCTGGAAGATCAATTCAGAATTTGCGTCTATTCCGAAATCCCAGGAACTGCTGAGCTGTTTAGCCAGGTTGTCGGTGGCCATTTGGTTCAGGCCCACGTCGGCGTAGGTGCTGCTGGGGTTCACTTCATAGACGATGACCTGAGAAAGCCCTGGCGCCATCGCTACGGCTGTTTCAATATCCATGGAAACCTCGGCCACTGCAAGCGAATTGCCGTCCGGCACTCCGTTATAGCCTTGGAGCAGCACATTCGTCACGGTCACATTGGTCAATCCCGCCGCGCCTTCATAATTGGTGATGTCGTTGAGATAGTAGCCGTAAAACTCCAGCAAACCGACAGCTTGTCCTGCCCCCGTCAGCGAAACGTCCGGAGCATAGGCGGCTCGAAAGTCGTTGCCCATAAACGCGCCTCCTGGCCCCGATCCCCCCTTCGGCGTAACCTCGCTGGAGGGGCGACCTGAAAACGGTCGGAGACTTTTTGGGTGTGGCACAACGTAATTATCCAACCCGCCGATGGACAACACCAGGAATGCCACATCGAGCGAGGGGTCGGCGTCGGGCGCATAAAATGTTCGGCGTTCCGCCGGATGCCGGTACAAACGCAAATTAACGCCGAAGGCCTTTTCGATATCCGCCACGTTTCCGCGCACCTCAAGCAAGGTGCGATTGGGATGCGTGCCGGTAACTATCAGGCGGCTTGCCTTGGCAAAGGCGATGGCCGCCGCATAATCCTCCTCTGTGGGGCTGAACGCTTCTGTAAACTTCTGCGGTGTAAGATATTGACGGAATGCGGGGCTGGCGGGATCATAAATGCGCCGCAGCAACTCGGTCAAACCCGCCTGATTGCGCAAGGGCAGGCCGATGACCAAATTCAGAGATGTGGATGCGGGCAGTCTGCCAATTGGCGGCAACTTGGTTGCTGCGGCTGGCAGGGTGCGTGTAATCACCCAACGTTCCCCTCTCGCCAGCGCCGGCACCAGGAGAATTGACAGCAATGTTGATATCAGCGCAAGCCGTGCAGAAACGATATTCACATCTCAAAAACGAGTCAGGCCGACTACGATCGCCGGCCTGTTGCGCGAGAATAGGTCTCTGCCGCCAAAGGGCAGAAAGTTGTGATTGTTGCTAGGCGTGCTTCTTGCGAAGAATGCGCAATGTGCTGGCGCCAAATGGCAACAGTAGCAACGCGCCCGCAATCATCGTCGTCGGTTCCGGCACAACATTTAACGTCTCGCCCGGAGACAAAATGATAAACGACTGGCCAGACGGACCGCCCGGATTATTGTCTGTTGGAACGAAGACATAACCGTTGGCCAAGTTCGCCTCTACGCCGGCAGCCGTCAGACTGTTTACATAGGCGGTATAATCGTTTTGTTCGGCAGTAGAAGCAAAGTTCGGCAGAAAACCCTTCGTGGGGGTGCCGGTGCCGACTGTTCCATACCCGGTGCTGTTATACAGCGCATCATACATCGCCAGCATCAACGCAGCCGCGCCAGTCGCATTGCCGGCTTGCTCGATCGCAGCGCTGTTTTTCAGCCAAAGGTAATTCGCATTCTGGATGCCCCAATATTGAGGATTTGAATTGTTTTGGTTCCATTGCCACGCGCTTGGATTAGCTCCCGGATTCGCCGCGGCAAAGGTTTCATAATTGTATTGGTACGTTCCAGTCGTCAAATCACCCAATGGACTGAGACAAATGCTCTGGATTGCGAAGTTATTAGCTAAACCTGAAATTGATCCATTCACCACTTGCGACCCCGAAAACCCGTAAATCCCAAGATAGGCGTCTGGCATTTCTGTGCCCCCAACAGTTCCGCCAACCTGAGCCACAGTGAGGGTAGTATAATCCACCAATGACATATTCACCAATTGTGCCCGGCTGCTAATCGCAGTTGCGACTAACGCCGCCGTCGCGAACATCAGCGTCCGAGTCAGATAATTTATCGTTTTCATTACTTCTTTCTCTTTCTCTTTCTCTTTGTGTTTTTCTTCGTTTTAGAATTGACCGTGATTCCATTTACACTCTCAGCTTGCTTGCGCTCCGTTCGGATTCACCCACCCACACACGGCCCACAAGCACCTATATCCTTGTTCAGAATGCCACAGTCCATAACGGCGTTCTATGCAATCTAGAGACATCTTTATACACATTTGGGCCATGTCAAAATTCGCCCAATTTGCCGCCACTTGTAGTTCAGGCCTCGGTTTGTGCGAACAAGGCGCCAGGGCGACTGCGTCCGCTGCTCCGGGCATCTGGACCTGAGGTGCCAGGGAAACGGGTTTGAAATCCCGCGCCGGAAATCTCGCGGTTTTTCCTTGATTTCTCAGCTCGTCAGGTCAAATAATTCGTCTGTGGAGTTTGCTGGCCCCCGACATGATTCCGTAGTGGCTGGTTCCGTGGGCCTTCGGGCTTATCAGGGAAGGAGTTTGCCTTGCCTATTGGCCGCCCGCTGGCAATGCTCGCAGCGTGATTCGCCTCGCCCTGACAATGGCAGTTGCTTTTGCCCGGGTATTGTTCCGGTCCCGGTTGGAATCAATGGCCGAGAACCTCGCCTTGCGCCAGCGACTGGCCGTTCAGATGAGGCCTGCACCGCTGCCACACGAGCGAAGAGCAGCCAAAACCGGCGGGCTCATTGGTCGAGCAGGCTTCAAGTCATAGGCCCAAATTATTATTGCATTTTCCAGAAGAGCCGCTGGCAATCGAAGAGGAGCGGCGAAAAGCCTCTCTAACGAGGCGGGGCCTCAGACCAGCAAGGCAAGGTCAGTCCTTGGACCGCTGGTGCGTCTGGGTATGCCTTGCCGTTCTGAGGCCCCGCCTCGTTCGGGTTTTTTGCTTCGGTGATCACGA
>JBEKJO010000092.1:0-26186 GCA_050011195.1 Verrucomicrobiota bacterium | reverse complement strand
CTTGGACCCTTATCCGCCGACGGAAGTAAGCACCCGCAAGAATCTCAAAGGCGCAGTTTCCACTGCGCCTTTTTCATTGCCTGAATTGTTTGGGATGGCGACGGTTGAGAAGCCTCGCCCCCCCCCCACGCGCTCTCAGAATGCGTGCAGATTCCTGCCAGTACCACCACAGGACGCGGAGCCCGACGGCATAGGAGCGCGATCAGGCGCGGCTGATCACAAAAATGGCCAGGTCGGCATTCAAGTTCGGATGCTCGAAGACTTCAGTGCGCGCTTCAGTGTCGAGGGCGATTCGCCGATGCACCCGGAGGTTCTTCTGGCGGCAGAAGTCCTCAAAGTCGGCGATGGTGAAGAAGCGGATGTTGGGCGTGTTGTACCATTCGTAGTGCAGGACGCCCGCGGACTTCGGGGCGCGCCCTGTTTCAGCCAACATGCTCCTGAGCCGGTGATAGCCGAAGTTCGGAATGCTGACGATGCAAGTGCGGCCAATGCGTGCCATCTCCGTCAGGACGCCCTCCACGTCCTGCACCGTCTGCAAGGTTTGGGATAACACCACGCAGTCAAACTCCCCGGTGGCAAAGGCGCCGAGGCCCCGGTTCAAATCGGCCTGGATGACGTCCAGGCCGCGGCCAATGCCGGTGAGGATTTTCTGCTCATCCAGCTCGACGCCGACCAGGCGCCGATGATTGGTCTCCCGCAACCCCGCCAGCAAGGTGCCGGAGCCGCAGCCGAGGTCCAGCACGCTGGCGCCCGGCGGGATCAGTTCGGCAATGCGCTCATAATCGAGCCGGTGCTGATGGAAAATACTGGTCGGGCCGTGCGCCTCGTCCTTCACGGTGGCGCGCGCATTGGGCGCGGGACTGAGCTGGTCGAGGAACGCCCGCATCATCTCGCCATAAACGGCCAAATCATTGGGCAGCAGGAAAGCATCGTGGCCGCAGGTGCTTTGCACGTTGCAATAACTGACCGGCGCGTTGTTGGCAATGAGCGCGTTGACGATGTCGCGCGACTGGTCGGGTGGAAACAGCCAGTCGCTGGAGAAGCTGACGACCAGCCACCGGGCGCGCGCGTTGCGAAACGCCGCCGTCAGTTCCTGCGGTGTGCCGCCCAGGTCAAACAGGTCCATGGCCACCGAGAGCGTCAGGTAGCTGTTGGCGTCGAACCGCTCGACAAACTTCGCGCCTTGATAGCCGAGGTAGGAGCCGACGGAAAACCGCTTCTCAAACTCGATGGCCACATCCCGCGGGCTGAGCCGGTCCGCATCGAACTTCTCGGTCATCGCTTCCCGCGAGAGATAGGTGATGTGCCCAATCATGCGCGCCAGGGCCAAGCCGACGGCGGGGCCGTGCGGGCGGTCATAGTACTGGCCGCCGTGAAAGTGCGAGTCGCGCAGGATGGCGTTGCGGCCCACCACATCGAACGCCAGCGCCTGGCTGGTCAACCGGGCAGAGGTCGCCAGGGCAAGGACCCCGCGCACGCGGTCCGGATGCTGAGTCGCCCAGGTCAGCGCCTGGTGCCCGCCCAGCGAACCGCCCACGACCGCGAGCAGTTGGCTGATGCCAAGCTTGTCCAGCAGCCGGCGCTGGACTTCCACCATGTCGGCCACCGTGATGGGCGGGAAATCGCGGCCATAGGGTTTGCCGGTGGCGGGGTTGAGGCTGCCGGGGCCGGTGGTGCCACGGCAGCCGCCGAGCAAATTGGGGCAGAGGACGAAGAAGCGGTTGGTGTCAATCGCCTTGCCCGGTCCCACCGCAATATCCCACCAACCGGGATCATCTTGCTCGTCATGCCGGGCGACGTGGGAGTCGCCGCTGATGGCGTGGCACACCAGAACCGCGTTGTCCCGCGCGGCATTGAGTTCGCCGTAAGTCTCGTAGGCCACGGTGACGCCGGCGAGCTGGCCGCCCAGCTCCAATTCAAGCGGTTGGTCCAGTCGCGCCGACCGGGCATAGCGCAGCGGCTTCGCGTGCCGCGCGGTGTCACTGCTCTCGAAAAGGTTCTGGCTCACGGCAGACATTCTGTCCTACGCGGCGCCGATTTACAATCTCTAAATCGAAATGCGTAACAAGCTTTCATTCAATTACTTACGACGTGAGCCAGATCGGTTATGCCAAAGTTTATGCCACTGCTTGCAGCGAGTGAACTTGTGCACGGCACCCTGACCGTCGGCCCCAAAGACTGTATGCGCCACGCGCTCCTGCACTGCAAGGAAAAAACTGGAATCGGGGAATTTAGAGCTGTTGCCCGCGCCGGCCCCGCAAATCCACATGAGCCGGATGAAGGGCGCGGGGTTTGCATTCAATCGGTTCCAGTCGAGGGGCTTTTCACAGAATAAAGTCCATGCTCACTTTAGGGCCAGATTGCGGGGTACTCACGCAGCCTCCTCTTCTGGAGCCGTCTTCTCTCCAAAAAGTGCTCGGACACTGGTGTCAGTGTAGCAGGCCACGTTGACGCCCACAAGACATCGGCGGAGCAGGCCGCGCGCTTCCAGGTTCTGAATTGACCGGTAACTGAGGCCCGTGGCCTCGACCAACTCCCGGCGAGTCCAGCAGAGCCGTGGTTTGGAAGGAGAAGTCTCCATGGGGCGTCAGGGTTCGCGGGTGACGGTGGGCACGGCCAAGGATGGGTTGGCGGCGGCGCGCCTTCGCGCACGGTCATCCACGCCTTGCATCGCCGTGCTGTTCACCCAGCCCAGAAACCGCGCCGCGGCGTCCGCATCCACGCACGCCGGCCAGAACGGACCGTTAGAACCTCCGTGCGGGTTCATAGCAAAGTTCTGATCCATCGTTCCCTTGTCATGTGGCTGAATCCTCATCCCTCCCCTTCCTCTTCCTTCCCCTGCAAAATGTCCACCAGTGCAAACAAATCCCCCCGCCGCGGATCCACCCATTCGCTGCGGGCAAAAAACTCTCCCTTCTCCGCATTGCTCATCTGGCTCGCCTCAAACTCCTCGTCGCTCACCTCCCGTCGCCCCAACGGGTGCCAATCCAAATCAATCAGCACCGCCGCTTCCGCCGTCTTCCCGCTGAATCGAATATTGTGCGTGCATTTCCCCAGTCTTCGCGCCGAGGCCGTCGGCTGCACATAATACGGACGCATCCGCATCTGCGCCAGCAGATCGTTCCGGTCCACCAGCAATTCCTGGCCCCCATGCCGTTTCCATTCCCGCATCAAGGCGATTAACGGCCCCAGGAGCAGGCACAAAATCAAGTGCGGCCACGCCTTCGACTTGTCTTCCACGCCCCATTGGACTTGCGCTGCGCTCAACTTCAATGTCAAATGCGGATTCTCGATCACCTTCAGAATCCGCCGCAGGTCCATCATCCTTCCCAGCGCCCCGCTCTTTTCCATGTCAATCAAATCCCGGAAAAATTGATTCACCGCCACGCCCTCCGCCACGTCCGCCACCGCCGCCTTCGCGTGCTCGATCAAAAATGCCTGGAACTCCTGCAGCATCCTCGGCTCCGCCTCCCCCGCCATCTCTGCCAGCCGCTGCTCCGGTTTAACGTCCTCTGCTCGAATCATGGTATTCCTTCCTACATGTTTTTCAAAAAGTCCGACATGGGTTGGTCACGACGAATCCCCAGATCCTTCTCCCAATACCCAAATATACTCCCGCTTATCACTCCCGCGTACTCGTCGGCCTCCGGTCTCTGATCCAAGAACTTCATCCGCCACAGCAGAAGATTGCCCAGCGGATCGTCCGCCTTGCCGCAGCCCGCCAGAAACGCCAGCCATTCCCCGATCAATTCCACTCGGCCATTGGTCGCGGGATGCGCATGCACCTGCACCCAATACTCTTTCGGCACGAGCGAGCGGATCGTCGGATCATGCTCGGAATGTTCCAGCGCCAGGCCGTGTCGCACCTGGCGCGCCCACTTAGTCATATGCACAAAAAGAAAACCACCACAGCTCCAACTGGAAAATCCCCGCGGAAGGGCGTCACTTGCGCGACTTTGGAACTATGGCGGTTTCTAAATTCTCAATTCCGCAATTCAGTTTTCCAGTCTGAACACGATAAATATGGCAGGCTGGTAAAACGCTTTCATTACGAAAATCCCAATTTACGTCTGAACGTAAATGCCTACGAAACGTCTAGACGTAAAAGCCGATTGGGGACTACAGGGGCAAGTTTTTCAATCCGCTTTAGAACTTCGTCTTTGAGTTTATTCCACTTTCCGCGCTCAGTTTTTTGATCGCTCACAATTTCGCGGATTTCAGGCCGGTCAACTGATAGCAGTGGTGGGGAGACATGGAAAAATTTTGCGTTGGCTTGCAGATCCGCCAGCCATTGCGTTTCCTCAATCGCTGTCAGGCGATTCGACTTGCGGAAATTTTCAAACCATCGCCTCTCCGTGCCGGTGAGATAAGCGATGTATAAAGTCGTTTGGAAATCGGCGGGCAACGCCGCGAATTTTATTTCTGGCGGCGCATAATTGACAGTCAGGTATGTATCAAAAACTGGTTTCCACTTCGGCCAGTTTTCCTTCGTAAATTCACCCAAAGAAGAGAGAAATTTTTTCGATGCGCTGAAGTATTTTTTGCCTTTTGTTATGGCAGGGACATGATGATGCGACATTAACCAGAGCCAGTGTTCGGTAACGTCCCATTGAACGACGTTCCGCACTGAATCTGCCGCAACGAGAAACAGATAATCTCCTTTTGTCAGATTGGCGTTTAATTTCAAACCGAGATTTGTCCCAAGTTCAATTGAGCTGGCTTCGACAATTTCCTTTCCTGTTTTGTTGAACTTCGGAAGTAATGCCTGGTAGCGCCTTTGTTCCCGCTTTAGCAGATGGAAATAGCCGGGCCACGCCCAGCGATCCCGTGCATATTGCTTTACGTTTTCTCTTTGATGCTCCGCAAGCCAAAGCAAAAGTGGAATCGTGAAATCGGCCATTTCCAACAACGTGCGAATTGGGCGTGGCCAGCCTTTTTGTCCGGCCATTGCTTTTTGCTTAATCTCTTCCTGAAGCTCGCGGGAAGCCTTCCACCGTAGCCAATTCAGATGTTCTTTTGCTATCTCGCTGCCGGCGGTCGCTCTGGCTTCCAGCCTTTTAAGCAGTGCAGAAATTTTGCAGGAAAGCAATTCATCGGGGTGCGGCTTGGGGTTTGCCGTTTGATCCTTTGATTGTTGGCGGTTTTTAGCTTTGATTGCGAAATCAAAATGATAAAATGTCCGAAGGTAAAGTGAAAACGAAGCCGCAAAAACGGGTCAAGTCCAACCGTTCCTGTAAAAGCGAAGCGGCTTGCTGCAATTCTTGCTCAGCTTGAGTCTTGCTTCAGGTACCGACACGCCCGGATGGCACAGGAAACCGAGCAACTCAGCTCCCCACACCCACGCGATAGAAGAGCGGCGAGGCACCAGCAGCCTTGGTGTCGGTGCAGCGCGTCGGGCCGGGTTGGCCGGGAATGCCGGGGAGTAGCGGCGTGAACGGCCCCCATGCTGCCAGATTTGTGCAACGCTCCGGGGAATAATTCACCCCGGCTATGCTCTGCCAACTTTACTGCTGCTTCAGCCGGTAGAACCTCTTGCCCGTGGGTAGTGACTCAATATAGACGCAGTTCCCACCGTTCGTCGTGTAAGAACACGCCGTCCAGACGCTCCCCGTGGTGACCACGCTGGACGGCAGTTGCGCCAAAGGGACCGTGCCGCTGGTCAGTTTTTCAGCGCCGAAAACTCAAAACGAAACATTCAATACTAAACGCTTTCCAGGAACGCATCGAGTTCCCGCGAGTACTCAAAGACCGCCGCCGCTCCGGCCGCTTTCAACTCTTCGAGCGCCGCCGGGCCGGCGGCGTCCAGCGCCAATGGCCGGGCCAGGTGCGGCTGCAGCCGCACGTAGCGTCCGGGCGGCAGGAGTTCCCGCAGCAGCACGTCCGGCAGCTCGTCATTGGCGTCGAATACCAGCCGCAGCGTCTCGCGCCCCGCCCGCAGCAGCCCCGCCTCGCGCATCTGTATTGGCACGACCGTCGGGGGCTTTTCATCCTGTAATTGCAGTTTGCTCTTCCCGTCGGACGTCCAGTCGAAATTCAAAATTCAAAAATCCACGCCGTCGCTCCCGTGCCCTAATCTGCATCTTGATTATTGTCAGCCTCGGCCCCCGCGAGCCGGGCTGCCTCGGTTTCACTTTTCGGCCTCCGGATTTCCTTCCAGGTCTGCTGTTAGTGCTGTTAGCCACTAACAGCAGACCTCTACCGGCTTAACTCCTTTATCATCAGAAGCTTGCGAAGCACTGCTGTCAGTGCTGTGAGTGCTGTGAGTAAAAAAAGGTATCCCTATATATCGAATCGAACGATTCGCCTCCCCTCGACATAAAGACTTCCTCTCGGCGACCGGCTCTCGCTACGAGGGTCCATTTTTACTGACAGCACTCACAGCACTAACAGCAGTACTTTTTCTCTCTTTTCTAAAGAGAGTAATATCAATGACTTGCATCATTCAGCCCCCCGTTTCAGCCTGCTGTTAGTCACTGACAGCACTAACAGCAGAAAACAGCCCCGCGCTCCTATATCTTCCATATCCGCTCCCACAACGAAACCGCGCCCCGCCGTTTCGCCCGGGACGCCCGACGGTCATGAGAGGGCATTGCGAGGGGAGCTGACGGGAACGCCGGGCGCCCGATCTCGTGCTTGTTCAGGTCCTCACGTGCCACTGTTGAATTCCGGCGATTTTTTTGGGGTTTTCTACCCCCCTTGGGGTCTTATACCCCATTTTTTGGGGGTGGGTTTGAGCCTTTATTCATGCGGGCTTCTCACGGTCGCACCCAATAAAAAAGCGCGTGTGTGTAGGTTGTGGGTCGCGCGTACGGGAGCTTATTAGGGCGTCCGTCGGCAACGATTGTTTCTGCTGGCATCGTGCCAGCAGAGCGGGGCCGGAGTTTAGGACAAAGTATGCAAAATCACAAAATCATAGGTCAGTTGCAGTCTCCATCCGTTCACGTCTGGGCGGATGTTTCACCCTTGCCAGCGTTCAAAATCGAGACTGAGGCGGGGGCACGGGCGCGGGTCGGGGCGGTGCATGTTTCGGATGAGTGGTTGGACTGTGTGCCCGTCTCGGTTGCGTTGGCATCGCGTGCCATGCCAGCGGGTCCGCTGCTGTTGGAATGTCAAGGCCAGCAAGTCTTGGCAATGGCCCAGCGGCAAGCGGGCAAGCTGCAAGCCAGCACGGCCAAAGACGGGCGTGCCATGTCGGATACGTCTGTCTCTGAGGCGGTCGGGGCTGGGGCGGCGGCGGTGGTCGCCTGGCGCAATGGGCAGGAGTTGGACGGGGGCCAATACGGGGCGGCGGGGGTTTGCTGGCGGGCGGTCGTGGTGTTGGTCTCCAGGGATATGTTGGGCGAGTCCATCGAGGAGTGGCGGGAGGAGGAGGGCGGGGCCGAGTGTTGGGACAGTCTCACCGGTTCTATGCTGCCATTGCCGCAACTGGTCGGGGATGATTCCAGGCCAGACCGGGCCAGTCGCTTGTTATTCGAGCGGGCGCGGGCCAAGCGCGGGGATTTGCTGGCGCGTCGGGTCGAGTCGCTCAAGTTGCGGGCCAGGGGCATCCGCCCGCAGCCGTACGCGGCGCGAGGGTTGTTCTCCCTGGCTCCCAGAGCTGACCCGAGCCGCCATGCTGCCACCGGAGATATTCGAGCAACTGCTGGCCAGCTATCCCGCCGAAAAGCGGGAGCTGGCCCGGCAGGTCTATCATCGTTTCGCCGACGGCGACAGCGGCGAATTCTTCACCCAGCTTTGTCTGGTGCTGGATGTTTACGCGCTCTATTTGGAGCGCGTGCCGCAGGCGGTCGTTGCCGCCAATCAAAGCGCGCTGACCGCCCTGACCAAGCTCCGTGACGAACTCAATCTGCTCGCCCAGGGCATGGACAAGCGGAATCTCAATATCGCCAACCTGGCGGGCAGGACCCAGGAGCTTTGCCGAATGACGCAAGCCAAGTGCGACCAAACCACTGACCGCTTTGAGGCGCTCTTGAAGCACATCGGCACCGAGATCGACACCCAGGCCATTGTTTCGGGGATCAAGGAGGCGCTGGAAACCACCATCCACGGCGATGTCATTGCGCCCTTTGTCCGCCGGTCCGAGGAATTGGCGCGGAAGGTGATCCCCACTCTGGACCAGCTTCGAGACGCGGCGAGCCAGGCCAAGGAACTCTGGCCGGGGCGCATTTGGAAGATGGCCGTTTTGAGCGGCCTTTCAGCCGGCTTGGCGCTTTCCATTCTGGCAACCACCTTCATCTACACCAAGTTCAGATACTACTACGCGGACAGCATCGCTGCCAGGATCGCCGCCGAGGAACGGGTGATCACCGACAATCAGGAGGCATTCCGCCAAATGGCCATCGCCGGCGCTTCGATGCAGGTTGTTCAAGTCACCGGCGACGGCTCATCCGGCCCCGGTTTTGTCTTCATCATCCGGGATGCCATCGGAGCGAACATGATCCCCGATGGTGACCACAAGGACGGTTGCGTCTTCTTCGCCAGCCCGCGCAAACGGACGGAAATTCAGCGGATGCAGCAGCAAACCGAAAAAGTGACCAACGCGGTGAGGCAATGAGGCTCTGCCAATTGCACCGGGGCGTGTCGTGCTCGACTGGGCGAAATCGGCTTAGTTGGCAGTTGGAGGAAATGGCTCCTTTTGCTTTTAGGGTGTCGGTTGCTGGCTTCGGCGGCAGGCTATCGGAACTTTTGTTGCCGTTGCGCGCGGTCAGGCGTCCGGGAGCGGATCAGGTTGCTTCTGCGCTCTGGGGCCGCGCGGCCCACCGTGATTGCTCGCGAGAGGGGATGGACGCGAGCAATCACTAAACGGAACTGCTCAGAATGTTGCTGGCTACTTCTGCTCCTTCGGTACGAGTCGCTCCCAAGGACAATCCAGAGCTTTCCTGATGCGCACCATCGTACTGAACAGCACCGCGATTTCTCCCGCTTCGATTCGCTGGACGCTGCGGATGTTCAAGTCCGCCAGTTCCGCAAGCCGCTGCTGAGCCATGCGTTTGCCAGTGCGCTCCCGGCGAATGTTGTCACCCAACTGCTTGAGCCAGGACGAGCGAGCTTTGGATTTGAGCACTCATAATTTGTCGCAAAAACGAGTGTTGACTGATACGGCGCAACCGCCGTAATCTCGCCCCATGACGGTCAACGAAGCAAGGCGCCGGAAGATGCACTTGATACGCCGGAGCATCCTCCAACGGCTCTTGCTCCGCATGAAAGTTGTGAAGTTTGGATTTACATTTATTGGACGCGGCCACGACGGCAGGATCGAAAACGCGGTGCTCGAACCATTCGACTCTTTCGCCGAATGCTGCGCCGCCGCCGACAAGGTGGCGAACGCCAGGCCGGCGCAGCCTGTCGAGCGCGTTGAAATTATCCCCTGTGAATACGACGAGGATACATGCAATCCGCAGGTAATGTCCGTTCTGAGAACGTTAAGACGGTCAGCGCAACTCCCGGAGAATCGCGAGTGAACAAGTCATACATCCCAAACCAGGTCCCGGACGCGACATTTCAGAGCCTTGGCAATCTTGGCGAGGGTTTCGAGCGTGATCTTTTTCTCCGCCCGTTCAATGTCGCCAATATAATTCCGCGTCAGGTCGGCCTTTTCAGCCAATTCTTCCTGGCTGAAACGAGCCTTCTTTCGTTCGGCGCGGACGGCTTCGCCCAAAAGCCGATAGATTCTGCGCGAGGACACATGCACAGCTTGGAATCGAAGCAGAAGACGCTAGCGGAGCTACCAACCACCAGTTGGTATTTTTCTGCGATTCTGTGCTTGCCATTTCCGGGCGGATTTTGGAAAAGTTAATATGTTGGAAGGACAAATAGTTGCGCTAATCAGAAACATGAGAGAATGCCGCAGCGGGAGTTGCCTGCGCCTGCCTGGCCAACGCGCTGCCGGGAGTGATTCCCCCTCTTTCTCCGCTCGCCAAATTCCCCGAGAGCGAACGCTGTTACCGCCACGCACCCACTTGCTCGCGGTTGCGCTTAAAGCGCGCCGATCAAATCCCCGAGACGCACACCAAGGGCTCTGGCAATTCGCATCAAGGAATCTAGCGAGACGTTCACACAGCCGCGTTCCACCTCACCCAAGTATTTGTAGCTTAGTTCCGCCTTTTCGGCCAATTTCTCCTGGCTCAACCGAGCCTGCTTGCGGCGAGCGCGGATGTTCTGGCCAACTGTTCGACGATAGGAAAGCGCCACAGCCTTTCACCGAAACAGGAATGGCTTGGCCGCGAAACCCGATATATGTGTTATTTCTGCTTGCTTTATTTCGGGCGGGCCTCATAACAGTTGCGGCGCACGAAAAGTTTTTGGCCCTGTCGAAAGGTCGGCAGGATTCCGTGGGCCATTCTTTGGCCGGAGCCGGATTGTGAAAGGAAAACTGATTGGCACATGAACGTAACGATTGAGGACTTGCGCGGTGGTGCCCGAAAGCTATAAGGGCTCCTGAGCGAGAGTGAAGAATGCCATAACAGTAGCGAATAGAATTAGCGGAATAAGGCAATCGAATTTCAGAGTTACACGGCCAACAAGAAACCAACCAACAAAGGAACGGAAACCAAATGAATACGCGGAGACAACAATATTTGGCGAAGGCAGCCGCTTTTTGCAAGCCGGCGCCTGACACGGTAAAAGATACGGAACAGAGAACTCCCATGAAAAATTACTCGCATTACTCGCAACGTACGCTCCTGTACGCCATTGCCGCCGCAGGAGCGGCCATCGGTGTTTCACTCCTGACGGTGCTGGCGCAATCGGTGCCGCAGCCGGTTTTAAGCATCACCTCGCTGGGCACGAACCAGTTTCAGATCGGAATAACGAATGGCGTGACGAACGCGCTGTACGAACTGTATTGGCGGCCGGTGCTGGAGGACGACCCCAATAATCCGTGGCAGATGCTGACGACCAACCAACCCGGCCAGACGAGTTTCTGGGTTGACGGAAGCGAATACGCCTCAATGTTCTTCAAGGCGGCCATTGGGACGAATTACAGCGGGGTTTGGGATTTCCAATTAGCCAACCCGAACGACCCATCATTGGGGGCGCTGTCAATCACCATTGACAGCCCAACCAACAACGCGGTGCTCCAGTAGCCAACCTCAACCCTCAATCCAACTAAGCTTTATGAAGCGGCAAACCAACCATCGGTTCGGAAGAAATCCCATTGGCCTTGCGTGGGCAGCAGCGGTATTAGCCACAGCCCTCTTTCTGCCCGCCATGACGCACGGCGGCGGTGTCGTGACCAGCGCCACCGAGGCGGCCTTGAACAGCGCCTTGAGCGGCGGCGGCACTGTCACGTTCGCCTGCAATGGCGTGATTAACATCACGGGAACCAAAACTATTTCGACCAATACCGTTCTGAATGCGACGGGGTATTCGGTGACGATCAGCGGCCAGAGCAGTGTGCAGCTTTTTGTGGTCAACAGCGGCGTGAGCCTGACGCTGGTGAATCTGACGCTCGCCAACGGGAAAACGACCGGCTACGGAGGCGCGATCTACAACGGCGGCACGCTCACGGCGAACTACTGCACGTTTACGAACAACACGGCCCGGGGCACTGCCGGGGCGGCTGGAAGCACCGGCAGCGGCGGCAATAATGCAGGCAACGGCTCCGGTGGCGGGGCGGGCGGGAGCGTGGGGGGCGGAGCGATTTACAATGCCGGCAGCGCTGGCCTGACCAACTGCGTATTTGAATACAACAGCGCGGTGGGCGGGGCGGGTGGGAACGGCGGTGCCGGGGGCACGGGCTATTACACGGGCGGCAGCGGGGGCGACGGCGGAGCGGGCGGGGCGGCTTACGGCGGGGCAATTTACAGCACCAACAGCCTGTCGGCATCCAACTGCGTCATCGGGGCAAATGCCGCGACAGGTGGGAACGGCGGGGCGGGCGGCGCCGCGGGGATCGCCACGGGGCCAAATGGTTACAACGGTGAGGCCGGCGACGGCGGCCAAGGGGCCGATGGTTCTGGGGCTGGGCTCTTTGCGTCGGGCTCGTCCACGATTGTCAGTTCCACCTTTTTCAGCAATGTTGGGACAGGCGGCAACAGTCCGGCGACGTTCGGGACGCTGGGGGCTACAGGGCAAAATGGGAAAAACGGCGGGAACAGCTATGGTGCCGGCATTTGCAACGTGGGTGCCAGCACGATGATCAATTGCACTTCGTATGGCAACTTTGCCGCCGGGGGCAACGGCGGTGCTGGCGCGGGGGGTGGTGTTACCGGCGGCAATGGCGGCAACGGCGGGGTTGGCAGCGGCGGCGGGCTTTACAATGGTTCGAGCAGCACGGTGATCGACTGCACGACGTATGGCAACTCTGTCGCCGGGGGCAACGGCGGTGCTGGCGGGAATGGAGGTAATGAAGGCGGCAATGGCGGCAATGGCGGGGTTGGCGGTGGCGGCGGAATTTACAGTGGATCGAACACCATGGTGATCAACTGCACGTCGTATGGCGACTCTGCCGCCGGGGGCAACGGCGGTGCGGGCGCGAATGGCTATCTGTATGGCGGCAACGGCGGCAACGGCGGGGTTGGCGGCGGCGGCGGGATTTACAATGGTTCGAGCACCACGGTGACCAACTGCACGGTCTCGACGGGTGCGGTTTATGGCGGGCAGGCCGGAAGCGACGGGACCGGAGTCTTCGGAAACGGTTCCAGCAGCCCTGGCGCAGCTCAGGGCGCCAACATCGCCAATGGCAGCGGCACGTTCAGCCTCAAGAACTCGATCCTGGCCTACAAGCATAATGATGGGAACGGCTACGGCACGATTACCGACTACGGGAACAACATCAGTTCGGACACGAGCATCACCCTGAACGGGTCGAGCAGCACCAACAATACCGACCCCAAGCTGTCGTCTCTTGCGTACAACGGCGGCTTCACGCCCACCTGTGCCTTGGCCTCCAATAGCCCTGCCATCAACGCCGGGGACGACACCGCCGCCCCGTTTTTTGATCAACGTGGATATGTGAGGATAGGCCGGTCTGACATTGGTGCCTACGAGTATGGCGGGTTTTATGATTTTCCGACAGTGGAAATCGTCACCACCAACAGCACGGCCACCGATGGGGAGAGCGTGTCCGCCTTCCTCATTTATCAGGACACTTACTTCACCAACGGGCCGGCGGAAACCATTTATTATGCCATTAGCGGCACCGCATCCAACGGGGTGGATTTCACCCCCACCTTAACCAACAGCGCTGTGATCCCCGCCGGACAGGATTTCGTTCTGGTTCCGATTACCCCTGTGTATCACACCAATGTCGTGGGGACCAAGCAACTCACCCTGACGTTGCAAAGCGGTGCGACCTACACGGTAGGCGCCAACAGCAGCGCCACCCTTGGGCTGCTCGACGACGTGCCGAGCATCAATGTCACCGCCAGTGCCGTCTATGCGTTGGGGACGAACACTCCAGGCCAGTTCACTCTCACCCGGACAGGGGGGGCGGGCCAGTCTCTGACCGTCAATTATGTGGTGAACGGCACGGCCCAAGCAGGCTCGGGATATATCGCCCTGCCGGCCGCTGTCACCTTCGCGACTAACCAAACCAGCACGAATCTGCCGGTGACAGCCGTCGCCAACCCAAGTGCCGCACAGACGGTGGTCCTGACCCTGTCCAGCAACGCTGATTACTTCCTGGGCGCCAATGCTCAGGCGGTGGTCACGCTGCTGCCGATCAGTTCGACCACCAACTCCGTTGCCTCACCCGCCGGGCGTTATTGGCGCGGTTCGGGCAGCGACCCGACCTACTGGTCAATCGTGGTGCCGCTGGATTACGAAACCGGCACACTGTATGATAATGTTTCGGGCGACTGTGCGGCGCTGTATCCCGGCCTCTCGTCCTGGACCAACAGCCTGTTGTATCACTACGACGCGACCAACAGCCTGTCCCAGACCAACGCGGCCAACCGGATTGCGTTCAACAATCCCATCGTCGCCTTTGGGGAGCGGGTAGGGGGAACGCCGCTGTATCTCAACCAGGATTACCGGTTCGGGATCTATGCTGGCGACCTGTTGTCGGTGCTGCCGGTGACGATCACGGTTTTTGCCCGCAGCAACTATGCCGTCGTCGGCACGATTAACGTCTATCCCCCGAACTTCGACAGCACCAATTCGTGGAACGCTTACACGACCAACGGGTTCCAAGTGACTACCAACGCCTACGGACTGACCACGACGCTCTCCGACTCGCCGAGCTTGACTTGGGGCGCCGCTTCGTACGGCGCCTATGTGTTGAATCACAGCGCGAGCGCCCAGGCCACCAACTATTATTATCTGGTGGGAGCCACTGGGTATCCGGCTGCGGGGAGCAATGCGATGGCAATCACCAGCAGCGGCGGGGCCGCGCCCTCGTTGCTGTACACCCTGGAGTTCGAGCAACAGCCCGCCTGGCGTTCGGTGTTCATCGACCAGCCGCACTTTGACGGCAGCCCGCTGCCGCCCTTTTACGCGGGCATGACCCTGGACGAACTGCTGACCAACACGCCGCCGGTCACCAACGCGGTGGGGTTGGCCCCCTCGGCCTGCACCAACCTGGACGACAGCCCGGAGTTGCGCCGCCATCCCATCCTCGACCAGTTTGTCAGCGACATGGGCAACGACCCCATCGCGCTGGCCAATTATGTGTTGAACCAGATCGACCTGACCGACGCGATGGACTACAACGACAACGGCAACGTGGCGGAGGACTCCATCAACCTGGGGGGCGTCAGCCGCGGGGCCTTGGGAACATTCCTGGAGAAGCAGGGTTCGCCCACCGAGCAATGCGCCTTGCTCATTTACCTGTTGCGGCAGGCCGGGGTGCCCGCTTGCTATGTCTTTCCGCCCCATAACGGGATGCAGATTCTGGACGCGCGCCTGAGCCGGATGCTCAAGTTCCAGGTGCAGGGCGGGTTCAGCGAAGCGGGACAGCTTTACACGACCAACACGATGATTGCGGTCAATTACCCGTGGGTTGCAGCTTATGTCGGGACCAACTGGGTGCACCTCTTCCCTTGGCTGAAGGATTATGAAATCAACGAGGGCCTGGACCTGTACGACTACATGCCCACCAACTACAGCAGCGCCTATCCCTGGGTGCGGGATTACGTCTATGGCGCCACCAACCTGCTGTTGCTGGCGGTGGACGGCGACAACACGCCACAGGTCATCTTCCCCGCCTTCTTACAGCAGACCCTCTTGCAGAATCATCCCGGCGTCTCGGTGGACGACCTGGGCGTGCAGATTGTCAACCGGCAGCACTATTACGCCCGCTGGCAGGATTTCCTGACGCCGACCTGGGTGACCAACACCAGCACGGCGGTCGAGAGTCTCACGGCTAGCGGCATTACCAACGTCAATCCCACCATGACTAACATCTTCGACACGCTAAGCGTGGAGATTTACAGCGTGACCGATCCGACCAAGGACATTCAGACCGGCGACCTGCGGCTGGCGGACTTGCACAACCGCAAGTTCTATCTGACTCAGAGCAACAGCAGCCCTAGCTTCATCCAGTTGAGCCTGGTGCTCGCGCCATATCGCACCAACATCACCAGCCAGGGTTCTTTCGGAAGCAGCGACCCCACGTTCCGGCAGGTGCTTTCGATGAACCTGGACCAGTTCGACGATCAACTGACGGTGCGTTTCAAGCTGCTGCGCCACCGCGCGCTGGCGCCCTCGTACGCCATTGACCCGACACTGTCCTTCCTGGAGTTTGGGGCGGCGCGGCAAATCATCCTCGAACGGCCATTGCGCAAGGGGGATGTGGCGGCGCTCTGCCTCAACTACGGCCAGGTGACACGCGACATGCTCAACGTGTGGGCGACGGATCTGTGGCAGATGGAAAGCGCCCTGCAAGCCAACCCGAGCCTGACCAACAGCATCTCGGCCGATGTCTATCAGGGCACGACCATGTATTTGTGCGGCATGTCCTATTACGAGAAGGAGAGCCAATTCGATGCGTTCAACCGCAACCTGCACAAGATCAACCGGCTTTCATCCTTTGCAGCGGGCCTGTCCAAGATCAGCCCGAATCGGGACAGCGCCGGCAATCTGGCGGGCGGAGCGGTGGACCCGGTGCTGCCCAACGTGGATATGTTCTTCTACGATGTGGCCGCCGTGGGCAATGGCACCTTGCGGCCTGATTCCGGGTGGACTTACGAGATGGAAAGCCAGAACTGCAACCTGATGGCCATTGCCAATGCGTCCGCCGAGGAACACCAGGTGCTCAACCGGTATTACCAGCAGACCAACGCGCTCTCCACGGTGCGCATGTTGCAACTGGCCGGCACGCAGGGCAGCGGCATCGTTCCACTGAATGTAAACAATTATGCCGCCCAGGGCCAGACGATGTATCAAGGCAACGCGCTCCAGTCGTACGACCCGGCTTTATGGCAAGAGGTGGTGAGCGCATTCCAGAACGCGGCGGATGGCGCTTATGTGACGGCTTACATCACGCCGGGTCCGATCACCAACTCGGCTTACAAAGGCATGGCGGCCCTGGTGTTGAGTTGGGGCGAGTGGCTGGCGTTGATCACGCCGGGCGGCTTGAACGGCGGGTTTGCCGTAAATCTGCCGGACGGGACCATTGCCCCGCCCGCCACGGTCAATTGGAACTTGAGCAGCACCGACGATCTTTCCTTAAGCCTGCTGCCCAATGCCGCGCCTGGGGCGGCGCTGGTGCCGGCGCAAGTGGCCCCTTGGCAAGTCTCGTCCACCGACAATCAGATTCAGAACTATGTGATTGACCCGGTCAGCGCCGCCTGGGCCGCCAACGCGGGTGGGTTGCTGGGGCTCGCGCCGCAAAACAACCCCAATCAAGCGTTTGCCCAAAGCTCCCAGGCCAGCGAACAGCAAGGGTTTTTGAGCTGGCTCACCGACGCGGGCGCCCAGGCCCTGAGCAAACTGGCCGACCCGGTCCACAGCGTCACGGGCGAGTTCTTTGTGGACGAAACGGACCTGGCGTTGGCGGGGCCGATGCCGCTCTCCTTGCGCCGCAATTATTCGAGCCTGAATCAGGCCGACAATCAGTTCGGTCCCGGCTGGAAGCTGAGCATCATGCCCTATTTGAGCGTGAGCCAGGGCGGCACGAACATTTACGCGGCGGACATGGACGGCGCGGTGCTGGCTTATGTGCGCACTGCGACGAATGCAACCGTCTGGCTGCCGACACCCGCCGCCAACCCCCAACTGGACAACAACACCACGGCGGGGGTGGGGGGCCTGGTCAACCGCCTGCGGGACCGGCTGGTCCAGAGCGTCGTGAACGGCTCGACGACCAATTACACGCTCTACGGCGCGGACGGCAGTGTGCGGGTGTTCCAGGTGATGAGTTTCAACAGCGGCGCCCTGAACCAGACCCGGCCCTACCTGCAACAATGGACCGACAGCCGCGGCAACTTTTACACCTTTGCATACGGAACCGACTCGTCTCAGCCCGATTTTGGCCAGGTGCGGCGGATTCAGTGCAGCAACGGCAATTACCTCGGGTTCTATTTCGATATTTACGGCCACATCATTGAGGCTTACAGCGGTGATGGGCGGCGGTTGGAGTATGAATATGACGGGTTCGGGGACTTGGTGACTGTAACGCTGCCGGACGAATCCACCCGCGAGTACGTGTACCAGCACGGCACGCAGGCAGTCACGAACAATTCCGTCGTGACCCAGCAGCCGTATTCGACTCACCTGATCATCGAGGAAGACAAGCCGGATGGCCGCGCCTTGATCAATGCCTACGACGCTCAACACCGGGTGACGAACCAGTTGTCCACGGCGGGGGCGGACCTGACGCCGGTGCGCACGGCCAGCTTCGTCTATGCGAACAATTTCAACCTCACCAATTCCTACACGAACACGATCAGCGGCTACACGCTGGTGATTGACGGCAACAACAACACCAACCGCTTCGACTATACCAACGGCCTTATCACGCTGGTCACCGACCCGCTCAGCCAGACCATTCAGCAGACCTGGTATGCCGATAATGCGACCGCGCCCGGCTATCCGCGCAGCGTCGCGCTGCGAACGGACAAACGCGGCCTGACCACGCAGTTCTTCTATGACTCAAACGGGAATGTGACCAACAGCATTGTGACCGGAGATTTGACCGGTGATGGCATTCCAACTCAGACGGCGACCAACAGCGCCGTCTATAATGCCAATTGTTTGCCGTTGCAAATCACCGACCCGGCAGGGAACAGCACCGTGTTTGTCTATGACCCCACCTTCACCTTCCAACCCCAGCAAATCATCCGCTACGCGGGCGCAACGCCGGTCAGCACCAATTACATCGTCTATGGCAGCGTGACGAACACCACGGTGCTGGGCAGCACCACCCAAACCAATCTGGCGTGCGGCCTGGCTCTGCGCAGCATCCGAGCCTACGGCTCGCCCGACGCCGCCACCACGGATGTGGCCTACGATGGACACGGGTTCCCAACTCAAACGGTGCGTTACACCGGCACGAGCGACCCGGCCATTACCAACACCTTCTTCTACAACGAGCGCGGTCAGATGGTGGACCAGGTGGACAGCTTGGGTGCCCTGACCTACCGGGAGTATGACGCAATGGACAGGCTCACCGAGCAGGAGAGCGTGGATGAAAACGGCGTCACGCTCTCCCTGAACTTCAATTACTACAATGAGAACGGCGAGTTGGCGTGGCAGGACGGCCCGGCTTACAACCCCGATGATTATGTCTGGTTCGATTACGACGGGGCCGGCAGGCTCAGCACCGAAATCCACTGGCACGCCGAGGCCAACCCGAACGGCACCGGCGTGCAGGCCCCTGCCGGTTACAATCTCTACGCCCAAACCTTCTACATGCACGATGTTTTGGGTAATCTCACCTGGTCGGTCAACCCGCGCGGTGTCATCACCACGAACACGTGGGATTCGCTAAACCGTCTGGTGAGCCGCAGCGTCATCGAAACCAACGGTTCAATCCTGACGACCGAAGGTTTTGGTTATGAGCCGGGCGGGTTGGAACGCTTCCACACCAATGCCCTGGGCGGCGTCACTGACACCGGATACACCACCACCGGCAAGCCCGAATCGCGCGCCAATGCGGACGGCTCGACCAACGGCTGGCGCTATTACCTGGATGGCCGCGTGCGGCAGGAGATTCAGCGTAACGGCGCGTATTGGCAAACCACCTACAACGATGCCAACCTGACGACCACCCGCGTTTTCTACTCCGCTGCGGGCGTGCCCCTGGCCACCAACTCGACTACACTCGACCGGCGTGGCAATGCCGTTCAGCGCGTGGACGCCGCTTTCAACGTGTTCACCAGTTCCTTTGATGGTCTCGACCGGCTGAAAGTGTCCGCCGGGCCGGCGACCACGACGGTGACGGAGAACTGCGGGGGGTTGCCTGGCTGCGGCGTGTATGTCACGAACATCCTCCAGCAGGTAACCACCCAGACTTATGACGCCGCCAACCGCGTGTTAACCGTCTCGGATGCGCTCGGAGAAAAGACCGTCACCACCAGTGACATGCTTGGCCGGGTGCTGAGCGTGCAGACTTTCGCTGCGGGCGCCCCCACGCCGCTGCGCGTCACCAGCTATGCCTATTCCGCCGACCATCACAGCGTCACAGTCACCGAGGGTTCCGGCCCAGAAGCAGTCGTTACCACCACCTTCACCGACAACGACGGGCGCAAGCTCCTGACCATCAAGTATCCTTCGGCGGGCGGGAGCGAGTTCACGCTCAACCAATATGACTTGACCGGGAACCTCATCCACGAGGAGCACGATTCCAGCGGCACGCCCACGGTTTGGACCAAGGTAGATTACACGTTCGATGGGCTGAATCGCATGATCTCCAAAACCGACCGCGACGGTGCCCTAACGACGTTTGCTTATGATGCGGCCAACGACCCGACCAGCCGGCTCATGCCGGGCGGCTTGCTCTGGAGCGCCACGTATAACAATGCCGGACAGGAGTTGCAGGATTGGGTCAGTGCTAATGGTTACGTGACCCAAAGCAATTCGTATTCATATTACCCCAGCGGCGCGGCTGCTGTGGGTCTGGAGCAAACCAAGACCGACGGGGCGGGAGTGATCAGCACCTTCCTTTACGACGATTGGCTGCGGCTGACCAATGCGTCACGCCAAGTGGATGACATCGGCCCGATGGTCACCAGTTGGGGGTATGATGTGCGTGGCTTGGCCACCAATATCACGGAAGAGAACTTCGGCATCACCTACGGGCCGGGGCCGATTGTCGTGGCGCGCAGCTTTGACGCTTACGCGCAGATGACCTCCGAGACCGTGAGTGTGGACGGGGCAGCCTTCTCCAGCGCCAACCAGGGCTGGGACGTGGCTGGCCGACGCACACTACTCTCGCTCGGTATGCAAGGCGCGACGATGAACTATGGTTACGGTTGGAGGGCGGACGGTTTGCTCGGCTCAGTATCCACCTCGGCCGGCAGCGCCAGTTACGCATACAGCGACGGCGGGCTACTGGACAACCGCTCGGTGGGCAACCGTGCCACCACCGTCACTGCCCGCGACGGCGCGGGCAGGCCCTTGACGGTCAGCACCACGGTCAATGCTCAGCAGAACCTTGCCGAGACCCTGACATGGACTGGCGATGGACTGCTTAACACGCACACGCTGGCGCGGACGGATTTCACGGATCAGCGCAGCTATTCCTACGCTCCGCTCAGCCGCCGTCTGACCACCGAGCAGATGAACTTGGACGCGACCCACTGCTGGACCAATGACTTCGCTTATGACAGCGGGGCAAGCGGCGGCCTGGGCCTGCTCACTTCCGCCGGAACGCCGGGATCAGCCGGCTGGAGCGGCGGCATCAGTCCGCTTGGCCACATCAACACCGAAACCAACACGGTCTCGCGCCAGTCCGCTTATGGGCGGCTTAACGGGCAGGCGACGGTCTCTGCGTTTTTGGACGGTCATTCCCTTCCGGTCAGCATCAATACCACACCGGACTACGCCTGGACTAATCGGTGGTCCACCACGATGGAGCTCACAGCGGGAGCGCACCAGTTGACGGTGAGTGCCCTGCATCCGAGCGGCCTCTTCACTACCAATGCGAGCGTCTGGTTTACGAACAACCTGGCGCGGCAAGCCGATCACGTCTACCGGGACGGTGCCGGCAACATCACCCAGCGCATTTGGAGCAATCCCGACGGTTCGATCTGCCGCGACGAGGCGCTTTGGTGGGACCAAAAGCAGCGGCTTACGCAACTGATCGTCAATGCGGAGGGCGGGGACGACGGCTTCGTGTGGTTTGGATACTACGACGGGCTGGATCGGCTCCTGTACACCCTTTGGGGGGATTATCGGCTTGTGATCCTGGCTCAAACCAACCAGTTCGTCTATGACCCGCAAGTACCCTTCCTGGACATGGGAGTGAACATCGGCCCCAGCGGACAGGACGGCATGCCCGGCCAGATGACCTGGAAACTGTGCGGCCCCGATTTGAATGGCCGCTATGGGGGGATGAATGGAGCGGGCGGCTTGGAAGCAGTGGCCACAGGGGTCGGATACTTTGCTCCGACGATCAACGACGCACGCGGCAACGTGCTCGGAACTTGTGACCCGGAACACGGCAGTGTGACCTGGACTGCGGCGCGTCCGACTGGTTACGGCGCTGTGCCCGGCTACCGCCCGCTGCCGCTGGGCCACGGGGGAAGTTATGCGCAAAGCGCGGCGTGGCGCGGCAAGTGGGCCGACGTAACCGGTTACATCTATATCGGGAAGCGCTTTTACGACCCCGTCGCCGGAATGTGGCTATCGCCTGATCCGGTGTGGAACAGCCAGGACCCAAGCTACTGGAGCTACTGCGGCGGCGACCCCATCAACCACTTCGACCCGGATGGAAGGTGCGTTGGTGCTGCGAACGCACAACTGGCTTCGTTTGAGGATTCATTCATCAGAGGAACGGTTGGTCTTGCTCAGTGGGGTCTCAACTCTGCTGGCGACTTCCTCGGGATGCCCGAACTCAACCAAGACGCGGATTCGCTGGAGGCAACCAGGACGTTCATGCAAAGAAACGGGCTTTACACGCCAGGCTCAGCGAACGCTCAGATCGGACAGAATCTCGCGACGGTAACTGGAGCCTATGGAATGGCTTCGCAAATTCCGACAATCACGGGCGGCATAGGCAATTGGTGGAACTCGCTCTGGTCTGAGCCGAATCCTCCTGTTTCCACCCCCACTTGGCAAGACTTTCTACCAGATGCTCAAGCGAGAGTCAGCGATACCCAAGCCCAATACGGAAACGTTGAGGCGTACAACATGTCTAAGCGCCTCGATTATATGGGAAGGACCCCCGGCAAGGGCAGCGCAACTGGCCGGCAAGTACTCCAACGCATGTTCGACCAAGGAACTGCCAAGGTTGATACTTCAGGGAATGTCACAATACTCAATTCAGACGGACAGTGGGTTCCCATCAACACGACAGACATGAGTCATACAACGGACGCGGTGACAGCCTGGAACGAGGGGCTTTACGAGACCGGACCCAAGTCACAGGCCGTGAGAGATTTCATGCTGGATCCGAACAACTACGAGCTTGACTCAAGCAGTATAAACCGTTCACAAGGTGCCCAACTCAACGAGACTTACGTGGATCCAGACTCGGGGGAATAACATTGCGGATGCCAAACGAACTACCAGGAGAAACATACCTAAAGGTGCAGCAGATGTGCCAGGAAGGCGATGTGCTCGCAGACCAGGCTTTGCTGGGTGAAGCTGTGAGTAAATATGAGGAGGCATTGGGACTCCTCCCAATGCCCATCTCACAGTGGGAAGCAAGCACGTGGATTCTTACGGCGATCGGAGACGCGTGCTTTCACATGAAGGACTACCAGAAAGCGGTCCGCTCTCTGCTGGATGCTATGAATTGCCCTGGGGCCTTGGGAAATCCATTTATCCATCTTCGGCTTGGGCAAGTGCAGCTTGAGCTGGGAAACGACATCCTCGCAAAGGACGAACTTGCTCGGGCCTATATGGGTGGAGGGAAAGAAGTATTCCATGAGGAAGACCCGAAATATTTTGAACTTGTGAAGACGACGCTAAGGAAACCACCTAGCGGCTGGTGAGTCAGCGATATAAAGGCGCAAGTGAAACGCGCGTTCCATTTCCTCCTGTTTTTACTGGTTGCCGCTACGGCATCTGGGAACATTCCCCGTGCGAATCTTGCCTGGACCAATCGCTGGTCCACCACCATGGAACTCATGCCGGGGGCGCACCAGTTGACCGTCTCGGCCCTGCATCCCAGCGGGTTCTTCACCACCAACGCCACCGCCTGGTTCACCAATAACATCGCCCAGGAGGCGGCTCAGGTTTATCGGGATGGGGCGGGCAACATCGTCCAGCGGATTTGGTACGCACCGGACGGGTCAATCAGCCAGAACGAGGGTCTGTGGTTAGACCAGAAAGAGCGGCTGACATTGATTCTGAATGAGGACGGCAACGGCAACGGCTTCGAGTGGTTTGCGTACTACGACGGGCTGGACCGACTCTTGTTCACCATCTGGTGCCGGATAACCAACGGCATATCCGGGGGCTGGGAGCCGCTCGGTGTGTCAGCTCAAACCAACCTGTTTGTCTATGACCCGCAGGCGCAGTTCCTGGACATGGGTGTGTTGGTCGGCCCGAGTGGGCCGGACACTAACCCTGGGCAGATGACCTGGAAACTGTGCGGTCCGGACCTGAATGGCAGGTATGGCGGCATGAATGGAGCGGGCGGCCTGGAAGCAACGGCCACTGGACCGGGATACTTCTCTCCCACGATCAACGACGCACGCGGCAACGTGCTCGGGGTTTGCGACCCGGAGCACGGCAGTGTGACCTGGACTGCGGCGCGGCCAACGGGTTATGGGGCGGTGCCCGGCTACCGCCCATTGCCTTTAGGCCACGGCGGGACTTATGCGCAGAGCGCCGCCTGGCGTGGCAAGTGGGTGGATGTAACAGGTTACATCTATATCGGGAATCGCTTTTACGATCCCGTAGCCGGAATGTGGCTATCGCCTGATCCGGTGTGGAACAGCCAAGACCCAAGCTACTGGAGCTACGCAGGCGGCGACCCCATCAACCATTTCGACCCGGATGGAAGGTGTGTGGAAGGGGCGGGCACGGCAGTGGGCGGACTGCTCAATGGCACGGCCAGCCTGGTCAATAACACCTTGGGAGCAACCGCTTATGCTCTCACTTCGCCGTTCGCACCAGATTGGGCGTATCAGAATTTGGGAGGATACGCACAGGGATTGGCCAACAACGTGACCGGAACGGCACAGTTTGGCTACAACGTGGCGGCGACGGCGACTTACGGCTTGATTAGTCCGGTCGCGCCGGATTTTGCCTACAACAATTACGGCGGTAGCGTGCAACAGTTGATGGGGCAAGCCCCGGCGTTTTACGGCGGCAACAATCAATCACTGCCTTACCAAATCGGTTATGGCGCGGTGAACGTGGCAACCATGTTCATGGGCGGGGAGGCGAGCGAAGCGAGCAATCTCGCAAGAGTGGGAGAGATTGCCGATGCTGGGGCGCAAGCAGCACGGGTCGCAGAAGAAACAGCGTTTACCTCGACCCTGAATAAGGTCGGAACACTCGACTTTAGCACCCCTGCAAATGGCGCAGTTTTTTATTCTGGCCCCGGACAAGGCGCAAGGGCAGCGGCGTTTGCCGAACGAACGGGAGGAATGACCATTGAAATGACTCGCAGGCACAGCAAGATTTGATTTGGCAAAACGCCTCTAGTCCATTTGCGCAAGGTGCGTCAGGGGAAATCAACGCATTTATTAGAGGTGCAAACCCCAGTCGAACATTCAGGACGATAGAAGAACCCATCCTGAATCAAAACCAAAATATTTATCGTAGTATTTACCATTACTAGAATCATGACAAACCAACCAATGCTTGATGCTGCTTATCAACTGGCGAAAAAGGCACATGGTCCATCTGGACATGCTGATGCAAAAGACAAACTCCAAGCACTATTTCCCGCTGCGTCATGGGATGAGATTGTTGAGTTTTATCTCAAGGGTTCGGAACTAGCGGAGAAATGCTATGAGATTGGTGATGCTGCTCGCCGAGAAAGCGTCCCAGATAATCGAGCGATTCAAATGCTTAAAGAAAGGTTTCCGGGTTTCAGCGATAAAACCTATAAAGATGCCCTCACACTAGGGTGGTTTCTTTCTCGCTGACATGTTCCAGAAAATCAGCACGGGGAGCTCTTCCCGATGCACAGAAGGAAAACATGAGGTTGGTTTGACAAACGCCGCATCCCACACCGTGGTTAAATGACACGCTCCCACGTTTTTCTCTCGGCTGCCGCCGCTCTGCTGCTCTGGCCGCTGGTGGTCGGGGCGCAGCTTGCGGTGACCATTTCTCCCGTGCAGGCTACGGGCAGCAAGGCCATCGTGCCACTGACGATGAAAAACGGCTTCGCCGAAAGAATCCAATCAGCCCGCGCTGTCTGTTTCCTGCTCGATGACCAGGGCAAAATGGTTGGCCAGGCCAGCCGGTGGATTATCGGTGGGACCGGGGACAAGGCTGGACTGGCAGCGGGAGGGACCAACGCTTTCAACTTCGTAGTCGCCGCCGCCCGGCCTTTCACGAGCAAGAACCTGACGGCGAAACTCTCATTGAGCCGCGTGCTGTTGGAAGGCGGCAAGTTGGCCGACGTGAACAAAGAAGTGCAGATTCAGAACACTGATAAATGATTCAATCCGGGTGGCGGTCGTTTCCTCTGCGCCCATCCCCTGGGCCACCTCCTTGGCGACCGTCGCCCGGATGTTCTTGCCGGCTCGATTCACTCGTGATTCGTGCGGACACCAGCGGACACCAAAGCGGACACCAAAGGTGTTAAAAAGGGTATGCGCGGGTATGTGCAGATTATACTTGATTAGCCTGTAGAATCGGGCATATTGGGCGTGCAATTGCGGCGGAAAATGGCCGATTCCGACCCTCGCCTCCAACTCCAAGTTGCTGTATTGAAACGAGTTGCAGATGCCAGAGGAGGTCAGTGCCAGTGAAAGTGCCAGTGAAATCAATACCGGGCTACTACTCAACAACTGCTCCGGTAAAACTCGGCAATCACTCGCGACGACGGGATTCGCCGCCCGTTTGGTGTAGCTGATACGCCCAAAGCCGCGTTCAACCTCATAGCTTCGGACAAAACGTCTGAAACTATGAAACGTCGTTACATCCTCTACCGCCGCAAACGCGGCGGCATGTTCTAC
>JBEKJO010000091.1:0-24797 GCA_050011195.1 Verrucomicrobiota bacterium | reverse complement strand
GCAGTACGAAGAACGGAAAGTGGCATTGAAGGCGGAACCCGAAACGCTCACCGTGCTCCCGCTGCCCAAGGAAAACGTCCCAGCCAATTTCAACGGCGCGGTGGGTAGTTTCTCGATGACGGTCAGCGCGGGGCCAACCAACGTCGCCGCCGGCGACCCGGTTACCGTCAGAATCCAAATCTCGGGCCGCGGCGCGTTCGACTCGCTCGCCTTGCCTGAGCAGAACGCCTGGCGCGATTTCAAGACCTACCCGCCGACCACCAAAGTGGAGACGACCGACGCGCTCGGCCTGCAAGGCGCCAAGACGTTCGAGCAGGTGGTCGTGCCGCAGAGCCAAGACATCAGAGCATTGCCGCCCGTCTCGTTCAGCTTCTTTGACCCTGACCAAAAGAGCTATCGCACGCTCACCCAGCCGGCCATCCCCTTGGTCGTGCGACCGGGCGGCTCCGCCCCGGCGCCGACGGTGGCGGCCGCCACCCGCACCGCGCCGGACAATCCGCCGCCGGCGCAAGACATCGTCCACATCAAACCGCGTCTGGGAACCGTGGCGCAGATCGGTCCGCCGCTGGTGCAACAGCCTTGGTTCCTGGCGCTCCAGGCCGTGCCCGTGCTCGCTTGGCTGTCGGCGGTCGTTTGGCGCCGCCGCGCTGAGATGCTCGCCAACAACCCCCGCCTCCGCCGCCGGCGGCAGGTCGCTCAACTCATCCGCCGGGGCCTCCTCGAGTTACGGCAACTCGCCTCCAACAACAAATCCGACGACTTCTTTGCGGCCTTGGTCCGCCTCCTGCAGGAGCAACTGGGCGAGCGTCTCGACCTGCCGGCCTCCGCCATCACGGAAGCCGTCATCGAAGAACACCTCCGCCCCCGTGGCGTGCCCGAAACCACCCTCGCTTCCTTGCGCGAGCTGTTTCAAACCTGCAATCTCGCCCGCTATGCGCCGATTAAAACCAGTCAGGAATTGGCCGCGATTATTCCTAAGTTCGAGGCCATCCTCCGCGAACTGCAAAGGCTTAAGCTGTGAGACGATCCATGACGCCTGCAATCCAGCAGAGCAGGGTGAGCCGGTGCGCGTCGGTGCTGGCGGGGTTCCTGAGGCGAGGCCGGGCTGCCGGCGACGCCGTTCTGCTGCTCGCCTGGGTCGCAGTCGTCTTGTTCCCGGCGCAATCACCAGCCGCCGTCTCCGCCGCCGCCTTTGAATCAGCCAACAAGCTCTACGAAGAAGGCAAATTCACCGACGCCGCCTCCGCCTACGAAAAACTGGCTCGGTCCGGCGAGACTTCCGCCGCCCTCTACTTCAATCTCGGCAACGCGTTCTTCAAGTCCGGCCAGATTGGCCGCGCCGTTGCCGCCTACCGGACGGCTGAGCAAATCACCCCGCGCGACCCGGACCTGCGCGCCAATTTGCAGTTTGCGCGCAACCAAGCGCAAGGTCCCACGCTGTCGCCTGGCCGCTGGCAGCGCTGGCTCGGGCGGCTGACCCTGAACGAATGGACGCTGCTGGCCGCGGTCGCGGTTTGGCTTTGGCTGCTCCTGTTGGCCGTGCGGCAATGGCGGCCGGCGCTCAAACCCGCCCTGCGAACTTATGTCCTCTCCCTGGCCATACTCGCCGGATTGTTGTGCGCCTGCGTTGCCGCCACCCTGCGCGAGACCCGCTTCACTTGCACTGCCATTGTCATCACCGCCGACGCGGTCGTGCGCTATGGTCCGCTGGCAGAATCACCCACCGCCTTCACCGTCCATGATGGCGCTGAGTTGCGGGTCCTGGACCAAAAGGACGAATGGCTTCAGGTCAGTGCCGGTCCTCGCAGAGTCGGCTGGCTCCGCCGCGACCAGACCCTGGTCTCCGGTCGCTGACTGCGGTTGCGACAACCCGTACCTTTGGCAGGTGCGCTTTCTTCTAACCGGCTTAGCCCATCCGAGCAACGAGCGTCTGGCCCGCCTCGACCATTACTGGCCGTCTCAAAGAAACCACCACCATCCCCGCCTTGAAGCTGAGCGCGCTTCGAATCGCCTTGCCCCCGCACTCCACTTTCATCTGCTTGGGCGCGGCAGTCGGACTCAGTGTGATCTCCCTCACCGCCAGTCGCCCTTCCCGGACGCTTATCTCGTTCTGCTGCGCCGCCCCTTCCCGCGACTGGCGCAGGCTGCCCCACCCCTCCGGCCCGGCGAAGAAGCCCTTAAAGTTCTCCGGCGTGTGGCGGGGAGTAACGCGCAGCGCCTGACGCGGTCCGTCATATTCCCAGCCCGATAGCGCCAGCAGCAACGACCACGAAGACATCGCGCGGGCATAGTGGCCGCCGCACTCGATTTCATTCCAAGGATTGCGCGCGATCGGCGGGCGCGGGATGCCGTCGTAGCGGTCGCGCGCGGCCTTTACGATGGCGAACCCTTCCTCGATCAGTCCCTCATAAATCATGTGCCCCGCCGCCTGGTACTCGATGCCGGTCCAGACTTCATCCGAGTAAAGCAGCACGTTGGCGGGCCGGCCCCCTTTGGGCCACGTGCAGACGATCAGGCCCTTGTCTTTCGCCCCCGCAAACGCCCGCGGCGCGTGCGGCCAGCCCGTCAGGTCCGACTTGAAATTGTATCTGAACACGGCGTGCAACGCGGACACCACCATCTCTTTTGGCAGGAGGTAGCCCAAGCCAAGCTGGTGCGCCCACCACTGGCCCAGAAGCTGGTCGGCCATGCAACCAGGCCCGACTTCCCCCTGGCGTTTCATGTAGTCGGGTAAGTGCTGTTGGAAATACTCCCCGTTCCAGCACAGCTCCACGAGCTGCTTCTGGCCCTTCTCGAAAATGCCTTGGAACCGGTCCGCCGCCGCCCCCTCCCCCACGCGCCGGCCCCACTCCTCCCCCGCTCGCAGCGCGGCCAGATAATAGCCGCCGATGAACGTCGTGACGCCGTGCAGCGCCTCGTCGTAAGTGTTCCACTGGTCGTCCTGCAAAACACCCGCGGGCTGCCCGCCGGCGGTCTTCGCGTCGCGGCCAATCAGGTATTCGACCGCCCGCTTGATGTGCGGCCAGTATTCCTTGAGGAAGGCGTCATCCGGCTGATTGAGCGCCTCGCGATAGGCCTTGAGAATGCAGCTTGCATGGCCGTCGGCAAAAGGGTGCTCGCCCGTCGGCCGCGGCGGCGACGGCACCTCCGTCCGGTTGTTGACCCCGCCGTCCGGGCGCTGCTGATGCTTGAAGTCAATCCGGCGCATCTCCTTTTCCAGCGCCGGGAACAGGCGCGACAGCGACTGCTCATAACCCCAAACATGCGTGCAGGTCGGGTCACAACAGCCGTTCGAGCCTTCCCAGCCATAGACATCCCCGTCCGCAATGCGGAACACCACTCCGACGTGCCGCAGGATCGCGGCATTGGCCGCGACGCAATCGAGCAGCCAATACGGCAGCGTGCTGTCGTAGAAGGTCTGGCGGAACTGTTCCGTCCGACCGCGCAACGCGGCGAAGTTCGTCACGGCCTCGCGCAGGACGGCCCGGGCGTCGGGCCATTGGGTCGCGTAATGGCAACCCATCCAGGCATGGTTGGCGCTGTATTTGTTCGGATAATGCCAGGCGAGGAGGAAGGGAACTTCGATGCTCTTTCCCGCAGGAACAGAAACAGTTGCCGCGACCGCGCCATAGACCGTGCGGCCGATCGGGGTCGGCGTGTTAGACTCGCCGCGGTCCAGCGAAGTGAACCGGCCATGAGCGGCGAATAGCTCCCAAGTCTCGTTCCAATCATCAAAGGGCGAGAGTATTGTAACCTCACCGGCGAGTGCCGTCAGCGCCAGCGTGCCGAACCCAGGCGCTTTGGGATGCTGGCGTCCGCCCGAGCCCGTGTAACTCGCCCCCACCAGCGCGCAGACGAACGTGTAGGCAGGCTGGCGCTGGTGGCTGATTCCCGCCCGTGTCGGCTCCAGCACTGCTCCCGCCGCCACCACCATCTTACCTTTGCCGACAGGCCGCGCCAGCAAAGTGGTGCCATCGGGCGCCTTTGATCGAGTCGCGCCAGGCTGTAACACCAGGTTCTCAAACCGCACCGCCTTCCTGCCCCCGCCCGCGTCGCCCGCCGCGCGAATGCCGCTGAACCGCGCTGGCAGCAACCCTTCGAGCAACTCCACCAGCGCCCGGTTCCCCGGCATATCGGAGAACTCGATCTGATCCACATTGATATGCCCCCAGCCGCCTTGCTGCTCATCCACGATCTCGATGTGCGCCGTCTGGCCCTCGAATTCATGCACATCCCACATCGCCGGCTCAAGCTTCTCATCGTCTTTGCCCGAAGTCGCGCGCGCAACCTTCCCGTCCAGCACCAGCCGGATTTGCGTGTTCGCGTGATGCCCGCCCCCCACCAGAAACCGGATGAACCGGCGCTCGATGGTGAACGGCTGGCTGATAAGCCGGCCCGTCGCGTCATCCCCGCCCACAAAACTGTTCACCAGGCCCTGGCCCAAAAAGCCGGATACCGGGTTCTGGTTCGGCAACGTGCCGTGGGCCGGTTCTTTGCCAAACGCTTCTCCTTCGACCTTCCACTTGTCGTAGCCGTGCTCGAAATCCTCGAACACGATGTCTGGCCGCTGAACCGCCTCGGCGACCGGTTTGCCGCCGGTCCACGACGCATAAGCCTCCAGCAACGGCATCGTCCTGCCGCAGAAGAGCAGCGTCGCGCCCGCCTGCACCGCTTCCTGCGCTGCGCGCAGCAGCGGCTCCGGCGTGTCCGACCCCGCTTCCTCCAGCCAGATGACGGTATGCGTCGGATCGCTCAGTTTATCCGCGCGCGGCGGCGGGTCGCCCAGCACCTCGACCGTGAGGTTCTTGGGCCGGTCCGGCGGCGGCTCGTGCAAAGCTTTCAGGTTGGCGCCCGTCCAGACGGTCACCGGCTTGTCCAGTGTCGGCTCGCCTCCGGCCTCCGCTCGCATGAACAATCCGCCCGCCCCGGGCAGATTCAAGAGATCGTAGCCGCCGACGGCAGTCGGCGCTGATCTACCCACGGCCCCGCCTTCCCGCAACACCTCATTCACGTTGCTCCCGAAACAGGGGTTCGTTGCCCCGTTGTTCTCCCCCGCGGCGTCGTAGCCGACCGGATTCTGCATCAGGGCCGCCAGCGACACCGTTTGCTTCTGCTTCGTCGGGTTCTTGACCCGAAACACGAACGCCGCCAGCGGCATCGAGGAAAACCGCGCATCGAGCGGCGCAAACGGGCTGAACGCCGTCAGTTCAACCTCGACCGGCAGGTCCGCGTCCCGGAAGCGCAGCACGGCCACCGGGTATTCGCCCGTCATCTCGATCTGCCTGACACGCGGCCAGTCCGGCCCGCCGGTGGTTTGCAGCAACTTCGTCGTGGCCCCCGCCCGGATCAGAAAGTGCAACGGCACCTGGCCGTCCCGCAACGTGTTGAAAAGCTGCCACGTGGTCAGTTGGCCATCGGCCCCGATCTCAAAATTGCCCGTGCCGATCCCGCCCAGGTGCATCCGGGCGTCCGTGTGCTTGTCGGGTAGGTAAAGCCGCGGTTTGGCCGGGGCGAATAGCTCCCGCCGCCACTGCTGCCAGTCGTCCGCCGGCAGCTCGAACGCCCCCCACGCCGGGCTGCCCAGCAGTGTCGCCGCCGCCCCCGCTCCCACCAGCCCGATGAACTCCCGCCGGTTAAGTGGTTGCGGCCCGCAATGTCCCGAACAATTGCATTTGCGCATGGTTTGCCTCCAGTTGTGGATATAGCAATTGCTATAAATCATTCTCGGCTAGGTAGGGCTCGCAGTCCTCTGCGAGCCGCGGCGCGCACGGAGTGCGCGCCCCACCTCTATCCGTGCTGCTCTTCATGGGTGACTCTGCTATCAGGCCCCGCTCACGCTGCCAAGCGCGAAAGTGGCCGGTCTGCTTCAACGGTAGGGCGAGCGTCCCCGCGAGCCACATCCGGTCCCCCTGCCAAACGGGAAACTGGCCGGAGGCGCGCTCCGACCCAGTTGCCTTCCGTGGCATCCGCCCTTGCGAACCCACCATCAGGCAACCATCACGCTTGAATGCAAACCGGGGAACTGATACGGTGAAAGCACGATTGCGACGAGTTACCGCTACATTGTGCAGAGGGTCGGGGTGCGTTCCGGGCATCCCATCGTGGAAGGCACCCGCATCGGCGTGCATGATGTGGTGGCGATGATCAAGACGGGGGCGTCCGTGGACGAGGTGGTCGGCAGTTTCCCCAGGCTGACCCGAGCACAGGTCTATGAGTGTCTCGCCTACTACGAAGACCATCAAAGCGAGATTGACCCGCTGGTGGCGGCGCAAATCAAGCATCTGGACGAGTGATCGACTTCGCGTAACGCAATCTCTGGCATCGCAGCGAGAGGGCTGTCTTCGGTGCGCAAGGAGTTTCGAAGGGATGTGGCCCATTTTGCCGCCCCACTCACCCTCCCGGCTCGGCGGCCCTTCCGCTTGCCCGGCCAGCACCGCCTGGCCGGGACAATGGCATCGCTCCACGTGCGACCGTCTTCCCAGCAATCCACTTCGACTCATTATAGCACCACTCCATTCAATTTCAATTCGCTTTGCTGCCCCGCGCGGCTTAAGGTCTTCGCCAAAACCATTATGCCTGAGCGTGATCTATTGCAAAACCCGATCTGGCAGGGCGCGGAGCTTGGGCAACCGATTCCCGCCTCGCCGCACGCCGTGTCAATGGCGCTGCCGCGCTGGCAGGACGTGATCGGTTACGAGGAGAAGAAACCCGAGGTCGTCAACGCGCTCGCCAGCGGCTATCCGCGCTTTTTCATTCACGCCGAAGTGCGGGAACTGGCGCGGCAGATCGGCGACGGGCAGCCTTGCCTGCCCTTTCCATCGCTCCGCGCCGCCCGCCTGTGCGCCGAGTTCATCGAACGCAGCAGCGGCGCGCCGGCCAAAGTGGTCGCTCTTCGCGGCGTGCATGGCGTCGTGACCAGTGACGCCGGCACGCCCGCCTTGCGCGCCTTCTGGCAGCATACCGGGCTGATCGTTTCCACCCGCGAGGCCGAAGCCCACCTGGCCGGGCCGGTGCCGGCGTCCGACGATCTGGCCGTCCGCCAGTCCCTGCGCCGCCAGCTCGCCGGCTTCTATGACTGCGCGGAAGACGATGTGTTTCTGGCCCCGACCGGCATGGCCGCCCAGTTCGCCGCGCTCCAGGCAGTCATGGAGCGGACTCCCGAACAGCCCACCGCCCAGTTGGGATTTCCGTACGTGGATACCTTGAAGCTTCAGCAGAAGCTCGGCCACGGCGGGATACTGCTGCATCGCCTCGGCAGCATTGACAGCGAGTTGCGGTCATTGCTGCGCGGGCAAATGCTGGCGGCGTGCTTTTGCGAAATCCCCGGCAATCCCCTGCTCGGTTCGGCCGACGTGCGCCGGATCAGTCCCATTCTCCGCCAGCACCGCGTGCCGTTGGTGGCCGACGACGTGGTCGCCACCCCCGCCAACGTGGATTTGAGCGGCCACGCCGACCTCATTGCGACCAGCCTCACCAAGTTTATCGTCGGCACGGGCAACGCGATGGGCGGCGCACTCATCTGCAATCCGAAGTCCCCCCTTTACGACGAACTCAAGCCCATCGTCAGCGCCCGGCACGAGGAACTGCTATGGGGCGAGGATGCCGTGGTATTGGACACCCAGGCGCGAAGCTTTCCCGACCGCATGAAGCGGCATAATCAGAACGGGCTTCTGTTGGCCGAGCGCCTCCGCCGCCATCCGGCGGTCGAACGCGTCTGGTATCCCAAGTGGGAGTTCAGCGAAGCTTATGAGGCGGTGCGGCGCGCGGACGGCGGCTGGGGGGCCCTCATCACCTTCCTGCCAAAAAACGGGGATGCGAAGTCGCCCGGCATTTATGACCGCCTCGCATTCTGCAAAGGACCGAGCCTGGGGACCGTGTTCACCCTCGCCTGCCCGTTCACCCTGCTGGCGCACTACACCGAACTGGAGTGGGCGGAGTCGTGTGGCGTTTCGCGCTACCTGATTCGCATCTCCGTCGGGTTGGAAGACCTGGAAGACCTCTGGCAGCGGCTCGAGACGGCCTTGGCCGGGCCTTGAGCCGCTCTGTGAACCGGGATAAGCTCCGCTATGGACAATCGCTCCGCAAAAGGCACCGGGTCCGGGGGGCAGCGCGAAATCCTGCTGCCCGAACGGGTGATCAAGGCCGCGCTGCGGGAACAGCCGCTCCTGCGCGGGCTGCTGGCCGCGGGCGCGGGCTATTCTCCCAAAGCGACCAGCCATCTTCGCCGCCGCCCGCAAACCCTCGACCAGGCGCTGCTGATCTATTGCGTCAAGGGCGGCGGCTGGTGTGAGCTGGCCGGACAACTGCACACCGTCCGGGCCGGTGATCTGTTGGTGCTCCCGCCGGACGCGCCCTATGCCTGCGGCGCCCACGTGGCCAACCCCTGGACCCTCCACTGGGCCGGCGCCCTCGGCGCGAATCTTCCCGAATACCTTAACGAATTGGGCGTCTCCGCCCGGGCGCCGCTGGTCTGGATGGGGGAAGACCTGCAACTGGCCCGGCTGTTCAACGAGGTGCTGCAGACGCTGGAAAATGGGTCTTCGTTTCTGAGCTTGTTGCAAGCTTCGCACGCGCTGGCGCACCTTCTGGCCGTGAGCATTCGGCATCGCCACGAACGCACCCGCGACGCCTCGGATGTCGTGGAAAAGGTGGCCCAGGGCATCATCTACATGAACGAGCACCTTGATCAGCCCCCGCGCGTCAGCGCGCTGGCGGCCCTGGCGAACCTTTCCCAGGCCCATTTCTCGGTCCTCTTCAAGCAACAGACCGGCTGTTCCCCGCGGGATTACCTGCACCTGCTGCGCATCCATCGCGCCTGCCAGTTGCTGCGCGGCTCGACCTTGAACGTGAAGGAGATCGCCTCCCGGCTGGGCTACCAGGACCAATTCCACTTCTCCCGCCAGTTCAAAGCCTTCCAGGGCCTCTCCCCCACCGAATACCGGGAACGCAAGACCCCGCAGCCTGCCAAGGGTTAAGCGCGGCCAGGGTCAAGAGATTTGGACAAGGCCGCCTCCCAAGCGGAGCGATGGAGCGATGGAGTATTAGGTTTTCCACCACCACTCCACCACTCCAACACCCCAGCACCAACACCCCGGCTCAGCGAATTCCTAACGGATCAGGCGTCCCAGCCGGGGCGGTTGTTGCGTTTGACGAACTGGGCTGCCTCCGGGAGGTTGGGCGACCGCATGTTCGGGCCGTCCCAGTCCATGCGCCTGCCCTCGCCAACGCGCAGGGCAATGCAGCCCAGCAAGATGATCTCGGTCAGGTAGGCCGCAATGTCGAAGTTGGAATAGGCGGGAGCGCCTTCCTTCATCATGCGGAACCATTCCTGCATGTGGCCGGGCGAGCGGGGGATAGATTGCGGCACGGCTTTGCAGGCCTCGTTCTGGTCGCCCGCCACATACTCCGTTTTGCCCTTCATGGCGACAAAGAACCGGGCGCCGTAGTCGTCGGGCGAGAACAGCTTGCCCTTTTCCCCGACGATAAGCGCGCCGCTGCCCGGCAGCTTGTCGTAGGTGGCGATGACCTCGCGGACGGCTTCACCGTCCGGGCGGAGCGGTTTGAGGGGATCGTCAGGGTTGCCGTCGTACCACCAGAACTTGAGGGGCGGGAGATCGCCGCGCTGAGGGAACTCAAAGCGAATGCGGGAAGTCTTGGGGAAGGTCTCCGGGTACATGCGGGAGGCCAATTCGCACTCGACAACGTTGGGGTAACCGAGCTTGAGCGCCCGGAAAGGCATGTTGACGGTGTGGCAGGCCATGTCCCCGAGGGCGCCGGTGCCGAAGTCATACCAGCCGCGCCACTTGAACGGATGATAGACATCTTTCTTGAAAGGCCGCTTGCGCGCCGGGCCGAGCCAGAGGTCCCAGTCGAGGTCAGGCGGGACAGGGTCCTCGCCCGCGGGACGGTCGAGGCCCTGGGGCCAGATCGGACGGTTGGACCAGACATGCACTTCGAGCGGTTTGCCGATCACGCCAGCCTGGACGACCTCGACGGCGCGGCGCAGGCCGGTTTCGGCGCTGCCCTGGTTGCCCATTTGGGTGGCCAGCTTCTTTTCTTTGGCGAGCTGCCGCAGGAGGCGCGCCTCGCTGACGGTCTGCACGAGCGGCTTCTGGCAGAAGCAGTGTTTGCCCATCTTCATCGCCCGGATGGCCGCCACGCCATGGTGATGGTCCGGCGTGGAAACGGTCACCGCGTCAATGTCCTTGCCGATTTCGTCCAGCATCTTGCGGTAATCGTGGTACTGCTTGAGCTGGGGGAACTTCTCCGCGAATTGCTTGGCCTTCGAGCCAAGTATCTTGTGGTCCACATCGCAGATGGCCACGATATGGCCGCCGCATTGCTCCGCGTCGCTGCTGTCGCTGTCCCCTTTGCCGCCGACGCCGATGCAGGCGATGTGGATGCGGTCATTGGCCCCCAGCACGCGGCCCACATACGGGAAGGAGAGTGTTACCGCGCCCGCCGCCAACAGGGTGCGGCTGAGGAATTGACGGCGAGTGAAGGAGTCCGGTTTGGCGACGATGGCTAACGTTCTATTTTGCATGTTCAGGATGGTTCACGAAGGGTCACGCGGCAAGCATGACCCCAGCTTCGACGGGGCAAGGTGATAGCGCATTCAATCCCTATGTCGAGAAGCAAAGTGATCGATCTCGGGAGGCCGAGCGTCCGCGCGAGTCCCATTCTCCGGGGATGTTTGGGCTCGCGCGGACGCTCGCCCTCCCGTGCGGCCTCACCCTTCCGTCCGGCGTCTCCGCAGCGCAATTCCAAGCCAGACCAGCAGCGCGATGGCCGCCAGGCCCGATAACCTCAGCCCCCAGGCGAAGCTGGCGGGCGCGTAACGGAACTCCAGCATCCCGGAGCCGGCCGGGACGACCACACCGCGAATCGCATGGTTGGTCCGGAGAATGGGCACGCGCTGACCGTTCAAGTACGCCTGCCAGCCTTTGTCCCAGAGGTCGGCCAGCACCACCAGCCCCGGCGTTTCCATCTGCACCGACACCCGGATGCGGGTCGGAATCTCTTCCACAATGCTGACGGTGCCCCGACAGGGGCCTGGCAGATCGACGGGAGACTCGACATAAGCCACTTCGCGCGGGTCAAAATCCTCCGCCGCCAGCTTTGCCAGCCGCGCCTTGTCCTCGGCCTCCGTTTCAACCCGGTGCGGTACGAAGGTTCGCGCTAGGGCATTGGAGTTCACCAGCACCCAGTAATCAGTTCCCTGAAAAGCGGGGTGGGTGTTTGGCAGGGGTGACCCGCGGCCAATCACGTAGCGCACGCCGAGCATATCCAACACGGGCGAGAGCCGGAACTCGCCCTGGGAACCCAACCGCGCCCTGGGAGTCATCTTCCGCATCAGCGCGTAGGGATATGATTCAGACTGGGGGTCGGCGGCCAGTGCCGCGAGGGCCACCAGGCGCGCCGGATCGACCGCATCGTATCCCCGAATGTCGCGCAAGCCGCGCATCGAAGCGAACGACGCCGGCAGGCAGTTGTAACCAATAATCCGGCCAGGGATGGATTGGGCGACCTGCTCCAGGACCGGTATGGGGGGGTAGTAGAGGGCGGAATCGCATTGAGCGCTCCGACCACGGGCGAACCAGAGCAGGTCTCCCACCAGCAACACTCCTAGAACGGGTAGCAGCCGAACCTGCCATGGCCGCCGCGCCCACAGAAGCAACCAGCCTAGAACGCCCATGCCGCATAACACGGCGGCGACGGTGTAGTAGCGGGCAAACCATGATTGAACCCGCCGCACCCCGTCGAGATCGTGGATCCACCTGATCCCGTATCCGTTCTGGACCAGCGTGGTGAGTCGGGTTGCGATTGGCTCAGGGGGGATGATGGCACGATAGATACACCACACACACAACCCCGCAAGCAGCGTGGCGGGGAGCCATAACCACCACCGCCAGTGGACGGGTCCCTGCAAGAAGACCTCCAGCCCGACGGCCATCATTGCCAGAATGGCGAAGGAGGCGACAAACACCAGCCGGTTATGCGACATCATGTTCAGCCCGGGCAGGCGGAGAAGATCTACATAGCCCGGGACGTTGAGGCACCAGCTCAGGGATAAGAACGAGAGCAGGGCCAGAGCGAGATTCATGCTCCGGTGTCGCCGGCTGCACCACGCCAATGGCGCCACTAAGAGCGTTGCCAGCACGCCCGTGTAGGCTGCCGCCGAGCTTTCCATCTCATTATCCCGTTTGGATTCGATGCGGAGGCTGCCCGTCTGTCGGGTCCCGTACATATACGGCAGAACCGTCTGCGGCAGCGCTGCCAACCCGACCGGGGGCCGCTCCTCTTCGCCCGCAGCCCGGCGCGCCATGCGAAAGCCGGTGTGCGTGTATTCCAACACCGGCAGGAGATACGGCGCGGCCAGCAGGAACCCGAGGCCCCAGGCGACCGTAAGCCCCAACGCGGCCTTCCTGCCCTGGCGCTGGAACCATTGTTTGGGGTGGGCCTCATACAGGCGCCACAGGCCATAGAGGCCGGAAGCCAACAGCACTTGGCCGGCGACATCCAACTGCCCGCTGACCAGGACCAGGCAGGTCACCGCGCTCAGCCCCACGGGCGCCAAGGCACTCGCGCCTCGGGCCGTCTGGTCCACCGCCAGCAGAATCCAGGGGAGCCAAACCACCGGCAGGCAGGTGGGATAGCCCTGCCATAAAACGAAAAACCCGGTGAGCGGGTAGCACCACGCAGCAATGGCCGCCGGCCAGAAGCTGACCACGAGCACGCGCCGGCAGAACAGATACGCGCCCAGGCCGGCCACGATGGCGGCCAACAGTTGGCTCCAGGCCAGCACCACCGGCGACGCCGTGGCGCATTGCAGGGCCAAAAAGGGCGAGAACTTCGGCCAGATGAAGGGCGCCCCGGCGAAGTTATACGGGGTCCACATCGGCAACCGGCCCGCATGAAGCTCTGCCGCCGCGAAGCGCCGCGCGGGTTCCGAAACGTCAATCATGTCCGACCGCGACGTATTCTGCGGCTCGATCTTCGCGACTTCGGGCGTGCGGGGGAGATAGTAAAACGGCTCTGCCAGAATATCCAGCGGCAGCAGAATCTTCCGGCCAGCGAGGGAAGGGCCGTAAAGAACCGCCTGCCCGAGCACGATGCCGCCCAGAACGATAACCAGCCGGGCGAGTTTCCCCTTCACCGGTTCGCAGGGCGCACACACCGGCTCGTCACCCAGGGACGCTTTATCTGCGTTCGGAAGCATTGATGGCCTTGAGACTACCGGGCTAAAAAGAGACCCGCAAGGAAGTTGCCGGGCCGGAAGTCGCGGGCCGGAGGCAACGACCACGGGTGAAACGCCCCCGGCGCGGTGCTTTCCGAAAACGCTGGCCGTCTGGCCCGTGTGCTTGTGCGCGCAACGGCTAAAAAACTTCTGGCCTTCGGCCCCTGGCTCCGCCAACATCCCGTCGGACCAGCAGTTGGGAATCCCTTTCGACCATGAAAGCGAAAATTGTTATTACGCCAAAGAAAGCGGTGCTTGACCCGCAGGGCAAGCCCGTGCAGAACGCCCTCGCCCATATCGGCTACACCGGGGTCGGCGCCGTGCACGTCGGCAAGTATCTGGAGATCGAACTCACGGGCGCGGACAAGGAAGCCGCGCGCAAACAAATCGATGAGGCCTGCCACAAGATTCTGAGCAACCCCGTCATCGAGGACTACCGGTTTGAGATAGAATGAGAGGGGGATTTACAATTTACGATCTACGATTGACGATTGACGCGCGGTCGCACAGGCGGCGCGGCGGTCGCAAGCCGCGTTGCGCAAATCGTAAATCGTAAATCGCAAATGAACTTCGCTGTCCTCCAGTTCCCCGGCTCCAATTGCGACCAGGACGTGGTCCACGTGCTGCGCAACGTGCTCGGGCATTCGGCCGATCTACTCTGGCACAAGGAGCCTTCCCTGGGCGCGGCCGATGCTGTGATTGTTCCCGGCGGATTCAGCTACGGCGATTATCTCCGCACCGGAGCCATCGCGCGGTTCAGCCCGGTGATGGAAGCGGTGCAGGGTTTTGCCGCCCAGGGCGGGCTGGTGCTGGGCATCTGCAACGGCTTTCAGATTCTCTGCGAGGCCGGGCTGCTGCCCGGGGCGCTGATTCGCAACCGCTCCCTCCAATTCCGCTGCGAGCACATTTTCCTCAAGACGGCCACCGCCGATTCGCCGTTCACGAACCGGATTCCGCCGGACCAGCTCCTGCGCCTGCCGATTGCCCATGGCGAAGGCTGCTACTTTGCGGACGAAGAAACACTGGCCCAGCTCAAAGCGAACAACCAAATCCTCTGGCGCTACGTGGATGCGCGGGGCGAAGCCGCCGAGGCCGCTAATCCGAACGGTTCGCTCGACAGCATCGCCGGCATCTGCAACGAGAAGCGAAATGTGGCCGGCCTGATGCCGCATCCCGAACGGGCCAGCGAGCCGATTCTGGGCAGCGCGGATGGGCGATGGGTGCTGGAGAGCATGATCCAGGCATTGGAAAACCGGCTTGGGGCGAAGGCCGCGTGAGTGCGAGCTGCCCGAAGTTACTTGCCAGCCGGCATCGGATGGGTTGCCCTAACGCCACGCGAATCGGATGAAAGACCAGTTTTTCGCCAAATTGGAAGAGGTGCTTGCCGAAACAAAGCGGCTGCGGGTTTACGGCTTTGGCGATCAAGAGCCGGAGGAGGCCACCAAGCAGCTTTTGCTCGAACCGCTTTTGCAGGGGCTGGGGTTTGGCGCCAAGGCAAACTACGTTCGCGAATACAAGATTGGGGACGACACAGTGGACTATCTGCTGAAGGAGGAGCGGCCCCTGATCTTCGTGGAAGCGAAGAGCCTGCTCGACTGCCCGAATAGCAGTCTCTATGACAAGCACCGCAAGCAGGTGCTGGGCTACATTCAGAATTACCGGCTCAGCCCCGAGATCACGAAGATGGAGCAACCGGTGAAATGGATAGTGCTCACCAACGTGGCGCAATTCCATTTCATTCGCGTCAACGAGGTCGCCCCCACCTTCTGCTTCTCGCTGGCGGACCTCTGGGAGCGCCGGGAGCTGCTGTGGGAATTGCTGGCGCGGGAGAACCTCGAGGCGGACCGGATTGACGAGCTCTACGACCAGCACCTGAAGGCGGAGCTGGATCAGCGTTTCCTGGCGGACCTGAAACGCTGGCGGCTGTTGCTGGCCAACGGGTTCGCCTTCCGCAACCAAGGCCGCCCGCTGGCGGAGCTGACACTGGCGAGCCAGCAACTGCTGGACCGCTTCATCTTCTGCCGGATGCTGGAGACACACCGGCTGGTGGAATACAACAAGTTGGCGCGGACCTTTGCTCACTATGAGGAGCTGTTCGGGCGGGCGGACAAGACGTTCGCCGAGGTGCTGCGGGAGACGTTGTTCCGAGAGATCAAGAACGATTTCAATACGGAGCTGTTCACCCAGCCGCTGCTGTGCGACGCGCTGGCCATGGACAACATCGTGCTGGCGGCAGTAGTCGGCCACGAGCCGCTGGCGCCCGAGTTGGCCGCGCAGTGCGGCTTCGAGTCCGGCCAGGGTGAGCTGTTGGCGTTCCGGCATCTCTACAGCTACGACTTCAGCCGGATGTCGCAGGACGTGATGGGGGCGGTGTATGAGCGGTTTCTGGCGCATAGGCTGTTTCAAGAGGGGGGCCGCATCGTCATCGAAGACACCGACGAGCTGCGTAAGAAGGAAGGCATCTATTACACGCCGCGCTACATTGTGGATTATATCGTGGAGCACACGCTGGGGGAGAAGATCAAGCCCACCCTGGCCGAGGCCCGCTCCCTGCTCGGCTATAAGAATTACCCGGGCGCCCACGCCAAAATCCGCGAACTGCAACGCCTGAAAGTGCTCGACCCAGCGATGGGTTCCGGCTCCTTCCTGCTCCGCGCCTTCGATACCTTGGTCAAGGCTTACGACGATTACAACCAGGAGTGCCGGCGGCACAAGCGGGCCAAGAACGGCGCGGGGACGCTGTTCGAGGCGGACTTCGTGGTGCCGGAGGAGGTGCTCGACGCGCCGTTGCACGTGCTGACGGAGAACATCTTCGGAGTGGACTTGGACAAACAGGCCGTGGAAGTGGCGAAGCTGAGCCTTTGGCTGCGCTACATGGCGGTGAATCGGGGGCAGTTCATAGACCAACTGCGGCGGCGGCGCCCGGGCGGGCAACCCTTGAACCTGCTGCCCACCCTCACTGATAACCTCAAGCGCGGCAACTCCCTCATTGACGACCCCGCCATCGCTGGCGACGTGGCGTTCGTCTGGCAAAAGGAATTCCCCGAGGTCATGCAAGCAGGCGGATTTGATGTCGTCATCGGCAACCCGCCGTATGTATTGCTCCAAGATGAATTTGCGGACGATAAGCAGGTGCCCTTCTTCCGCACCCACTTCAAAGTTGCCTCGTATAAGATTGATACCTACCACTTATTTATCGAGCGGGGATTAGGTCTCACGCGGCCAGCGGGGCTCTGTGGTATGATCACGCCGGCCAACTTCCTCACCAACAACTATCTGGCTGGGTTGCGCCGTTTCCTGGTGGAGCACGCCAAAATTGAGCAGATAGTTGTGGTGGATCAAGGGGTGTTCGGCGGAGTCAGTGTGGACAATGCTGTCTTTGTCGTGAGCGCGGGGCAAGCGACCACCTCCAACTTCCCGGTCCTTCACGGTCGGCCAGACGGCGCTGTGCTCCAGGTCAAGCCACACAGCCTAATCTCTGCCCCGGCCGCGCTCGCCGACGAGCACGTGCTCTTCACGGCAGAGGCAAGTAGCGGCTTGAGCAGCCCCCTCGCACGGCTGGCGCAAGGCTCTGTGCCGCTCGGGGAAATTGCAGATGTGAACTTCGGCAAGCAACTCCGGGATCGCGAGAAGTTTGAGAAGGATGTCATTACAGTTCCCGTCACAGAGAAGGTGCCTTCGGGCTATAGGCCCTGTTACACGGGAGAAGACATCACCCGGTATCATGTCGCCTGGGGAAACCTCGCATGTCTCGACACAGAGGAAGCTCGGTGCGGTGGCTGCTGGGACGGCGCGAAGCAGAACGCGAAGAATAAACTGCTCACTCGCCAGATCGGCACTCACCCCGAATTCGGCCCGGACCTCCTTGGCTACCAGTGCTTGAACACGATGTTCATGGTGAACGTGCGCGAGAAGACCTGCGATTTCCGCCTGCTTCTAGGCATCCTGAACTCTGGTTTGCTCAGAGCGTATTGGCTGAGTCGCTTTTATGATCAGCGACGTACGTTCCCAAAGATCAAAGGCACCTATCTCGCTGAGCTGCCGATTAGACTGCCCAAGACAGCGGCTGAGAAGGCAATCTCAAAGTGTATTGTTACGCTTGTTGACCAGGTGATCCTTGCCCAAGGTCGTTTCCACAGTGTTCCCCGCCTACTCCTGAGAAAAGTAGCCCACACCGCCAATCGCACCCCCTGCGCCCTCGCCCATTACTTGCAAAAGGACTTCGCTGCCGTCGTGAAGCACGAGATTCTGCTGGATGACGTGCAGCGTGCCGGCTTCGTCCATGCTCTTAAGGTCGAGTCGGAGGGCGAGCAAGTAACCGTGCAGGCCACGGTCGCCGATGAAGCTCAGGGCGGCCCCCGTCCGACCCCGATCCTGCGATTGGAATTCAAAGAGGATTCCCTGCGCCAGTTTGTCTATGCCTGCTGGCGGCACTTCCTGGACGACCATGCGCGCCAGAAGAAATGGACTAAGGGCAGGAAGCCGGAGCCGGTCTATCCCCTGGTAGTCAACCTGTTGGAGCCGCTGGTTTATTTCAGTGCCAGCGCGGGAGACAACCTCCGCGCCATCCGGGAGTTAATGCAGGCAGTCGCCAGCGAGGCCGGCAGCTCTGACCTCGCCACGCTGGAAACCGAGATTGCGCGCCTGGACGGCGAGATTGATGCCCGCGTCTATGAGCTTTACGGCCTGACCGCCGAGGAGAAGGCCATCGTGGAGGGCAAATGTTGATTTTGCGATGCTCATGACTGACCCCGCCATCACCCCTGAATTGGTGCAGAAGCACAACCTCACGCCTGAGGAATACGAGAAGCTCAAGGCCACGCTTGGCCGCGAGCCGACCTACACCGAACTGGGCATCTTCTCGGTGATGTGGAGCGAGCATTGCTCCTACAAGAACACCCGCCTGTTGCTGAAGACCTTCCCCACGAAGTCGCCCAAAGTCCTCGTCGGCGCGGGCGAGGAGAACGCCGGCATCATTGACATCGGCGACGGGCTGGCCATCGCGTTCAAGATCGAGTCCCACAACCACCCGAGCGCGGTCGAGCCGTTTCAGGGCGCGGCGACCGGCGTTGGCGGCATCATCCGCGACATCTTCACCATGGGCGCGAGGCCGGTCTGCTCGATCAACTCCCTGCGCTTTGGGCCAATCACGGACGATTCCCCGCCAACTGACTCACCCGTCATCAACCACCAATCACCAGTCACCAGTCACCCATCACCCATCATCAACAACCGCCGTCTCTTCGGCGGCGTGGTCGCGGGCATCGCGCATTACGGCAACTGTTTCGGCATTCCGACCGTCGCGGGCGAGGTCTATTTCGACAAGTCTTACGAGGGCAATCCGCTGGTCAACGCCTTTTGCCTCGGCGTGCTGCGCCACGAGCAGATTGTGCGCGGTCGGGCCAGCGGCGTCGGGAACCCGGTGTTCTACGTCGGTCCGGCGACCGGGCGCGACGGGCTGGCGGGCGCGGCGTTCGCGTCGCAGGACTTGACCGAGGAATCCGCCGAGCAACAGCGCGGCGCGGTGCAGGTAGGCGATCCGTTCATGGAGAAGCTCGTCTGCGAAGCCTGCCTCGAATTGCTGGCCACCGGCGCGGTCGCCGGCATTCAGGACATGGGCGCGGCGGGGCTGACCTGTTCGACCTGTGAGACCGCCGCGCGCGCCGGGACGGGCATCGAGATCGAGCTCGACCTGGTCCCCCAGCGCGCGCCGGGCATGAGCAGCTACGAGATCATGCTCAGCGAATCGCAGGAGCGGATGCTCATCATCGTTCACAAGGGCCGCGAGGAGGAAGTGAAACGCATCTTCGACAAGTGGGACCTGCCCTGGTCGGAGATCGGCACGGTCACCGATACCGGCCGCATGGTCGTCCGGCACCACGGCCAGGTCGTGGCTGATATTCCCGCCCGGAAGATTGCTGACGAATCACCGGTCTATCAGCGCGAGGCGAAGGAACCTGAGTATTTGAAGGAAGTCCGGGCCTTCAACCTCGCCGGCGTGCCGGACACGCAGGACCCGCTGGCGGACCTGAAGGCGCTGCTGAGCTGGCCGACCATTGCCTCCAAGAACTGGGTCTATCGCCAATACGACCACATGGTGCGCGACAACACGGTGGTCTGTCCCGGCAGCGATGCTGCCGTGCTGCGGATTAAGGAGGACTCGTTGCCCGCGGTTGCCGACACGCAACACGCAACACGCAACACGCCCGAAAAGTTCATCGCCCTGTCGGTGGACGGCAACGGCGCCTATGTCTATCTCGATCCTTACGAAGGCGGCAAGATCGTGGTGGCCGAGGCGGCGCGCAATCTGGCCTGCTCCGGCGCGGCGCCGCTGGGTGTGACCGACAACCTCAACTACGGCAATCCGCACAACCCCGAGCTGTTCTGGCAGCTTAAGGAAAGCGTGCGCGGCCTGGCCGACGCCTGCCGCGCTTTCAACGCCCCCGTCACGGGCGGCAACTGCTCTCTCTACAACCAGCACCCGGCAGGCCCGATTGACCCGACCCCCACGGTCGCCATGGTCGGCTTGATCGAGAAGCCGGAGCACATCACAACGCAATGGTTCAAGGACGAAGGGGACGCGATTATTCTGCTCGGGGACATTGTTGATGCGAGCGACCCGCTGCGCGGGTTGGGCGGCTCGGCGTATTTGCAGCGCATCCATGGTTTGAAGGCCGGCACGCCGCCACGGTGCGACCTGGAAAAGGAGAAGGAACTGCACCTGGCCTTGCGCGCGCTTATTTGCTCCGGCGCGGTCAAGAGCGCCCATGATTGCAGCGAAGGCGGTCTGGCGGTCGCCCTCGCTGAAAGCTGCATTAGCCAGCAGATTGCCCGCGAAACGCCGCGATTGATCGGTGCCCAGGTTGACCTCTCCGCGGCGGCTGGTTCTCCCTCTCCTCCTCTGGAGGAGAGGGCTGGGGAGAGGAGGCCCGTTAGCAATCCAGATACTGCGTTTCGTGGCGACGTTCCGGCGGGTAACGACACTAATCCGTCTGGCGGGCGGTCTGCGAACAACGACCTCCTCTCCCTGCCCCTCTCCTCCAAAGGAGGAGAGGGAAACGGCGCGGCTGCCCCGTCAGGGAGTCCGGCGCTGCGTCTGGACGCTCTGCTGTTCGGCGAGGCCCAGGGGCGCGTTATCATCTCGGTGACCGCCCTCAATGCCGGCAAGGTTCTGGCCCAGGCTAAGATTTTAGACGTGGCGGCAACGCGAATCGGCACCGTCGGCGGCGGGGCGTTGCAAATCAAGACCCCGAGGGCGACGTTGCGTTGCGACCTGCCCGAACTGCACGACCTCTGGTGGAATTCCATCGCCCGAGCGATGCATTGACGGAAAGCAGATTGGGTTGATGAATTACTACCCAAAACATTATTGCGGCATCTTCGGCGTTTACGGCCATCCCAACGCCGCGGAACTGACCTACTACGGCCTCTACGCGCTGCAGCACCGCGGACAGGAAAGCGCGGGCATCGTCACTTCCGACGGCAAACAGTTCCACGCCCATAAAGGCATGGGGCTGGTCTCGCAAATCTTCAAGGGCGACATCCTGCATGACATGGTCGGTCCCATTGCCATCGGCCACACGCGCTATTCCACCACCGGCTCGTCGCACTTGCGCAACGCCCAGCCGCTCACCGTGGATTGCGCCCGCGGCCAGATTGCCATCGCGCACAACGGCAACCTGACCAACGCCGCCCAGCTTCGCGAGGAGCTCGAGGCCAAAGGCTCGATCTTCCAGACCACCGTTGATAGCGAGATCATTCTCCATCTCCTTGCTCAGCCGACCCTGCACGGCCAGGGCAACAACCTCGTGCAAAGCCTTCACCGCATCGAAGGCGCCTTTTCGCTGGTCATTATGACCGAGAACGAGCTGATCGGCTTGCGCGATCCGCACGGGTTCCGGCCCCTGTGCCTTGGCCGGATTGATGGCGCCTGGGTGCTGGCCAGCGAAACCTGCGCCCTGGATTTGATCAACGCCAAGTATGTGCGCGACCTCGAGCCGGGGGAGATTGTGGCCATCGACCGCGACGGCCTCACCAGCATGCAGGCCTTTCCCGAACATAAGCGGCGCGCCTTCTGCATCTTTGAATACGTCTATTTCGCCCGGCCTGACAGCACCATCGCCAATCGCAACGTCTATAAGGTGCGCGTCGAGATGGGCCGGCAGCTCGCGCGCGAATTCCCCCTCGCGGCGGACGTCGTCGTGCCCGTGCCGGACAGCGGCAACTGCGCCGCGCTGGGCTACTCGCTCGAATCGGGCATCCCGTTCGAGATGGCGTTCGTGCGCAACCACTATGTGGGCCGCAGCTTCCTCCAGCCCTCCCAGCTCATCCGCGACTTCGACGTGCGCGTGAAGCTCAACCTCATCGAGGAGCTGGTGAAGGACAAACGCGTCATTGTCGTGGACGATTCCATCGTGCGCGGCACCACCTGCAAGACCCGCGTGAACAACCTCAAGGAAGCCGGCGCGAAGGAAGTCCACGTGCTCGTGAGCTGTCCGCCCCACATGAACCCGTGCGTCTATGGCATTGACTTTCCCGACCGCAACAAGCTCATGGCGGCGAATCTCACGCTGGAGGAAATCCGCAAATACCTCAACGCCGACTCGCTCTGCTACCTTTCTCAAGCGGGCATGGTCAAAGCCACCGGCCTGCCGGCCAACTCATTTTGCATGGCCTGTTACGACGGCAATTACCCGGTCCCCTTCGACCCGGCGGTGGACAAGCACATCATCGAGCGCCGCAACGGCCGCCAGCCCGGCCTGGCCGACGCCGTGGCCAGGGAAAAGGCGCAGTTCAAGCTGCTTTAGCAGGGGTTAGCTTCTTCGCTGTTTTTGGTGGAATGGGGTGCTGGTTTGAAGACAGAGCTCCGTTAGGAGCGCCATGTCTATAGCACAAACCGTCCTCGCGTGAAACAAGCTCCGTCAGGAGCGGCATGGAAATGAACGCTGTAAACACCATCGTGATCACGCCTTGAACCACAAACATGCCGCTCTCCTGACGGAGCTTGCATGATGTGCTGGGACTTGTCTCTTACAGCGGCAGGTAAATTACCAGAGACTGGAGTTCGGAGGGGGTCGCGCACTCGACCAACACCGCCAAATCTTCGATCACCCGGCCAATCGGAAGGTCGTCCGGGACGGCGATTACGCCCGGCATGGCCAAGCCCGCCTTCACGCGCTCGTAGGCGTGCTTGGGAATGGTCCGCAAATCGTGAGTGACGAGGAGGCGGGTTTCCCTTGCCGCCAGTTCGAGCACAGCCGGATCGCCGGCGCCTTTGAGTCCGGCGGTTGCAGCCAGCGTGTAATCCAAATGTGGAACCGAACGCAGCAGCCCTCGCAGAATGCGGTGGTTCAGGTTCTCATCAATGAGCAGCGCCAGCATGTCCGGCCCTCGCGCTCAAGCGGTTGCTTGCGCGCGACGCTGCCTGAGCCGCTCCCGCAATCCTCGCGTGTCAACGCGGCTTTCCACTTCGCGCCGGACCTCTTTGGCCGCCTGCGCCTGTGCGCTCAAGTAATCCTCCACCGGGCGGGAATGTTGCAGGTAATACGCAATCACCGAGTAGATGTCGCTCAGGGTGACCGACGGAAAATCTTCCTGAATCTGCTCTGGAGTCGCCCCGTCCTTGAACTCACGCACAATCGAATCGAGGGTCACACGCGTTCCCGTGATGCGGAAAACCCCGCCCTCGCCCCGCGTTAAAGGGACCGCCTGAGCCATGTTCAATTCCGTCATGCTGAGGACAATCTAGCTCGCCGTCATGGCCCTGTCGAGCCTCGTGTCATTTACAGGCGGGGAGGGCGAGCGCCGCCCATTTCGCCCCACAGCAGAATGCGGCTTTCTGCGTAAAGGGAGTCGCGCCCGTTTCCCGTTGACCCCTTCCGGCCCTGGCCGTAGCCTTACACCCGATATGGCGACCGCCATCGGCCAATTCAATGTTTCCGGCCTAATAGCCAATCGCATTGAGTTAACTCAATGGACATGAATGGTTAGTTGCCGCAGCATATTGTACCATGAAACCATGAAATCACATACGCCGCTATGAAAAAACTCTGCTTCATTCTCGTGTCGTGCCTGCTACTGGCTGGTTGCTCCAGAAACCCCGGCGATGAATATGTTCGCCAGCAGACGAAAGCAGCAAAAGCCGGGAGCTACTGGGCGAAGTACAATCTGTGGGATTCGTATTACAACGGCACGCATGGCGTCGATAAAGATCGCGGCAAGGCCGATAAATGGCTCCGTCAAATGGTCAAAGATGTCTTCGTGGTACGTTTCGAACCAGCCAACGGGTTCAATCCAAGAAACGCTGGTGACTACGTGAAAAAGCTCTCTGAACGCATCCCGTTGCAGTCGGAACAGACCCGGATCGGCCTCGCCGGCTTCCTGAGAACCAAAAAAGAGGGCGACAAATTGGTCGGCTCCTTTCTCTCCAACGAACCGGACAAGCTAAAAGCTTACATCGAGAACAATCCCAACGTGAGCTTCGTTTCAGTCGAACCCATGACACCACAAATGTTCATTGAATATGAACGCTCTATTCAGGAATCACTCTAGAGCACCTCGCAACGGCGTGCGGCGAACATGCACGGTCCACGATGAATCTCGCAACTAACAAACGGCCTCCAGCGGGGGGGGGGGGCGCGCGCTGGCGGGAAGTAACGGGATGGTTTGGGGAAGCGGCACGGGGTGGTTGCGCGCCAAGGGGCGGTGAGAGCCAGTGAAACGTGAGGCGTGAAACGTGAAACGTGAAACGTGAAACGTGAGCGGCACAGGGGCAGCACGCGCGAAGGGGCGGTTGGAGCGGGTAAAATGGGGATTTCCCTAGTGCAGAGCGTATAAGGACGGGGCGAGGGCGGGGAATGGACGGGGAGGGGTGAGGAGGGGCGGGAGGGCAGCGCGGCAGAAGCCCAACCAAAGAGGATAGAGGATGGAGGATGGAGGATGGAAGGAGTCGCGCCCGGGTATGCTTTTGCGCGCGCACAAGAACTCTTGTCGAGAATGCGCGAGGTTTCGATATAGCACTGCGGGGGTTGTGGGGCTGGTGTGGGTGGGACCAGGGCGCTGTGGGTGGCGCTGGGGCCTTCCCAGCCGTGGCGGTGCTGGCGGGTTTGAATGAAGACTTGTTGGTTGGGGGCCGGGGCGGGGAAGCGGGCGAGGTAGAGGGCGGTGATGTCACTGACGCCGTCTGCGGGGGTTCGCAGGAGTCCCAGATAGACGGGGCGTCTCATGCGGGACCAGCCGGGGCTGCAGGGGGCGCTGGCAAAGACGAGGAAGTCGCCTTTGGGGCGGGGCGCGACGAGCAATTCGAGGCGGAGGCGTCCGGCGTCCCAGCGGAGGCGGGCGGCTTGGACTGGGTTGGGGCGAAAGGGGGCGGGTTGGGGCGGGGGCCAGAGCAATGGGGGGCGTCCGATGCGGCCCAGGACGCTGTTGAGTTTGAGGTAGGCTTGCTGGCCGGTGAGGGTGCGGCGGCCGGGGCGCCAGCGGCGGTGGATGCGGCGGGCGTAGAGGTTCCAGGCGTCGCGCTGGGGCTGGGTGAGGCGGGCGAACCAGTCTTTGGCGAGGG
>JBEKJO010000090.1:0-24946 GCA_050011195.1 Verrucomicrobiota bacterium | reverse complement strand
AACGGCAAACTGGTCGTGGTCGGCTCCAGCGCCACGGGCAACGACCTGACCGACCGTGGGGCCACGCCCCTGAAACCGGACACGTTGCTGGTGAGCCAACACTGGAATGTGGCCAACTCGATCATCACCGGGCGATTCATCCGGCGGGCGCCGCTGGCGGCCGAGCTGGGCCTGATTGTATTGTTGGGCGTCCTGGCCGCTCTGTTGACCTGGAAATTGCGTGTCCTGGCAGCCTCCGGGTTGGTCGCCCTGTTGGTCGCGGCCTACGTCGTGTTTGGCTTGGTCCTTTACGTGCAGACCCGCTACTGGCTTCCGGTGGTCTTGCCTGTGGGCGGCGCGTTGCTGATGACGCACGTCTGCCTGGTCACCTGGCGGGTGGTTTTCGAGCAAACCGAGCGCCATCGAGTGAAGTCAATCTTCTCGAAGATTGTCTCGCCGAAGATCGTGAATGAATTGCTGGCCGCCGAAACCCTTTCACTGGGCGGCGCGCGGCGGGAAATCACGGTGTTCTTTGCCGACGTGCGCGGCTTTACCGAGCTGACCGACACAAGCCAGGAGCGCGTCGCCGAGTTTGTCCGGGACCATAATTTGGTCGGAGCAGCGGCCGAGGCCTGCTTTGATGAGCAGGCGAAGGAAACCCTCAACACGGTCAACCATTATCTGGGATTGGTGGCCGACACAGTGATAAAACAGGACGGCACACTGGACAAGTTCATTGGCGACTGCGTGATGGCGTTTTGGGGCGCGCCGACGCCCAATCCGAAACACGCACTGGCCTGCGTGCGCGCGGCGATCGAGGCGCAACGGGCGGTCTATCAGTTGAACCAGCAACGCTCGACGGAAAACAAGAAGCGCGAGCTCGAGAATCTGGCCCACTTTTCCGGCGGCCAGCCGCCGAAACCGATATTGCCGATTCTACTCTTAGGCAGCGGCATCAACACAGGAATGGCGACAGTCGGCTTGATGGGGTCGGCGGCCGAGATGCAGAATTACACGGTCTTCGGCCGCGAAGTGAATCTGGCCAGCCGCCTGGAAACGGCTTCCGGCCGGGGCCGCATTTTCATCGGCCAAGCCACTTACGAGCACTTGCTCCGCGACGACCCCGCTTTGGCGGCGACATGTATCGAGTTGCCCTCGCGCGACCTCAAAGGCTTCCGCACCGCTGTGAAGGCCTATGAAGTGCCCTGGCGTCCGCCCGGCGCGGCGCCGCTCGACGAGGAGTTCTCCACCGCCCCGGCTGCCGATACGACCTCCGTCACCGGCTTCATTCAACGCGGGGGTGGCTGACCACCCAATCATATCTGATGGGAGCTATTTCCTGCTCGTCATCCGCGCCGCCCCTGCTAGAGTGTGGTTTATGCGCACGGCGATTTATCCGGGAAGTTTTGATCCCATCACGAACGGACATTTAGACGTCCTCCACCGAGCGACCAAGTTGTTCGACCGGGTAATCGTGGCGGTGGCCAAGAGCGAGAGCAAACACCCGTTGTTCACGCTGGAAGAGCGCGTGCAGATGGTCGAGCGCGCGATCCGGCCTCTGCCAAACGTGGAGGCCGATTCGTTCGAAGGATTGCTGGTGGCCTACGTGGAAAGGCGCTCCGCTCAGGCGGTAGTGCGCGGTTTGCGGGCGGTGTCGGACTTTGAATTTGAATTTCAACTCGCTTTGATGAACCGTAAATTGAACGAACGAATCGAAACCATTTTTATGATGCCAAAGGACACTTACACCTTTCTCAGTTCGCGGATCGTGAAGGAGATGGCGCAATTGGGAGGTGACGTCAGCGCGTTTGTGCCGGCGCACGTGCGGACGGCCCTGGTTGGCAAGTTTAGCCCGCAGCCGGCTTAGTCGGGACTTGTATGCCGTTGGTCGTGAATCTGCGCCATCTGGAGGCGCATAACGTCCGCCTGGAAGGCGAATTGCCGGCGGAAGAGATGGACATCGACACGCGCGACGAGGTCATCCAGATCACGCAGCCGCTGGAGCATGATTTGGAGGTGCAGAAACTGGAAAACAGCATTCTGGTGCAAGGCCATTTGCATTTGAACCTGGAATGCCAGTGCGTCCGCTGCCTCAAACCCTTCCAATATCACCTCGAACTGGACGGCTGGACCTGCCATTTGCCATTGCAAGGGGAGGATCGCGTGGCTGTGGTCAACGACTGCGTGGACTTGACGCCCTATGTGCGGGAAGATATTCTGCTGGAGTTTCCGCGGCATCCGTTGTGTAGCCCGGAATGCCGCGGTTTGCCAAAGACGTCTATTGGCAAATCAAAAAACACTAGCCGCACCGGCAAGACCGAAGTGGGTTCGTCGGCGTGGGCCGAATTAAACAAACTGAAACTTTAGCCTTTAGAGAATTATGGGTGTCCCGAAGCGAAAGCCGTCACGGAGTCGTCAACGCATGCGCCGCGCGTATAACAGCGCGTTAACCCTGCCTCAACTCAGTTCGTGTCCGCAGTGCGCGGCCCCGTACGTGCCACACCGGGTTTGCCCCGCCTGCGGCTACTACAAGGGACGCCAGGTCATCACCGTGACCGCCGGAGCCTGACGGTTCCAAGGCGCAGAAGCGGGTTTCGCCGCTTCCGGTCCTCTTATGCGAATTGCAGTGGATGTGATGGGTGGTGACCACGGTTGCGGAGTGGTCATCGAAGGCGCCAAACGGGCTCTCCAAGCTGACCCGCGAATTACCGCCCTCTATCTGGTCGGCAACCGAAGCGAAATCCACGCCGCCTTGCCCCAGCGCGGGTTTCGCGACCACCGGGTGCGGGTCGTCCACGCCAGCGAGGTTTTGACGATGGCAGACAAACCCGCCGCAGCACTGAGGAAGAAAAAGGATTGCTCGATTGCCTGCGCAGTCGAGTTGGCCCAGGAGGGCAAAGTCGATGCGGTGGTTTCCCTCGGCAACACCGGCGGTATCTTCGCGGCCGCGACTTTCAAGCTGGGCCGGATTCCCGGTGTTGACCGGGGCGGCATTGCCACGGTCATCCCGACGCCGGATCATGAATTTGTCCTGCTCGATTCCGGCGCCAACATCGAGTGCAAACCCGTGCACTTGGCTCATTACGCGGTAATGGGGAGCATCTACTCGCGGGAGATTCTCGGCTACAAAAATCCCCGCGTCGGCATTCTCAGCATCGGCACCGAAGACACCAAAGGCAATGAATTGACGCTGGAAGCGTTCAAACTCTGCAAGCTGCTGGACCTGAATTTCGTCGGCAACGTGGAAGGCCATGATTTGTTTAAGAACCATGTCGATGTGGTCGTTTGCGATGGGTTCGTCGGCAATATCGTTTTGAAAACATGCGAAAGCCTGGCCTCGGCCATGTTTTCCATGCTCAAACGTGAGCTGACCGCAAACCCCCGACGGCAGCTTGGCGCCTTGCTCGCCCAAAACGCGTTCCGCACCATCAAACGCCGCATGGATCCCGAAGGTTTTGGAGGGGCACCCCTGCTCGGCTTCAACGGCACGGTCATGAAAGCCCACGGCTCCGCCCGCGAGCGCGCGATCGCCAACGCCATCCACGTCACCACCGAGAACATTCAGCATCATGTGAATCAAATTATCGCTCAGGAAATTACGCGCGCGAATAAACGCCTGGTCGCCGACGAAACGGTTGCCGTAGCTGTCCTGTCGCAGAACTAGCCCTGCCATGCCAGCTCATGGATCAGGAGCCAAGAGGCGGAGGCCATTAGAACCCGGCTTCTGGCTCGTGTACTATCATGCCGCACGCATCACGTCGTCCGACCGTTAACCTTCAGCCAAACGACGCCGGGGCCAAAATGAGTCCATCGCCCACTCCCAAGTTCAAGAACCCGCGGGCCAAATATAACTTCCAGGGCCGAACCTGCTCCATCAGCGGTGTTGGTTCTTATGTCCCCGCAAGAATCCTCACCAATGCCGAACTGGAAAGAATGGTGGACACCTCCGATGAGTGGATCACTACGCGCACGGGCATCAAAGAACGCCGGCTTGCGGCAAAAAGTGAATTCACTTCCGACCTGGCCGCGCAGGCCGCCCTTCGCGCGATGCATCGTGCCGGCGTTACCCCGGAACAAATCGAGCTGATTATCGTGGCCACGATCACACCAGACATGCCCTTCCCCTCGACCGCCTGCCTGGTGCAGCGGAAGATCGGCGCACACCGCGCCGCGGGTTTCGATCTGGAAGCGGCTTGTTCGGGCTTCATTTACGGACTGGAGATCGCACAGCAGTTCATTATGTCGCGCACCTACGACACGGTGTTGGTCATCGGCGCGGAAAAACTCTCTTCAATTGTTGACTGGAAGGACCGCAACACCTGCGTGCTGTTCGGCGACGGCGCGGGGGCCGCGGTCTTGCAGAATCGCCCCAACGCGCATGGTTTGCTAACGGCGGTGATGGGCGCGGATGGCCGAAAAGCCGATCTACTTTTCATGGCCGGCGGCGGCAGCCGCTGTCCGGCGAGCGCAGAGTCAGTCGCTTCGGGCATGCATTACTTGCGCATGGAAGGCAAGGAGACGTTCAAGAATGCGGTGCAAGCGATGCAGACGGCCGCGGAGGAAGCGTTGCGCCGCTGTGAGATCGATATCTCGCGCATCAAGTGCATCATCCCCCACCAGGCCAACCGTCGCATCATCGATGCCGTCGTCGAACGCCTCGGCGCCAAACCTGAACAACTCTTTGTCAATCTCCACAAATACGGGAACACCTCCGCCGCTTCCGTGGCCATTGCGCTGGACGAGGCCCTCGCCTCCGGGCGCGTCCAGCGTGGCGACTTGATCTTGATGGTGGTTTTTGGCGCGGGGCTGACGTGGGGCGCAGCGGTAATTGAATGGTAAAAGCTTATGCTTTCGTTTGGAGCAGCTAATTTGACGATTTTGCAAGGCATGTTAGTCTGATGGTGCTGTATGAGCGCGAGAAAAATTGAAAGCACTGGGTCGTTGCAACAAGTCACCGTCGAAGCACGGCAAACCCGCCTGTCCCTCTCACCCAACTCGGTGATCATCCACAAGAATGGCATCGAGTTTCGCAGCGTCACGCCTTTCTCGGAGTGGGCCGAGATGACGCTGACGCTGCAGTCGCCGGGCGACGGCGGCAAGGTCCACTGCACGGGGGTCGTCATTTCCTGCACCGGCAACAAGCACACCGGCTATCATGTGTCGATGGTTTTCACCGGGCTGTCAAAGCAGGCGCAGGCACGCCTGACCACGATGGCCTACGCGCCGGCAGGGTAGTTTCGCCCCAGGGGACAGGGGAGACAATTCAAGCAACGCAGAATCAGGAATCTGATGGAACAAATATCTGGTTGAATTCATCGGGACGTTCTTCGTCGTTTTCATCTTTTCGGCTTTGGTTCTTCGCTCCGATTCGTTACCCTGCGGGGCATGGAAATATTTCAGCGTGTTCTGAAAACGGCTGTCGAGGGTGGAGCATCGGACGTTCACCTGAAGATGGGCACTCCCGTCATCTTCCGCATCAACCGCCAATTGATCGCCATCGAATGCCCGTTTCCGACCGAGGAATGGCTGAACAACATCGTGCAGCAGATCACGCCGGCCCATTTGCGCAAGCGCGTGGAGCAGGAGCGTGAGGCGGACTTCTCCTACTTCGTGCCCGGCATCGGTCGATTTCGCACCAATCTGTTTCAACAGCGCGGCCAGTGGTGCCTGGCCATGCGCTACGTGAAAACCCATGTGCCCAGCTTCGAGGAACTGGGCCTCCTGGAGCAGATTAAGAGAATCGCCGAATCACCCCGCGGCATCGTGCTGCTGGCCGGTTCGACCGGTTGCGGGAAATCGACCACGCTCGCCGCGATGATCGAGCACATCAACGCCAACTTCAAAAGGCACATCGTCACGCTGGAGGACCCCATCGAATACGTGTTTGAAGACAATCAATGCGTCATCGAGCAGCGGGAAGTCGGTTTGGACACGCTTTCTTTCCATCACGCGCTCAAGCACATCCTGCGGCAGGACCCCGACATCATCATGATTGGCGAGATGCGTGACTCGATCAGTTTCACCTCGGCCATGAGTGCCGCTGACACCGGCCACCTCGTGTTATCGACGCTGCACACCACTAACGCCTCGCAGTCGATCAGCCGTATTCTTGACTTTTTCAAGGCCGACGAGCGCGAACAGATTCGCCGTCAACTCGCCGGCACCATGCAAGCGGTCGTTTGCCAGCGCATGGTGAACACCCTGGCGGGCAGTATGACGCCCGCACTGGAGATCATGATCAACACGGCCACCGTCAAGAAGTTGATTGAGGAGAATCGGCTCGACAAGCTGGCAGCGGCGATTGAAACCGGCACGGACGATGGGATGATCAACTTCAATCAAGCCCTGTTCAACCTCGTAAAACAGGGCAAGATCAGCGAACAGGAAGCCCTGGGCAAAGCCTCCAATCCACAGGCCCTCGAGATGAACTTCAAGGGCATCTTCCTGGATGAAGGACGGCGGATCCTTGCCTAACCGCGGCGTGTTGGCACTTCAACCTGCGCGCCGCCTTTTGGGCGCAACGTAAAGGTCGCCGGTGGCGAGATGCTCCACGATCATATCCACGGTCCGGTCGAGGGCGCCGAGGTTTTCGTGAACGACTTTCAGCGCGTTGCGGCCTAGTTGCTCGCGGCGCGGCTCATCCGCCAGCAGGCCGCCCAGGACCTTTTCCAATTCGGCCGCGTCCCGCACCTGCACCGCGCCATTCTGCTCCAGGAAGCCGCGGACGACCTCCGCAAAGTTCTGCATGTTTGGACCAAAGACCATCGCCTTGCCCAGCGCGCCCGGCTCAATCGGGTTTTGGCCGCCTTCCGCAGCCAAGCTCTTGCCGACAAAGATGATCGTCGCCTGTTCGTAGAAGTATTTTAGTTCCCCGGTGGTATTGACGACGAGACAATCAAGTCCGCCCGGTTCAAACTCGCTGTGGGCCGTGATTTCGCTGCGATACGCAAACTTCAGGGCGCGCGCTTCCAGCTCGTGCCCGACCTCCCGGCTGCGCTCAAAATGGCGCGGCACCAGCACCAGAAACAAATCCGGAAACTGCGCGCGCAAGCGGAGGAATTGCTCGGCGAGGATCGCTTCTTCGCCCGCATGCGTGCTGCCCCCAACGATCACCCGCGCACCCGCCCTCACCCCAAGCTGCCGCAACAGGGCCGGGACATCGAGCAAACGGCGCTCGTCGAGCTTGGCCGCATCGAATTTCAAGCTGCCGACGATATGAATCGCTTCCGGCCGGCACCCCAGGTTGCGGAGCTTGGCCGCGTCAGCCTCGTTTTGCGCGCCGATACTCGTCAGCGCAGCGAACAGCGGTCGGAACAGAAAACCAAAGCGCTGGTAGCCACGATAGGAGCGGTCGGACAAACGCGCGTTGACCAGGAAAACCGGGACGCCCAGGTCACGGGCACGCCAGAGAAAATTCGGCCAGATCTCCGCTTCCACCAGTACGATTGCCTGGGGGCGGATGGTGGTCAGCGCCCGCGTCACGTACAGGCGATGGTCGATCGGATAGTAGATCTTGCTAATGTGGTTCGGCAGCTTGCGCCGTAATTCACCCATGCCCGTCGTCGTGGTGGTGGAGACGACAATCTTGAGGTTCGGCAAGCGCGGTTCGAGCGCGCGTATAAGCTGGGTGCAGAGGTTGACCTCGCCGACGCTGACGGCGTGCATCCAGAGCGTGTCACGATTAGTGATGGCTTGCTTGAGTTTGGTGTCGTATTTGCCAAACCGCTCGGCGAAGCCCGTCTGCCAATTGCCGCGCCGCCGCATTCGCACGAAGTAGTACGGCGAGGACAGCGCAAAGCAGACCGCAAACAGGATGTTGTAAAGGGTGCGCACTCCGCTCTTCACCATCAGATCACGACCTGATTCTCGGAAACTTCGACAAACCTTGCAAGGTGATTCTCCACCCCTTTGCTCTATCAACTTGGCTACCCATCCAGCCCTTCATTTGCAAGCACTTACGCTGCAAACGCTATCGGCCATTTGACGTTGTGCTAGTGTTGTGCCGTGAAAGTTAATGCAACACCAAGCAGTGCTCAAACTGTCGGTCAACGTCAACATGGCGGTGGACGGTACTCCAGAGTCTTCGACCAGCGCAAGCGAAGAATTCGGGGCTTATGGGCGCGAACATTCATGGCAAGGCGCCAGGAATTGTCCGAGTGCCCGGCAATGTTCTGGAAACGATTGTCGGTGGGATTGCCCCGGAACATGGCGGTCACCGTGAACGGTTCTGCGCCGGTGGGGTCATACTGCGCGGCATAGCCGGCATCCGCAAAGCTGCTCACGCCGTTGAATTGAGCGACTTTGGCGCCGGCTAATCCATAGAAAAGCACGCCGTTCGGATTAACCGGACCCGTCACGATGCCGGGCATCGTGCTCGGTGTATAGACGCCGTTGGCGCCCGCGCTTCCACAATTCGTCAGCGCCGGCCAGGTGCTGACACTCGGCGCGGAGTAAGCCGGCCCATCCATCCGCAAATGAATCACCGGAGCATCGTTCGTAACAGCTGGAAACAGGTGTGATCGTGCCCAAACCAGAAATGACGCTGGGAACCGCGAGTTTGTCGCTGCGGTCGAAAACCAGGGCGGCGCCGGAGCCGACGCTTACGGTGCCGGCGGGGAGCGTGCCGCTGGTGCCGCCATTGCCAACCTGCAAAGTGCCGCCGCTCTCGCCCTGCCGCATGCCGCTCCTGGGTCGCCTCCAGCCGCTTTGCGTCCAGGTCCGCGCATGCCGTCACCCGCGAATCCCGAAGCTGCCAGAACACCCGCACACGGTTCGGGCCCCAGTGGCCGCAGCCAATCACACCAATGTTGATAATGCTCCATAAATCACCAGACCAACCGTCCCTCGGCCCGGCTCGGGGGCGACGACTCGCGAAGAAACCGGCTTCCGCGGAACTTCCCACGGGAATCGCTTCCGGTCATTCCAGCCCCAGTCGGCAGGGGATTTGCGGTGGCCTTGGCCATCGCCTGTAACATTTCGTGGCAGCGTGAAGCCGACTTGCTGAGACGGTTGTAACCACTCTGGCTCTAGCCGGTCATTAGTCCTTATGGCATTGTTGCGCCCGTGAGCGTCATGCCTGAACCGGGGTTCGAGGTGGCGGCCTGCGTGGAGCGGGTGCGCCGCCGGGACGAGGATGCCGCGCGGGCGCTGTTTCGGCATTTGTATCCGCTGGTGGCGCGGCTGGTGCGGTCGCACCTGCCGCAGCGCACGAGCCAGGAAGATTTAGTGCAGACCGTGTTTATGAAAGTGTTCGCGAACCTGGACCGGTTCTCCGGCGCCGTGCCGCTGGAGCATTGGGTCTCGCGCATTGCGATCAATACGTGCCTCAACCAACTGGCGGCCGAGAAAGTGCGCCCGGAACTGCGCTGGGCTGACTTGAGCGAGGAGCAGACGCAGGCGCTGGAGGCGGTGACGGCGGGGCCGGAAGAGCTGGAGCCGCTGCGGAACCTGGCGGCGCGGGAGCTGGTCGAGAAACTGCTGGCGCAGCTTGCCCCGGCGGACCGGCTGCTGCTGACGCTGCTGCACCTCGAAGGCCGGTCGGTGGCCGAGGTCCGGCAGATCACGGGCTGGAACGTGCCGGTCATTAAAGTGCGCGCCTTCCGGGCGCGCCGGAAGCTGCGGAAGTATTTCGAGAAGCTGATGTCGGAGAAACGCCTATGAAACCAAACGACCAATCGCTCCAAAGGCTGCTGGGGGCCGCCGCCAAGGCGGCGCCCGAGAGGGCAGATGCGCCGCCACTGGGCCTCGAAACCCGGGTGCTCGCCCATTGGCGCGCCGCGGGGGCGGACGATGAATCCGTTTCGCTCTTCGCGTTCTTCCGCCGCGCGACGCTGGGTGCCGGCCTGGTGCTGGTGTTGAGCGCCGCCTGGAGCCTGACCCGATCCGGCGGCAACGCGACTGGCGACGAAGCGGCCCTGCTCGACTACGATATCCAAATGAGCCTGAACCCATGAACCCATGAACTCGCTTGGCAAATGGAAGCTCGGTGTGTATGTTCTGGCCCTCTTTCTGGCGGGCGGCGGCAGCGGCGCGCTCATTGCGTGGCAGGTGTGCCGACGCATGCCGGTCGCGCCCCTGACCCCGGCGGAGATCGGGGCGCGCTTGCGTGCCCAGTTTCAGTCCCGGCTCGAACTGACACCGGACCAGGCTCAGAAGATCGATCCGATGATTGACCAGGCGATGCGCCGGGTCGAAGCCATCCGCAAGGAGACGGCGAGCCACGTCTTCGCCAACGTCTCCAACCTGCACGAGCAGGTGCTGACCGTGCTGACGCCGGAGCAAAAGGTGAGATTTGAGGAGTTGGAGCGCGAGCGGCGCGACTACCTGCGCCAGAAGTTCGGGCCGGAGACCAACACCCCTTGAGCGATTCTCCGCCGATCCGAGTGGAATGACATGCTGGAAAACCAGAGCCTATTCAAATGACAAAAGAGCACATCACTAACAATGCGCCCCGCGCGGCTGAAGACCGGTCGCCTGGTGGCAGTCCGCCGGTGACAGAAGCCGGCGGGGGAAAACCGGAGTCCTCCGGCGGGAGAATGGCGGTGATCGTTGTGCTGTGCCTGGTGGTGGTGGGAGGGGCGGTGTGGCTGGCGCGGAGTCGCGCGGCGGGCCCCGACAAGAAAGGGCCGGGCGCCCGCTCGCTGGAGCTGCCGCCGGTGCCGGTCGTGGCCGGCACGGTCGCCCAAAAAGATGTGCCGGTTTATCTGGGCGGCATCGGCAACGTCCAGGCGTTTAACACGGTGACCGTCCGCGCCCGGGTGGATGGGCAGGTGCAGAAGATCGCCTTTACCGAAGGGCAGGACGTGCGGGCGGGGGATTTGCTGGCGCAGATTGACCCCGATCCTTACCGCACTGCGCTGGACCAGGCGGTGGCCAAGAAAGGGCAGGATGAAGCGCAGCTCGCCAACGCGCGGGTGGACCTGAAGCGCTACGCCGATTTGCTGGTTAATGAAGGCGTCACCCAGCAGCAATACGACACGCAGAAAGCGCTGGTGGACCAGTTGATAGCGACGGTCAACGCGGACCAGGCGGCCATCGAGAGCGCCAAGGTTCAGCTTGCCTACACCACCATTATCTCGCCCATTGACGGGCGCACCGGCATCCGGCTGGTGGACGCGGGCAACATCGTTCATGCCAGTGACGCCAATGGCATAGTCGTAATCACCCAACTGCGGCCGATCTCCGTCGTCTTCATTCTGGAGGCTCAAACGCTGAGCAGCATCCAGGACAAGATGCGACTGTCGGACGCTGCCCTGCCCGTCCTGGCGGTCAGCGAGGACAACACGACCGTTTTGGGCGAAGGCCAGCTCGCCGTTATTGACAACCAGGTTGACCCCAACAGCTCCACCATCAAACTCAAAGCGACGTTTCCCAACACCGATCTGCGGCTCTGGCCGGGCCAGTTTGTGAACGCCCGCTTGCTGCTGACCGTCCTCAAGGGCAGCGTCGTGGTGCCCGATTCGGTAATCCAACGCGGACCGGAAGGGGACTTCGCCTTCGTCATCAAGGAGGACCAGAGGGTCGAGGTCCGGCCCGTGAAGGTGGCCGCGCGGAGGCAGGCCCAGGTCGGGCAAGGGGAAACGGTGATTGAGGACGGGCTCCGTCCCGGCGAGCGGATCGTGGTGGATGGCCAGTACAAGCTGCAGCAGGGTTCCCGCGTTAAGATGGCGGACGCGGCGGCCAAATCCGAAGGCCGAAAGGCGGAGGCCGAAGACAATCCGAAAACCGAAACCCGAAGCAAGACCAAGAGCTAGGAACGTAATCAACCCCTCCACCCTTTGAACGTTTCCGAGCCATTCATTCACCGCCCGATTGCTACGTCGCTGCTCATGGCGGGCGTTTTGCTGATGGGAGCGCTCGGCTACTCCTTGCTGCCGATCTCGTCGCTGCCGCCGGTGGATTTCCCCACCATCCAGGTCACCGCCCAATATCCAGGGGCCAGTCCCGACGTGATGGCCTCCTCGGTGACCACCCCGCTGGAACGGCAGTTCGGCCAGATCAGCGGGCTGGCGCAGATGACTTCGGTCAGTTCCTTCGGTAACGCCAGCATTACGCTGCAATTCGTGCTGGATCGGGACATCGACGCCGCGGCGCAGGATGTGCAGGCGGCGATGAACGCGGCCAGCGGCGTCCTGCCGCACATGCCCAACCCGCCCATCTACAACAAAGTCAACCCGGCCGACACCCCGATCCTCACGCTGCAAATCACCTCCGCCACCCTGCCGTTGGAGAAGGTCAACGACCTGGCGGACACGGTGCTGGCGCAAAAGCTCAGCGAAGTGACCGGCGTGGGCCTGGTGACCATCGAGGGCAACCAGAAGCCCGCCGTCCGCGCCCGCATCAACCCAACCGCCCTCGCCGCTCAGGGGCTTAGCCTGGAAGACGTGCGCACGGCGCTGATGCAAAACAACGTCAATGCCCCCAAAGGCAGCTTCGATGGCCAGCGCCAGTCCTATGCCATCAACGCCAATGACCAGATCTTCACCGCGGCGCAATTTCGCGAGGTCATTATCGCCACCCGAAATGGCGCGCCGGTCCGCCTGCGCGACGTGGGGGACGCCATTGACAACGTCGAGAATGTCCGCATGGCGGGCTGGGTGGACGGCCAGCCCGCCGTCATTGTCGATATCCAACGCCAGCCCGGCGCCAACATCATCGAAACCGCCGACCGCGTGAAAGCGTTGTTGCCGAGGCTCCGCTCGACGGTTCCGCCCTCGGTCAAGATCGCCGTCCTGACCGACCGGACGGCCACCATTCGCGCCTCGGTGCGGGATGTCCAGTTCACGCTCGTTCTGGCGGTCGTGCTCGTGGTCATGGTGATCTTTGTCTTCCTGCGGAAGTTCTGGGCGACCGTGATTCCCGGCGTGGCCCTGCCGCTGACGGTGATCGGCACGTTCGGCATCATGAAGCTGGTGGGCTTCAGCCTGGACAACCTTTCACTGATGGCCCTGACCATCTCCACCGGGTTCGTGGTTGATGACGCGATTGTGATGATTGAGAACATCGTCCGCTTCATCGAAGGCGGCGAGGCGCCCCTGGCGGCCGCGCTCAAGGGGGCGAAGCAGATTGGCTTTACGATCATCTCGTTGAGCTTCTCGCTGATTGCGGTCTTCATCCCGTTGATCTTCATGACGGGCATTGTGGGCCGGCTCTTCCGGGAGTTTGCCATCACCCTGAGCGCGGCGGTGGCGGTTTCCCTGATTGTTTCGCTGACCCTCACGCCCATGATGTGCGCCCGGCTGTTGAAAGCGGAGGCCGAAACCAAACCCGGGCGGCTGTATTTGCTCACCGACCGAATGTTCCAGGGATTGCTGGACGCCTACAACCGCAGCTTGCAATGGGTGCTGCGGCACCAGGCCTTCACGCTGGGCGTGGCGATCGTCACCATGGTCGCCACGATCTGGCTCTACGTCATCGTGCCCAAGGGCCTGCTGCCGCAGCAGGACACCGGCTTGATTGTCGGCGTCACCGACTCCGCGCAATCCATCTCGTTCAAGGAAATGGTCACCCGCCAGCGCGTCATTGCCGACATTGTGCGGCGTGACCCGGATGTCGTCAGCGTGGCGTCCTTCGTCGGCGCCGGCACCGTGAACGCCACGGTCAATTCAGGCCGCCTTTACATCAACCTCAAGCCGCGCGACCGCCGCCAGGCCAGCGCCGGGCAGATCATCGACCGCCTGCGCGCCGCCACCGACTCCGTCGAAGGCATTTCCCTCTTTATGCAGGCGGCGCAGGACGTGCAGATCGACAGCCGCATCAGCCGCACCCAGTATCAATACACGCTGACCGACGCCGACGTGGTGGAGTTGTCGGAATGGGCGCCGAAGCTGCTGACGGTATTGCGCAACAAGCCGGAGCTGGCCGATGTGGCCTCGGACCAGCAATCGGGCGGCTTGCAAGTCAGCGTGGAAGTGGACCGCGAGCAGGCCTCGCGCCTGAACGTGCTCACGCAGGCCATTGACGACACGCTCTACGACGCTTTCGGCCAGCGCCAGGTCTCCACTATTTTCACCCAGCTCAACCAATATCGTGTCGTCCTCGAAGTCGAGCCGCGTTACCAGTTTAACCCGGAATCCTTGAACCGGATTTACGTCAAGTCCAGCACCGGGCAGATGGTGCCGCTGGGCGCCTTTGCCAAGGTGAAAGCTGCCACCGCGCCGCTGACCGTCGTCCACCAGGGCCAGTTTCCGGCGGTGACGCTTTCCTTTAACCTGCGGCCGGGCGGTTCGCTGGGCGAGGCGGTGGAGGCGATTCAGGCGGCGGGAAAGGAAATCGGCCTGCCGGATGCCGTCGTGGCGACGTTTTCCGGCAGCGCGGCGGAATTCCAATCCTCCCTCAAGAGCGAACCGTTTCTGATCCTGGCCGCTATCATCGTCATCTACATCGTGCTGGGGGTGCTCTATGAGAGCTACGTCCATCCCCTCACGATCCTGTCGAGCCTGCCCTCGGCGGGCGTGGGCGCGCTGCTGGCCCTGCTCCTGTGCCGGGAGAACCTCTCGCTGGTGGCGCTGATCGGCATCATCCTGCTGATCGGCATCGTCCAGAAGAACGCCATCATGATGATTGACTTTGCCCTTGATGCCGAGCGCACCGAGGGGTTGCCGCCGGTCAAATCCATTTACCAGGCCTGCCTGCTGCGGTTTCGACCGATCATGATGACCACGATGGCGGCGCTGCTCGGCGCGCTGCCGCTGGCGTTGGAACGGGGCACCGGTTCCGAGTTGCGCCGCCCGCTGGGCATCTCCATCGTCGGCGGCCTGCTGCTCTCCCAGCTTATCACGCTCTACACCACACCGGTCGTTTATCTGTACCTGGACCGGCTCGGACGCTGGGTCCGGCGCGGGCGGGCGGCGGCGGCGGCCAAGGAAGCGGGCGCACCGTCTTTGCCCAAAGATGTCCGCACGGCCTGAGTATGAACCCGAATGGGCCAGTGGCGGCGGTTCTGGCTTTTAGAGGCGAGAGCCTCCTTGAACTATGAACATTTGCGCGCCCTTCATTCGCCGCCCGGTCGGCACGTCGTTGCTGGCCATCGGCCTGTTTCTGGCGGGCATTATCGCGTATCACTTCATGCCGGTGGCCGCCATTCCGCGCGTGGATTTCCCGATGATCAGTGTGTCGGCCTCGTTGCCTGGCGCCGACCCGGCGACGGTAGCCTCCTCCCTGGCCGCGCCGCTGGAACGCCGCCTGGCCCAAATTGCCGGCGTCACGGAGATCACCTCCGTCAGCACCCTGGACGGCTGCTCGGTCACCATCCAGTTCGATCTGAACCGGAACGTGGACGGCGCGGCGCGCGACGTGCAGGCGGCCATCAACGCCGCGGCCGGCGATTTGCCCACCGACTTGCCGAACCCGCCCACCTATCGTAAAATCAACCCGGCCGACGCCCCCGTGATGATCCTGGCGATGCAGTCGGACATCCTTCCCCCCTCGCAGGTCTTTGAATACGGCGACTCCATCATCGGGCAGCGGTTGAGCCAGGTCGAAGGCGTCAGCCAGGCCTTTATCAGCGGGGCCGATAAATCAGCGGTGCGCGTCCAGGTCAACCCGGGGGCGCTGGCCTCGACGGGGCTGAGCCTGGAAGACGTGCGTTCCCTGCTCGGCCAGGTGAACGTGGATTCGCCCAAGGGAAGTTTCGACGGCGACCAGCTTTCCTACACGCTGACCAGCAACGACCAATTGCTGGAAGGCAAGGGTTACCAGGACCTCATTCTGGCGCAGCGGAGCAACGCGCCGATTAAACTCAGCGCCCTGGGCCGGGCCATCGACGGCACCCAAAACGCGCGGGTGGCGGGTTGGTCCGGCACCAATCGCGCCGTGCTGGTCATCCTCTTCAAACAGGCGGATGCCAACGTGATTGAGACCGTGGACCGGATACGCGCCGTGCTGCCGCAGCTCAAACGGTGGATCCCCCCCTCCGTGAAGATCAGCGAGATCAGCGACCGCACGATCACCATCCGCACCTCGGTGCACGACGTGCAGTTGTCCCTGATGCTGAGCATCGCGCTGGTGGTGATGGTCATCTTCCTGTTCCTGCGGCGGTTCTGGCCGACGTTCATCGCCAGCATCACCGTGCCGCTGGCGCTGGCCGGCACCTTCGCCTTCATGTACTTGTGCCACTACAGCATTGATAATCTCTCCCTGATGGCCGTCACCATCTCCGTCGGGTTTGTGGTGGACGACGCCATCGTGGTGATCGAGAACATCCATCGCTTCATCGAACACGGCGACGCGCCGATGCAGGCGGCCCTCAAGGGGGCGCGGCAGATCAGCTTCACGGTGATCTCGATGAGCACGTCGCTCGTGGCGGTGTTCATTCCGCTGCTGTTCATGGGCGGGCTGATCGGGCGGCTGTTCCACGAATTCGCCGTGACCGTGAGCCTGGCCATTCTGGTTTCGGGCGTCATTTCGCTGACGCTCACGCCGATGCTCTGTTCCCGCTTCCTGAGACCGGAAGCGGCTTATCGGAAGCCCGGCGCCTTCATTCGCGGCTGCGAGCAGTCCTTCAACTGGCTGCTGGGCCACTATGAAACGGGCCTGCGCTGGGTGTTGCGCCATCACAGTTTCATGCTGGCGGTGGCCTTCCTGACGCTGGTCGCCACGGTCGCCCTGTACCAGGCCGTGCCGAAGGGCTTTTTTCCCCAGCAGGATACCGGCATCATCTTCGGCACGACCGACGCCGCCCAGGACATCTCCTTTGCCGCGATGGCCGAGTTGCAGCAGAAGGTCGCCCGGATTGTCCTCGACGATCCGGCGGTCGCCACGATGGCTTCTTTCATCGGCGCGAGCGCGGGCGCTTCAACAGTCAACAACGGCCGCATGTTTATTACCCTGAAACCGCGGGCGGAACGGAACGTCAGCGCGGACCAGATCATCAACCGCCTGCGCAAAAAACTGGCCGAGGTCAGCGGCGTCACTTTATTCCTCCAGGCCTCGCAAGACATCCGCGTTGGCGGGCGGCTGAGCCGGGCGCAGTTTCAGTATGCGCTGCAGTCGGGCGACCTTGCTGAACTCAACCGCTGGTCCACCTTGCTGGTGGACAAGTTGCGCGTCGCGCCGGAATTGCGCGACGTCAGCAGCGACCAGCAGACCAGCGGCCTCCAAACCATGGTGGTGATCGACCGCGACGCGGCGGCACGCCTGGGCGTCTCGCCCATCGCCATTGACAACACCCTCTACGACGCGTTCGGCCAGCGGCAGGTCTCGACCATGTATCGGCAATACAACCAGTTCTACGTCATCCTCGAAGTCGAGCCTAAGTACTTGCTCGACCCCTCTGCGCTCAACCAGATCTATGTCCGGTCCACCAACGGGTTCCAGGTGCCGCTGGCCGCCGTCGCCAAATTCAAACCGTCCAATACCTTCCTGTCGGTTAATCACCAGGGGCAATTTCCCGCCGTGACCCTCTCCTTCAACCTGGCGCCGGGCGTCGCGCTCGGCCAGGCCACCGAGGTCGTCGAGCGAGCGGTTGAGGAATTGAGAATGCCCTCGAGCGTGTTGGGCAGTTTCCAGGGCACCGCCCAGGTCTTCCGCGCCTCCATGGCCAATATGCCGCTGCTGATCGCGGCGGCGATCCTCGCCGTCTATGTGGTGCTGGGCATGCTCTACGAAAGCCTGATTCACCCGCTCACTATCATCTCGACCCTGCCGTCGGCCGGCGTTGGCGCCCTGCTGGCGATGATGTTCTTCGGCCTCGACCTGTCGCTGGTTTCCTTCATCGGCATCATTCTGCTGATGGGGCTCGTGAAGAAGAACGCCATCCTGATGATCAATTTTGCCCTCGACGCCGAACGCCACGAGGGGCTGAATCCCCGCGACGCTATCTACAAGGCTTGCATCATCCGTTTCCGGCCCATTATGATGACCACCATGGCCGCGCTGTTCGGCGCGGTGCCGCTGGCCCTGGGTCTGGGGACCGGCTCGGAGCTGCGCCAGCCGCTGGGCATCGCGGTCGTGGGCGGCCTGTTGCTTTCGCAAACCCTGACGCTTTACACCACGCCGGTAATCTATCTGACGTTCGAGAGCCTGGGGCAGCGCGTCAAGGCGCGGCGTCGTCAGCGAAGAGTCCAACTCGCGCCCGCCTGATGGCATAATATGAAAACCGAAATCCGACATCCGAAATCCGAGAACCGTTTGCACGACCCCGTCGCTTCGCCAACGCCGAGCCATCCTTTCCCCTCCCCCTCAGTGGTGAGGGCAGACAAGGCGTGTGTCCTCCCAAGCGTGCGACCTTTGCCGCTGCCTTTCGAGCTTCGGGTTTCGGATTTCCTTCGGGCTTCGGGTTTCGGATTTCGGATTTTGCCTCTCGCCGCCTGGCTGCTGGCCGGCTGCGCCGTCGGCCCGAATTACCAGCGGCCCGCGGCGCTGGGCGCCAACGCCATGCCGGCGGCCTTTGCCGGCGCGATACCCACCAACGCGGGCATTTGGAAGCCGGCCCAACCGTCGGCGCACTTGCCGCGCGGTTCCTGGTGGGAACTCTTCGGCGACCCCGAGTTAAACGGCCTCGAAGGCCTCGCGACCACAAACAACCAGCAGCTCGCCGCCGCGTTTGCGAACTTCCAGCAGGCGCGCGCGCTCGTGAGCGTCGCTCGCGCTGATTTCTTTCCCCAGCTCTCCGCCGCGCCCAGTGTCACCCGCCAGCGCACCAGCGCGAACCAATTTCAGAGCGGCGGCAACACTTACACCTACAACGCGTTCAGTGTCCCGCTCGATGCCAGTTGGGAGCTTGATCTTTGGGGCCGCGTGCGGCGCGAGGTCGAAAGCGCGCGGGCCAGCCTGGCTGCCTCCGCTGATGATCTTGAATCCTCCAAGCTCGCCATCCAGGCCGAAGTCGCCATCGACTACTTCACCCTCCGCTCGCTCGACGCCCAGTACCGGGTGCTGGAGGACACCGCGGTCGCCTACCGCCGCTCGCTCGAACTGACGCAAAACCGCCACAAAAGCGGCATCGCCACCGACCTCGATGTTTCCCAGGCTGAAACCCAGCTCGCGAGCGCCGAGGCCCAGATTCCCGCAGTGCAACTGCAGCGCGCCACCTTTCTGCATGCGCTCGCCGTCCTCTGCGGCCAGCCGGCCCCCACGTTCGAAGTCAGCCCCACCAAGGGCGCGCTGGCCGCCGCGAAGAGGGCCTTCGATGCTGGCCCCGGCATTCCGGTTGCCGTGCCGAGTGAATTGCTGGAACGCCGGCCCGATATTGCCGCCGCCGAGCGCCTCATGGCCGCCGCCAACGCGGACGTTGGCCTGGCCCACGCCGCGTTCTATCCGCGCGTCATGCTCAATGGCCTGGCGGGTTTCCAGTCCATTGACGCCAGCACGCTCTTTAACTGGCAGAGCCGGGTCTGGTCGGTGGGCCCTTCTTTGTCCCTGCCGCTCTTCACCGGTGGCCGGAACCGCGCCCAACTTGCCGCCGCCCGCGCCGCCTACGACGCCGCCGTCGCCAACTACCGCCAGACTGTCCTCAGCGCGTTCCAGGACGTGGAAGACCAGCTCGCCGCCCAGCGCCTGCTGGCCCAGCAATCAGAAAAGGAGAGCGTTGCGCTCAACTCCGCCCGCCGTACGCTGGACATTTCTATGACCAAGTACAAAGGCGGCGTGATCACCTACCTCGACGTGGTCATCGCCCAGAGCGCAGCGCTGGCTCTCGAACAAACCGTCGTGCAGTTGGCGGAGCAACGCCTGGCCGCCAGCGTCTCCCTCATCAAAGCGCTGGGCGCCGGGTGGACTGCCGACACCGGCCAAATGGCCGCGTCCAAGCTGCGAAAATAGGCGCAGCCAGCGGAGTGGTGGAGTGGTGGAGTATTGAAGTAATGGAGTGCTGGATTGGTGGACTGATACCAGTTTACGGAGACAATCGGTATTCACCCGGCCTGCAGCCACCCTCTCAGGTTTCATCCCTCATCCCTCATCCCTCAGGGCCGGGCAGGGTGAGGGGCTGCCTCCGATATCTACCGAACAGCATTGTAAAGTGGTATTAAAATAGTCACCCCCTGCTAACCCTGACCGGCTGGCACCCCAACAAAGGGTGCGACAGCGGACTGACCCACCGGCCAGTACGTACTTAAAGCACTACGCGTAAAGACGGGCGTGTCCGCTGTCCGCATCGTGCGACCGAACGGGGCAAACACGAAATTGCGAACGGACGCAGCGTCGTGTAGAGCAACGTATAGCACTCTCCCTTTCTCGGCAAAAGGGAACCTTCTATTGCGGGGGGGAGGGGCGGGATTTGCGGGGGCGGTTTTTTCTCATTAAACGTGAACAACGCGGTAGAACGCTTGCGCACTAACCAAAACACCGCGCCGAAGACGAGCAGCAAAGAAAGTGTGGCCGGCTCAGGCACCTCACCCTGGCCCGCCAGGATGGGGGTGTTCGGGACGGTTTCGTAGGCGTAATCGTAAAGCCACACAGCATCGAGGCCGGCGTATGGAACGCCGACGCGTGCCCAACCGTAGTAGGTCTGGCCACCTTCTTGGAATTGAAGCCCGAGGTAGGCCGATTCCAGGCCCGTAAACAAGCCGACTTGCAACGGGCCGTCAGCGCCACCGTCGTAGGTTGCGCTGAGGTCTGATCCGAAGGAGGGATCAGAAAACCACTGGTAGCCGGCTGCACCTGGACCAATTTCCTGGCCTGCCGCCAGCGGAAGAGCGTTGTTGGCGCCGAATTGGTCAAGCGGAACTCCGATCACCCCGCTGAGTGATGACGCGGGATAAACGCCAACATACGCTCCCGTTGAAGTGAACGTATATAGCGCTTGGCCGTTGACGGTCAGCGTGTAGGTTGCCGGGGGGAAACCCAATTCGCCAGCGACCCGCCACCCTTGGCTATCTTCGGGAAAGCTGGTGGTCCCAGGCGGGCCGGGAGGCGTCAGAGGAAACTGGCCATAAACAATGGTTCCCTGAGCGCGCCCGTCCGTTGGGGACAGCGCGATAAGGAGGGCCAGTGCCGGCCAAAGCCAGCGCCGCCAGCCGGCTCGCGGTCTCACCCGCTTTTTCACAAGCGCTTCCGCACCAGCCAGAAGGCCGCGCCGGAAACGAGCAACAGGGCAAAGGTGCCCGGCTCAGGCACCTCACCCTCACCCGCAAAGATAGGCGTGTTCGGGACGGTTTCGTAGGCATAGTCGTAGAGCCAGACGGCCTCAAGGCCGGCATAGGGTGTGCCAACACGCACCCACCCGTAATATGTCTGGCCGTTTTGTTGGAACTCAAGCCCTAGATAGCCGGACTCCAGGCCGGTGAAATAGCCCTCGTACAGGGGGCCTTCGGGGCCACCGTCGAAGGTTGCGGTAAGGAGGGAGCCGAAAGTCGGACTGGTAAACCATTGATAGCCGGCGGCGTCCGGACCGATTTCCTGCCCCGCTACGAGCGGAACAGCGTTGTTGCCACCGAATTGGTCGGCAGCAATTCCGATCACCCCGTTCAGGGATGAAGCCGGGTATATGGAGACACCATTCCCGGCGGTAAATGTGAACGCCGGTTGCCCATTGATGAGCCAGTTGTAACCTGCGGGAGAAGTGTAGGTGCCAAACACCTGCCATCCTTGGCTGTCCTCAGGAAATATGGTCATCCCGGGAGGCGGCGGTGGCGTCAAAGGAAACTGCCCATAAACGATGGTGCTTTGGGCATTCGCCCTTCTTGCCGCCACTGCCAGCATGACTGCCAGCGCCAGCCAAAGCCAGCGCCGGCAGCCTGTTCGTTGTCGTTGCAATCGTGTTTTCACCGGACCTGAACGATTCGATAAAACTGACTGGGCACCCCTGCCGCCGGGAGCAGGACCGCCGTATTCGTCTTCGTGGCGCTCAGCTCACCGGTGGCGTATGCCCAAGTGCCGGAGACAATATTGCTCCTGGATTGCACTCTGTAAACCCGGCCCACGTCGGAAGACCATTTGAGCGAGACGGTGTTGGAAACGGTTTGGGCTGAGATGGCGGTGAGCATCGGCAGGACGGGCGGCTGGGCGAGATTGCCCGACAGCATGAGAGAGACATTCTGGTAGCTGATCTGCCCCTTGTCGTTGACCAGGTTGCCTTTGTGCGTGACTCGCACGGTGTAGGTGCCGTTGCTCGGACTGGGGATATAGACCTGCTCGACATTGTCCACCGTGTTGTCGCCGGTCGCGGGGGCGCTGGCGGGCGAGGCCGGATTGAGGACCCAGGGGTAATTGGTCGCCCCACTCGGGCTGACAACGCGCAAGTCCAGGTCGTTGACCAGCATGTGGTTGGTCGGGTTGAGGGCCGGAGCGGTTGGGGTCCCTGGCGGGTCCGTCCACCGAATGGTGGCCTTGAACGGCTGATTGTTGGTCAGGACGACCGGGAACTGGATGTAGTCGCCGCTCTCCAGGAGCACTTCCTTGATGAAGGCGAGCGAGCCGCTGGCGAAGTTGTTGGAAATAAGGTTCGCGGCGGACAAGGCGTTGAGCTGCCCCCATCCGAACGTGTAATTCGGCCCCGTGTTCGTTCCCGTTTGGTCCGCCGTGTGAATGATGATGCCACCGAGCGTCGAGGAGAGCATGGGCGGACGGTTCGTGCCGTAAAGCTGGCTGTAGTATCCAACCAACAGGCCGATGGTCCCCGTCACCGCCGGCGCGGCCATGCTGGTGCCGGACATTTGCTCGTAGGCGTTGGTGGCCTCGGTGACGGTTGACCAAATGAGGTAGCCCGGCGCGGTGATGTCCGGCTTAATCCGCCCGTCCGCGGTTGGCCCCCAGCTTGAAAAAGTGGTCATCACGACACTGCCCGGACCGCTATAGCCGTTGGTGTTCCCATTGTCCCCGCCGACGATGAGCGCGTTCTTCGACACGGCGTATGAGTCCAGGTTGTTAAATCCTCCCTGGGCGTCGTTGAGCGGTCGGAAGTAATCGTTGTAATAAATATATTGAATTCCGCCGATTGTCCAAAAGTCCCAATGCAAAATCGGCTGGCTCGGCGGCTCATACTGACCCGGCCCACGCTCATTACCGGCGGCAAACACCGGCAGATTGGTTTGCGCCGTGTAGATGATCTGGTCATTGGTCATGGCGTAACTGTCGTAGAAACCAAAGTGCCAATCTTGATTGGTGCTGATGGAATCGTCGCCAGCCCACAGCCAGGCGTTCGTGCCGTAGATCGTGGTCTGCTGCCACCCACCAAGATGCCCGTAGCTATGATTGGAAACCCGCACTGAATTGGTGGCGGCCACGGCTGGCATCTCAGAAAAATCCCAGTAATCATAAGCCTCGATCAAGCGCCCCCGATTGGCGAACCCCTCTGCGGGAGCATATCCGCCCCAGCCCACGAGGGTCCCCGCCACGTGGGTTGCATGGTCGATTGGACCGATAGTCGGCCCGTCGAGCAAACTGACTCGGAATCCCCCCAGCCAAAACTCCTGGTGATTGGTCAGCACGTCGCCCCCGTCCCACTGCGCCATAAGGACGTTCGAGCCGGCGAGGTTGAACCCGCTGCCGCCACCCGGCCAGAGTTTCTGAGCGGAAACGGTCTGCGCTGATTCGAGGTTGAACGGCGATTTGATCATCGGGTCGCCCAGGGCATCCAGCCCGTCAATATAGACAGTGTTGCCGCTCTGGTCGGTCCAGCTTGGGGCCATGTTTGTGACGCTCGCAAGGAAGTTGCTGACGGCCACTTGCTGGAGCAAGAGGTCGTTGTAAATGTTTGTCGAGAGCGCCAGCAAATCAGCCTGGCTTTGGGCTGCCAGCGCGTCGGAAGTGAGCTGCGAGCCGTCCGGCATGGGAATGTCCTGCACGGCCCAGGGGGCGTAGTTGGTTTCATAATCCGCCCACTGTGCGGCCGCCAATGACGCGTAATCCCCCCCACCTCCCTCCGTTGTGGGTGGCGAGTTGGTAAGGCCCGGGGGCGGCAGGACGGGTTGAGCGTGAAGGCTTGTGGTCACACTGAGCGCGAGGACGGTCCCCACGACCAGTCGTTTGATGGTGTTCGTAATGTTTTCCATAGCTGTCTCTTCTGTTGATTGTTTTTGGTTCTCGCAACAGGTGTGTTGCGAAGACTCGAACCATGAGCCAACCCTGTGGCGAGGGAGTGCGCGCCCAGCGCGCTCCCATCCAGGGCAGCAACCACGCGGCCCGCAGTCAAAAGCACACCGGGACGCGCGGCTCGCGCGCGTCCGAGGTGGATCTTGACTGCCAAATCTATGTGGTTGCTTTTGGATGGAGTCCGAGTCCTCGCAGCGCAAAGACTCACACCAAAAGCACTGCGCTCGCTTTTGGTTTATGGAAATGAACCGGAAGCTGTTTTAGCCGAGCGGGCTGGGAACGCAAGCTTTATTTTGCTTAATTTTGCGAACGAGAGAGAGGGCGAGAATTAGAAAATGAGGGAAAGGGACGCTTTTGCTGTTTTGGCGTAGAGGGCAGTTGTTGTGCAGGCAATGGGCACGGCTGGCGCGCGATTGTGCTGCGGTTCTTGAGGCCGCAACTAAACCCGTTCGGTCCAAAGCGTGCAAGCCAGCGCTTGACGCCGCCTCGCCCCCAGTGACATCATGCGCTTCACTTGGATCTATGACGACACTTCGGCGCCAATACCGCGCTTCTTGTGACGGCGCTGCGGCTCTGCCACCGGTAGCCGCTGCCGCCCCTCGCCCTTTCTTCGGCCCCCTATGAATTTCACCCTCTCCTTTGAACTCCCGCCCGAACCGTTCTCTATGGGCATAACCGTCGCCATGCCCTTCAGCCCCGCCTTCACCCCGCGGCACGGCCACGCCCAACAACCGCCCCCGCCCCGCCACCCGCCTCCGGGCCGGCCTCCTGGTTAATGCGCGTCTCTGTCCCCGACCGCAAGCGCCGTACCCTGCGCTCCGCTTATGCCAACTTCTGCCGCGCGCTCAAGTTTGCCCGCTTGCCCATCCCCCCCTACGCCTGCTTCTGCTGCAAATGCCTCACTTACGCTCATCCCTTGCGCCCCTTCTTCTATTCCCGGCGCTTTCCTTGTCCCCTCCAACTCCCCCGCCCGGCCCGTATGGCCCGATCCCGC
>JBEKJO010000089.1:0-25030 GCA_050011195.1 Verrucomicrobiota bacterium | reverse complement strand
CTCTCGGTCGTGTTCACCAACCTGAGCACCGGCGCCACCAACTACGCCTGGGCCTTCGGCGATGGCAACACCAGCCCCCTGGCCAACCCCGCCAACACCTACACCAACCCCGGCGCCTACACCGTTGCTCTCACGGCGGTTGGCGCGGGCGGCGCTAACACCCTCATTTGCACCAACTCCATCCTCGTGGCCTATCCGCCGCCGGTCGCCGGCTTCACTGCCGGGCCGACCAACGGGACCGCGCCCCTCTCGGTCGTGTTCACCAACCTGAGCACCGGCGCCACCAACTACGCCTGGGCCTTCGGCGATGGCAACACCAGCCCCCTGGCCAACCCCGCCAACACCTACACCAACCCCGGCGCCTACTCCGTGACTCTGACTGCCGTCGGTCCAGGCGGCACCAACACCCTGACTCTGGCGAACTACATCGTCGCCGTGACCCCCCCACCGCGCACGGGTCTGCAGCTTGCGGATTTGTTCCTGTCCGCCGCCAGCGGTTTCCAGTTCATCGTTACCAATGCCGATGGAACTCCCGTCACCGAGGATCAGCAGTCACGCATCGCGATTTATGCCACGACCGATCCCAGCCTCGCTTTCACTAACTGGACCGTGCTGACGAATTCCACCCTGCTGACCAACGGGGTGCTGCAAGTCAACGACACCAACAGCGTCCTCTACCCCCAGAGGTTCTACCGCGCCGTGCAAACGCCCTGACCTGAGCGTCCAATCCATCTGGACGAGTCAGGAGTTGTCAGGAAGCCCCTTCCTGCGCAAGGCGCCGGCTGCCAATTGCGAAACCTCCAATTTCGCATTGCGCCGCCCCGACCGCCGCCGTAGTGTAAGGGACATCAGAGAGAATCCGACACTCACCGACGGGGTCGCAGCCAAGTATGAGAGCAAAGAAACCGCGCTCTGGAAAAGCCGTTAAACCGGCCGCGCGCACTGTTCGCCGCGTGACTCGGAGCAAGCCAAAGACCCTCCGCCGGAAACCCAGCCCCGCCAAAGCCAAAGGCGGCAAACGTAAAACCCCGAAGAAGCCGAAGCTGCGTGCCCGGGGCAAGTCCAAGACGGCGGTCAAGGCAAAGACCGTAAGGACGCGGGTCATGCGGAAGCCCCGGGCAAAGGCTTCATCCATCCCGGTCGAAAGCGCGCAAACGGCGTCGCCGGTAGTCGCAGCCCCTGCGAAAGAGTCCGAGGCCGTCCCATCGGAGCAGGCCAAGGCCCCTGCGAGTCTGGAGGCAGAACGGCCCCGAGAAAAACTGGCGCAAGCCGAAGCCGGTCTCGGAATTCCGCAGATTCTCCTGGAGGGCGACGAACCCTTCTCGCCCCCCATGACTGGCCCGGGACAGAAGTACGCGCTGGGGCCGACGGCGCCTGTCGGCCAGTCAGGACACGACGAGGCGGCCTTGCCCGAAGCCTACGGGACCGGGAAGTTGCTGTTGGCCGCGCGCGATCCGCACTGGCTTTATGCGCATTGGGACCTTACGCCGCAGCAGCAACGGCGCTACAACGCCCTTTCCGCCGACCGTCATCTCGTGGTGCGCGTCGTCCCCGGCACGATCGGGGCCCGGCCAGTCACAGAGGTCCACGTGCATCCGGAATCGCGGCATTGGTTTATTCACACGGACCGCGCGGAGACGCGCTACGTGGCTGAGTTGGGCTACTATCGCCCCGGGCGTCAATGGGTGACAATCGCCACCTCCGCGCCCGCAGTGACGCCGCCGGACACGGTATCGACCGACCAGACCGTGCGGTTTGCCACCATTCCCGCCCAGGTCCGGTTGACGCACCTTGCGGCCCTGGCCAAACAGGGAGTCCCGGCTGACCTGCCTCCGCCCGAGGCGGCGCGGGAGCGCGCCCTGGCCGAATTGGTCACCCTGCATCTCCTGCGGCAGGAGTGGGAGAGTTCGGCGGAGATTGCGGAACTCGTTCGTGGCCGGGGCGAACAGGAAGTCTCCGCTGCGCAACCGGCTCTCCCCGCGCCGCTCGGCGGCGAACTGGAGAATGTATCCAGCCCGATAGCCGCGGCAGAGCAGCGACCGAAAGGCTTCTGGCTCAACCTCAATGCCGAACTCGTCATCTATGGCGCGACTGAACCCAACGCGAGCGTGACCATTGGCGGCCGGCCGGTCTCACTCCGTCCCGATGGCACCTTCAGTTACCGCTTCTCCTTGCCGGACGGCGACCACACGGTCACGGTATCCGCCATGTCAGTGGAAGGTGAATTGCGCCAGGCCGAGCTGGGCTTCAGCCGCCGCACCGAGCACCGGGGCGAAGTCGGCGCCGCCCCCCAAGACCCGTCCCTCAAGCCCCCGCTCCCCGGAGACTCCAGATAATAGACTATAGACTATCGGCTATAGACTTTACCCCCGTGTCCGGCTATCTGGCTCTCATCCTGCACGCGCACCTGCCGTTTGTCCGACACCCGGAGCACGAGAGGTTTCTGGAAGAGAACTGGCTCTTCGAGGCCATCACCGAAACCTACGTGCCGCTGCTGCAACTGCTGGAGGGCTGGCAGCGGGACGGCTTGCAGCCCCGCCTCACGCTCACTCTCACGCCGACCCTCTGCTCGATGTTGCGGGATCACCTCCTGCAAGGCCGCTACGAGCGCCACCTCAACGAACTGATCGAACTGGCGGAGAAGGAAGTCCATCGGACCCTCTGGGAGAAGCCGTTCCACGAACTCGCCGTGTTTTATCACAGCCGGTTTGGCGCTGTCCGTGACACTTACACCGCCTGCGGCCGCGACCTCGTGGGCGCCTTCGGCAAGTTCCAGGAGTTGGGCTATCTGGAAATCATCACCAGCGCCGCCACGCACGCGCTGTTGCCGCTGCTGGCCGATCATCCGCCCTCGCTGCGCGCGCAAATCCTGGTGGCGCGCGACCATTACCGCAGTTGTTTTGGCCGCGAGCCGCGGGGCATCTGGCTGCCGGAATGTGCCTACGTGGAGAGCCTTGAAGATGTGTTGCAGGAGGCCAACCTCCGCTGGTTCGTTACCGACACGCACGGCCTGCTGCACGCCCGGCCGCGGCCTCGCTACGCGACGTTTGCCCCGATCTTCACGCCCAACGGCATCGCCGCCTTTGGCCGCGACCCCGATTCCGCCCGCCAAGTCTGGAGCCGGCACGCCGGCTACCCCGGCGACCCGCGCTACCGCGACTTCTACCGCGACATCGGCTTCGACCTGGATGCCGATTACGTGAAGCCGCATCTGCCCGCGCCCGACCAACGCGGGTTCACCGGCATCAAATACTATCGCATCACCGGCAGCTCGCCCGACAAAGAGGTGTATGACCGCCAGGCGGCCATTCGGGCCGCTGATGAACACGCGGGCCATTTTCTCGAAGCCCGGGCGGCCCAATTCCGCCGCCTGGCCGAAATCCTCGACCGACCGCCCATTTTGGTTGCGCCTTACGACGCCGAGTTGTTCGGCCACTGGTGGTATGAAGGCCCGGAGTTCCTCGATTTCTTCGTGCGCAAAGCCTGCTGCGACCAGAAGGTGTTCGAGTTGATCACGCCGGAGGATTTCCTGCGCCGGCACCCGACGCACCAGGTGGCCACACCCGCCGCCTCAAGCTGGGGCGAGGACGGGTACTGGCGCGTCTGGCTCAACGAGAAGAACGAGTGGATTTACCCGCACCTCCGCGTGGCGCAGGACCGCATGACCGAACTGGCGCGGCGCTTCCCGTGTGGGGCAGGCGTCTCGCCTGCCGGTACCGAGGCGTCCTCGCCTCGTTTCCTTCAGGAGCGCGCGCTCAAGCAAGCCGCGCGCGAACTGCTCCTCGCGCAGGCCAGCGACTGGCCGTTTATTCTGCGGACGGGGACCAGCCCTGACTATGCGCGCAAGCGGGTGAAGGAGCACCTGCTGCGCTTCACCCGGCTTTACGAGCAGCTCATCGCTGCCCAACTCGATCCGGAATGGCTCAAGCAGGTCGAGTGGCGGGACAATCTCTTCCCGGACGTGGATTACCGTTATTGGACTTAGCCCCAACAATTCAAGGCATAGATGAACACAGCGCGGCAAGGCCGCAGCCAAAGGAGTTAAATGAGTTAAAGGGGTTAGCCGTGGGATACAGCCGTCAGGGGGGTTAAACTGAGAGGAATTGCTTTTTGCGCTCCGCCATTGAGCCCAAAAAGCGGAGTTAACGCAAAGACGCCAAGAGGGTGACGAGTGACGGGTGACAGGCCACCACCACACAGGGGGGCACATCGTGCCTCCACTCACATCATTAACGACGACTTAGCCGGGCTCGCCTCACAGACCGCCGTAGAAGCGTCCAAAGGCCCGCGAAAGCATCACCGCCATCGCCAGACCGCCCGCGCCGGCGACGAGGATATGACGCCAACGACGGAACTCGAAGTTCCCGACCCGCCCCAAAAGCAGGTACGCGAAGACGAGGTTCGCCGCGCCCCACAAGACGTTGACCCACGCTGGCGACAGCCCTTGGCCAGGCGGCTTCGCGAACGGGCTCTGAAACGGGTGCCCCGTGACGCCGCTCACGAAATGTGGAATGGCGTTCGCCAGAAACGCGCCACCGGAGAAGTAGGCGATGTAATGGTACCAGCGCATTGGTAGTTCCTGCTTGCTTGAAAGGTCAGCAGCCTTTCGTAGTAAGCCTGATTGCAAAGGCGTCATGGGGCGAGTGTATTAGTTGGTTTGCCCGCTGTCCATTCTTTTTGCGGGCTTTTATGGGCTAGTCACCCTGTACGGCACTGCTATATCCCAACCCGCTCGTGGGCTGCGAAGGGGTTCTGGTGAGGACGCGTTCCACCGCGTCCCTCGAACAGCTACCGGCTAAAAGTGGGACGCGGTGGAACGCGTCCTTACCAGTTCAGTTGCAGCTTTGCTGCGCTCCGCCCTGGCGTTAAGCCCGCATGGAAGGCTCAGGCCGTCACGCGGCGCACAGCCGCAGCAACTCGGCCTCGTCAATGATCTTCACGTCGAGTTGCTGCGCCTTATCCAGTTTGGAACCGGCTTCCGCGCCGGCGACGACGTAGTCGGTCTTCTTGCTGACGCTGCCGCTGACTTTGCCACCGGCCGCCTCGATCTTCGCGGTGGCCTCCTCACGCTTGAGTGTGGGCAGCGTGCCGGTCAGGACAAAGGTCTTGCCCGCCAGCAACCCGGCCCTGGCTTTCGGCTGGTAAAGCGCGGACTTGAAATTCAGCCCCGCCTGCCGTAGACGTTCGATCAGCTTCCGGTTCCGCGGGTCGCCGTGCCACTGGACCACGCTCTGCGCGATGACCTCGCCGACGTCCTCGCACCCGGTCAACTGGTCCACGCCGGCGGCGAACACGTCATCGAGCGAGACGAACCCGCGGCCCAGGGCCTTGGCCACGCCCGCGCCGACGTGGAGAATCCCCAGCCCGAACAGCAGCCGCCACAGGTCGCGCTGTTTGCTGGCTTCGACGCCGTCGAGGAAGTTGCGGGCCGACTTCTCGCCCATACGTTCGAGGCCCGCCACGTCCGAAAGCTTGAGCGAATAAAGGTCCGCCACGTCCCGCACCAGGCCACTTTGGACGAGTTGGCGAACGAGGACTTCGCCGCCGCCTTCGATGTCCATCGCGCCGCGGGCGCACCAATGTTCGAGCCGCCCGCGCACCTGCGCCGGGCAATCGGGATTGACGCAGCGCCAGACAACACCTTCGTCGCCCTCGACGATTCCAGGGGCGCGAGAGACTTTGGAGCCGCATTCCGGGCATTTTGCAGGAAAGCGAAAGGAGACCTCATTTCCCGTCCGCCGGGCCAGCACCACGTCCACGACGGCGGGAATGACTTCGCCCGCCTTCTCGATCTTGACGGTGTCGCCGATGCGGATGTCCTTTTGGCGGATGTAATCTTCGTTGTGGAGCGTGGCGCGGCTGATGGTGCTGCCGGCCAGAAAGACCGGTTCGAGTTCGGCGACGGGTGTGAGCGCGCCCGTGCGGCCAACCTGGACGGTGATGTCCTTGAGCAGCGTCTCGGCCTGCTCGGCGGCGTATTTGTAGGCAATGGACCAGCGCGGGGCTTTGGAGGTGTAGCCGGCTATTTCGCGCTGCGCGAAGGAGTTCAGTTTGATCACCGCCCCGTCGGTCTCGTAGGGGAACTCGTGCCGCACCGTGTCGAGTTCTTCGATGGCGGCGACCAGTTCATCCGCGGAGCGGCAGTGCCAAGTCTTAGCCGGCGTCTTGAAGCCGAGCGATTTCAGCCAGGCGAGCATCTGGTCGTGCTGCTGGGGCTGCTGGGGCGCGCCTTCGACCTGACCGAGGCCATAAACCACAATGTCGAGTGGTCGCCTGGCGACGATCCGCGGGTCGAGTTGCTTGAGGGAGCCGGCGGCGGCATTGCGCGGATTGGCAAACTCCTCCTCGCCGGCGGCTTTGCGCTCCGCGTTCAGCTTGGCAAAGCCGGCCTTGGTGAGATAGACCTCGCCGCGCACTTCCAGGAGAGCGGGGCAGGTGGCCCGCGCTTGTCCCAATGTCGAAGCCTGGGAGGGCGAGCGTCCTCGCGAGCCCTGATCTGCGGAGGTTCCGTGAGAAGAGTTTGGGCTCGCGAGGACGCTCGCCCTCCCGGACAGGCAACCCCGAAGCCGGGCGGGAATGCTGCGAATCGTCCTGAGGTTGGCGGTGATGTCATCGCCGGTCGTGCCGTCGCCGCGAGTCGAGCCGCAAGCAAAGGCGCCTTGCTCGTAGCGCAGGTTGATAGCGACGCCATCAATCTTCGGCTCGACGATCCATTCCAGCTTCTCATCGGGCAGCAGTTTCTGGACGCGGTTGACGAAATCGCGCACGTCCTCTTGCGAATAGGTGTTGTCCAGGCTGAGCATCGGCAGCCGATGCTGCACCTGCTGGAACTCCTTCAGCGGCTGGCCGCTGACGCGCTGTGTCGGGGAATCGGGCGTAACGAGCTGGGGGAACTGCTTTTCCAGGTCCAGCAACTCGTGGTAAAGCCGGTCGTATTCGTGGTCGCTGAGGGTCGGCTGCGCGAGCACATAATAGGCGTGGTCGTGCTGGCGGATTTCCTCGGCGAGTTGGGCGTGTCGGGCTTTGGCTTCGTTCAAGTTCATCGGCAGCATTAGTAGTCCGCACGGATGAAAATGCACGCAGAAAAGCGGGTGCCCTCCTTCCGGCCAGGGCGGATTCGAGAAACCGTAGCCGCCAACGGCAGTCGGCGCTGATTTCTGTGACTGAGGAAAAGTGCGCCGACTGCCGTCGGCGGCTACAAATAGTCTGATGAAAGTGTCATGGACAGGCGTCCATCTATTCGGCCAGAATCGCAGCAGTACGACCTTTTGTGTCCTGACCCGAGAAAGAACGAAGATGAAATCTGTGACCGCCGCCACTCCCGAACTATTGCCCATTCGCAAACCCACCCGATTTGAACCCGCACTTCCGCTCAACCGGCGGCGGTTTCTGAAGACCGCAGTCCAGGCAGGCGTCTTACTGGCGGCGCCCCACGTAGTTCGCAGCGCCGTTCTGGGCCGGGACGGTGGCGTCGCCCCCAGCGAACGCATCGTGCTGGGCGCCATCGGCATCGGTGGCCGCGGCACTTACGTCCTCGGCTGTTTCCTGGAGGAACCTGATGTGCGGTTCGTGGCGATATGCGACGTGAAGGCCGAGCGCCGCGAGGCGATCAAGAAAAAGGCCGACACCAAGTACGGCAACCAGGATTGCGCGATGTACCGCGACCTGCGCGACCTGCTGGCCCGCAGCGACCTCGATGCCGTGCTGATCGCCACCGGCCCGAACTGGCACGCCACGGCCTCGATCCTGGCGGCCAACGCCGGCAAGGATGTCTATTGCGAGAAGCCCTGCACCAAGAACATTGCACAGAGCCTCGCGTTGGCCGAGACGTTCCGCCGCACGGGCCGCGTCTTCCAGGCCGGCACCCAGCGGCGGAGCCTGCCCAACTTCGTCTTCGCGATTGACCTGGCGCGCCGTGGCAAGCTTGGCCGGCTCCAAACTCTCTACGCGCATCCGGGCGGGTTGACAACCGCCACCAGCGGTTGGGCCGCGCCCGAACCCGAGCCGGACCGGGAGCAAGTGGATTGGGACTTGTACCTCGGGCCTGCCGCCTGGCGGCCCTACAACAAGAGTCTCCTGGGTGGCGCTAACTTCGAGAAAGGCGGCGGCTTGACCGGCGGCGGCTGCCTGGAATGGGGGTCGCATTGCGTGGACCTCTGCCAGTGGGCCAACGATGCCGACCGCACCGCCCCGGTCGAATACGAGCCGCAGGGGGCCGAGTTGCACGCCCGCTACGCCAACGGCGTCAAGCTCGTCATGCGCGACGAAGGCTGGCTCCCGCTCGGCTCTTGCCCCGTCCGCTTTGAAGGCGACACCGGCTGGGTCGAAACGGGCGATGACGGCGAGTTGGTCGCGAGCGCGGACGCCTTGCTCCTCGGCAAGCGGGCCAAGGTCTCCGGCTACCCGGCCAACTTCCATGTGCGCGACTTTCTGGACTGCGTCCGGTCGCGGGGTCAGACCCGCGCCAACGCCGACGTGGCCTGCCAGTCGCACATTGCGTGTCATGCGGCCAACATCGCCCTCTTTCTGGGCCGCAAGGTCAAATACGATCCGAGCAAGAACGAGTTCATCGGCGACGAGCAGGCCAACCGGCTCCGCTCCGAGGCGCTCCGCGAACCCTGGCGAATTTAGGAGGGAGTTAACTGAGTTAAATGGGTTAAATAGGTCAAATAGGTTACATGAGTTACATGAGGACGCACCCGCACAAAGGATATTTATGAGACTCTGCCGGATTCGATGTTTCACACGGTCTGTGGTTTTCGTTGCGGTCTTGGCTTCCGCGATAACCGCTGGCCAGGCCCCTGCTGCCGCGGCTGACAGCCAAAGCTCCCCCGCCGCGAAGCAGCACGCGCTGATCCGCGTCCTCAAATCGAAAGCCCCGCCCGCCGAGAAGGCCGTCGCTTGCAAGCAGTTGGCCATTTACGGCACCAAGGACGCCGTCCCCGCCCTGGCGCCCCTGTTGTCCGACCCGCAGTTGGCGTCGTGGGCGCGGATAGCCCTGGAGGCGATTCCCGGTCCAGCCCCCGAGGCGGCGCTGCGCCACGCGATGGGCCGGTTGCAAGGCAAGTTGCTTATCGGGGTCATCAATTCCATCGCTGTTCGCCGCGACCCAAAGGCGGTCAGCGCACTGGTGAAAAAGCTGAACGATGCGGACCCGGATGTCGCTTCAACTGTGGCGGTGGCGTTGGGCCGCATCGGCGGCGCTAAAGCCGCCAAGCCCCTGAACCAGTCCCTGCCGGTCGCGCCGGCGGCGGTTCGCCCGGCCATTGCTGAGGGCTGCATTCTCTGCGCGGAAAGATTCTTCGCCCAGGGACAACCCGCTGAAGCGGTCAAGCTGTATGACGCGGTCCGCGCGGCGAAGGTGCCCAGGCAGAAGATGCTTGAGGCGACGCGCGGGGCGATTCTCGCGCGGCAATCAACCGGCCTTCCGTTGTTGCTTGAAGTGTTGAGATCGCCGGACAAGGCGCTGTTCGGCATCGGCTTGCGCACGGCCCGCGAACTGCCTGGCCGCGAGGTGACCGAGGCCCTGGCCGCCGAGTTGCCGCGAACCAGCCCGGATCGGCAATCCTTCCTGTTGCTGGCTTTGGCGGATCGCACGGATGCCGCCGTAATGCCCGCGGTGCTGGCCGCCGCCGGCAGCGGCCCGCAAGAGCTGCGCCTCACGGCGGTCGGCGTGCTGGACCGCCTCGGCGACCCTTCCAGCCTGCCGGTCCTGCTGGACGCCGCCACCGACAGCGATGCCGGTCTGGCGCAAGCTGCCCTCGCGGCGCTCGCCCGACTCTCCGGCAGCGGCGTGGACGCCGACCTTTTTGCCCGCCTGCCGGCCGCCACGGGCCAGACCCGTCGGGTCCTGATTGAACTGGCCGGCCAGCGTCACCTCGACCGCGCCCTTCCTCTCATCGTGGCCAGTGCCGACGATCCCGATGCCGCAGTCCGCAGCGCCGCCGTGCAAGCCATCGGCACCCTGGGCGACGACCAGCAAGTCCCCGGCCTCGTGCGGCTTCTTCAAGCCAACCAGAGCCAGAAGGACCGCGCCGGCCTCGAAATGGCGCTCCTCGGGATCACTGGCCGCAGCGGCGCGCGGGCCGTGCCCTCTCTCCTGCTCCTCATGCTGCATAGCGACAGCGCCCTGCGCATCATCACCTTGCGCGTGCTGGCCTCTGCCGGCGGGCCAGAGGCCCTGGCTGCCGTCAAATCCGCCGTCGCAGACAAAGACGAGACCGTGCAAGACGAAGCGGTGCGCACCCTCTCAACCTGGCCCAACAACTGGCCGGAGGACAGCAGCGTAGCGGAACCGCTGCTGGCGTTGGCCAGGGCCAGCAGCAAGACCTTCTATCAAGTGCTGGCCTTGCGGGGCTACCTGCAATACCTCCAGGGTGATAAGCGGCTCAAGGACGATGAGAAAGTGAGCAAGGTCACTGAGTTGTTGCCCCTCCTCAAGCGGCCGGAGGAGAAGCTCCTGGCGATCGCAACCATCGGCGCCATCCCGACTCCCGGCGCGATCGAGCTGCTCATGACCTTTGCCGCCGAACCCGCCATTGCCGAGGAGGCCTGCTCCGCGGTGGTCAAACTCGCCGGCGCTCCCATGCCAGGGGTTCCCAAAGAACAGCGCCAGAAGGCGCTTCAAATGGTGGTGGAAAACTCGACCAGCGACGCTACGAAGAAGCAAGCCCGCGAGTTGCTCGAGGCAACCCCATAGCGCCAACCAACGACTCGACCGCCAGCAAGGCGCCGCTTATGCTTGGAGAATATGTTCCATCTGGCGTCTTGCCATCCGGCGTTGCGGCGCGCCACCTCTCTTGCCGGGTACGGATTGCTGGCGCTCTTGTTGCTGGCCTTCCCCACCCATTCCTTCGACCTGCACCACGATTTCTCCAGCCACGCCGCCTTTGAATACTATGCCGCCCACCATTTCCAATTCGGAACGCAGGTGTATCAAAACGTCGGTCCTTACGGTTTTGTCCACTACGCCTCCACCTACAGCGGCTATTTGCATGGGCAGAAAACCCTGCTCGCCAACGCCTGCCGGCTGACGTTGCTGCTCCTGATCGTCTGGGCCTCGCGCCAGTTGCCGCGCCTCATTCTGCGGTTCTGGTGGTGGGCGTCTTTCTTCCTGGTTTTCCCGCTAACCAAAGCCGAGCCAGGCATCCTTGAACAGCCGCTCTCTTATTTGGTGATTTATTTGGCTTCGCTCTATCTTCTGCAAGATCGTCGGGATAAGCCTTTTCACCTGGTCTCCGGCGCGCTGTGGTTCTTCCTCGCATTCTTGGCTTTGACCAAGCACACCAGTTTCGTTCTGGTTCTGCTGGTCGTGGGCGCCGTCTGCCTCGAGGCCCTGGCGCGAGGGGGCGTCGCGTGCCGGCGCGGATTCGAGTCCAGGCGGGTGGCCCGCGGCAACCTGCTTCGCCCGCTGCTCATCCTCACGGCGTTTTTTTCATTCCTGTTGCTCCACTGGGCCATGGCCGGGCAGAGGCTGGCCAACCTGCCCCTGTTCGTCCGCGGGATCTTTGCGTTTACGACCGGTTACAACGAGGCCATGATGCTGCATGGCGGGCCTCTGTTGACGCTGGCGTCGTTGCTCCTCATCGGAGTATTCCTGTTCCGTTCCATCCAGGGCTGCCTTTTGCGCCGGCGCCCCGTCGCCCGTCTGCTGCTGGAGTTCGCGTTTCTCTGCCTGGTCTGGAAATACGGCCATGTCCGGGCTGACGGCGAGCATGTGGTCAGCTTTCTTACGACTCTGTTCCTGTTGGTGCCTCCGTGGTTCTTCATTGGCTCGGAGGTTAAACCCTCGGCCGCCGCGCCCTCCTTGCCGGGCCGCGCGCAAGTCCTCGAGCGGGTTGCCTTTCCCGCAGTTATCACTCTGACCCTGGGTCTGTTTTTGATGGGAGCGGCTCCGGAAAGTCTTGATCTCTCGGCGTTGAAAAACTGCCTGGTGCACAACCTCCATTGGCTCTTGTCACCCGGGCGCCAGCGAGCCGCCCTGGAAGCGCAGTTGCGCCAGGCGCAAGAGGTCGCCGCCTTGCCGGAGGTCAAACGCCGCGTCAAGAATGCGACGATTGATCTGTTCGGCTATCTCCCCGGATTTGTCCTGCTCAACGGATTGAATTATTGGCCCCGGCCCATGCCGATCAGCTTTGCCGCCTGCAATGAGTTCTTGCAAAGGGCCAACGAATCCTTTTACCGGGACGGGCGGACCGCGCCGCGGTACGTGCTGTGCCAGATGGGGACGATTGACGAGCGGACGGTGTTTCAGGACGACGCCCTGGCGTTGCGCGCGTTGATGGACAACTACCACCCGGTGCTGGTTGAGCACGATCTGCTGCTGCTCGAGAGAAACGAGCCGCCCTTGCTGGCCCGTGCGGAGCGGACTTTCATTGGCGAGTTTACCGTTCAGTTCGGAGACCTGGGTGCGTTCGAGAACCCAAACCGCGACTTGATCTGGATGGAAGCGCGCATCGAGCATTCTTTCCTCGGCAAGCTGCGGTCGTTTTGTTACCAGCCTCCCCCCTGCTTTTTAATCCGCCAATTTATGGGTGAAACCAACACGGTTTGCAGTCTCTATGTTACCGCAATGGGTAGCGCCGGCTGCCTGATCGATCCCAGCATCGAGAACAACCGTCAACTGGCTGCCCTTTTCCAGCCCGACACCGACCCGCCAGCTTTCCGACGCCTCAAGAGCTTCGCTTTTGCCTCCCCCGGCCACGAGCAATGCTTCGCCCCGCAAATCACACTGCGGTATTATCGCGTGCCCCGGCCGCCCGGTTCGATCCCGGCAATCGAGTAACCAACCGGAAGAGCAGTTCTGAGCTGCCGTTCCTTCACGTTTCACGTTTCACGTTTCACCTTTCCTCTCAACCCCATGTCCTTGGCGGCGCGGGCCCACGCGCGGCGGCTGCCACCCACTCGCCCAGCGGATGCGCGCTGCCGCACTCCGGGCACCGGATCACGGGAAACTGCGCCCCGCAATGCGGACAGACCGCCTGCGTGGCAAAGGTGTCGAACGGCTGCAGGCATTTGTCACACCGCCAGAGCGGGCCGATGATCGGCGCCTGTTGGCAGGACGGGCACGCCCACCCGGCGCGCCGCGGCAGCTTCGCCACCTTTGCCAGCACCCGCGCCTGCAGCAGCCCGCGCCAGCAATTCATCAGGATGAACACACACAGGATGCCAAACCACACCGCTTGCCCCAGAATGGCGAGCGCGATCAAGCCCGCCACGCCGATGAAACCAATGATGACCGTCACCATCAGGCTGCGCGCGCGACCCAGCACAAACCACAGGAGCGACTGGAGAATCTGACCGCCATCGAGAGGATAGATCGGCAGCAGATTAAAGATCAGCAAGGCCCAATTGATGATGCACACCGCCTTGACAAACGCATAAGCATTGGGCATCGCCTCTCCCCAACCCAGGGAGTAGCCCAGCCACCAGAGCGCGCTCAGAACGGGCGCCAGCGCCACATTCACCAGCGGCCCCGCCGCGATGCTCCACAGCGTCGCGCCCGGCCGCGGCGGCGGCGCTACGTAGGCCACGCCCCCCAGCGGCCAGAGCACGATCTGGTTCGCCTGCCCGCCCACCTGCCGGCACGCCAGCGCATGGCCAAACTCATGCACCAGCACGATCACAAACAGCGCCACGTACTCCAGCGCCGGCCAAACCAGCGAGGAATACCGGCCCACCCGGATGCTGATGCCATACACCGCAATGAGGAACCACGACCAGTGCAAATACACATCAATTCCCGCAAAGCGGAACAGGCGGAAAGACCCTTGCCGTGTCGGCATCATCCACCATGACCTAACACACCCCCCAACGCCGCAACAAGCCTTTATTTATCGCGTAACCGCCGACCGCCGACGGGGCGCTGCCCCCGAGAGGGGTCTGATCTGGTGGAATCTCGCGCCGGCTTCGACCCAAACGCCCCTCCTCTCCCCAGCCCTCCATTTCATGGAGGAGAGGGAGTCTTGTCGCGGGTGTCTCGGGGGTAGTGTCAAGTCACCAGTCACCAGTCACCAATCACCAATCACAGATACGGCGTCAGCAACCGCGCGAGGCCGTCGCGCAGGCGCGCGGGCAGAGGGCGGCCATCCACCTCGGCGAGCGTTACCCGATGAGCGGCCTGCTGCCTGGCCGCGACCAATTCCTCGAGCCGCCGGGCGAGTTCCAGGTCGTAGCACTCCAGGTTGTACTCGAAGTTGAGGCGCAAGCTGCGCGCGTCCCAATTGGCGGACCCCAGCAACACCCAGCAGCCGTCCACGATCATTAACTTGGAGTGATCGAAGGGCGGGGGGGTGAGCCAAATCCGGCACCCGTGTTCGAGCACCTGCCACCACATCGCCCGCGAAGCCCAGCGCACCACCCGCAGGTTGCTCTTGGCGGGCAAAATAATATCCACCCGCACGCCCCGCATCGCGGCGAGGTTTAACGCGGAAACCACCGCGGGATCGGGCAGAAAATAGGGGGTGACGATCCGGACGGAATAACGGGCAATCGAAAGCGCCCCCAGCAGTGTCCAGCGCAGTTTCTCGAAGTCCTCGTCCGGGCCGTCCGGCACCCCGCGCGCCAGCACTTGCCCGGCCATCTCCGGCTTGGGAAACCACGCGTCGCCGCGCAAAGATTCGCCGGTCGTGAACAGCCAGTCATCGGCAAATACCTCCTGCAATTGGGTGACGACCGGACCCCGCACGCGAAAGTGGATGTCCTGCACCGGGCTCCGCGGGTGGCGCCGGAGGCAATGGCCCACCCGGATGTTCATGCCGCCGGTGAAGCCCAGGCGCCCGTCCGCCACCAGAATCTTCCGGTGCGTGCGCAGGTTCATTGACATCAGGTGCCACACAGCCAGAGCCGGGAGAAACCGCGCGTGCCTCACTCCCTCGTGGCGCAGGGTGCGGAGAATGGTCGGCCAGGAATAGCGTATCCCCATCGCGTCAATCAGCACCCGCACTTCCACGCCCCGGCGGGCGGCCTCGCCGAGCGCCCGCGCGAAAACCAGGCCGACTTCGTCCCGGTCAAAGATATAAGTGCAGAAAGAGACGGTTTGGCGGGCCTGCCGGATGGCCTCCAGCATCGCGGGAAAGGCCTCGTCACCGTTGATGAGCGGGTCCAGGCGATTCCCCGGCAGCAGTGGCCGCCCTACCACGCCGCCCACGACTCGAACCAGCGTGTTGAGGTGCCCGGTGTGGCCGGGCAGATGGCGATGCAACTCTTCGGGCGGACACTCCGGCTGCGTCTCATGGGCGCGGTACCGCTCGAGGCTCTGCCGCAGCAACATCGCCTGGCGGCGCAGCCGGTTCACTCCGAAGACGAAGTAGAGCGCCGCCCCCACCAGAGGCACCAGCCAGATGAAGCCCACCCACGCGATGGCGGAGCGCGAATCCCGCTTGTAAAGGACGGCGTGTCCCGAGGCCGCAACGGAGAGAAGCAGCGCCAGGCCGGCAAAGACGATATGCCAGGCTCCCGGGGCCGGCCCCCCTGTATTTACGGCTGCTAAGAACATCTAAAGTTCACTTCTCGTCATTTGTGCTGGGCGAACTTCCTTCCTCCGATGAGGGAGGGCGAGCGTCCCCGCGAGCCCTGATTGTCATAGATTCCTGTGCAGTTTGGGCTCGCGGGGACGCTCGCCCTCCCAAACCGGGGCGTCAAGCCTTTAGCCCTTTGAGATCAGGCTCGAACCCAGCGATCCACTAGAGTCATTTCCCAAGGCGCCGGTCAATCTCCCGCAGCACGTCTGAAAAAGGGCGCCCCTTGGCCAATCCGGAATCCACCAGACGAATTCGCCGTTCAATCTCCTCTTCCCAGGCAGCCTCGGCGCCAGTGTCCCCCGCCGCTTCGCTGCTCTCCAACAACGCGCGAGCCAGTCGCAGTTGCTCGTCTTGCGGCAAGCGCAACGCCTCATCCTCAATATCCGCAAAGCTCAGACTCATGCGTTAAATCTACCAGCAGTCCGCCAGTTGTCGATGGAAACGGCAAGGGCTGTGCGCACAAGCGACGCCTGGCGCATCGAGAGCTTGGCCATGCAATCGAGCGTTTGGGTAACGATGTGCATCACTGACGGCGGGTCGAGCGCGTCCAAACGCCGACAGAGGCGGAATCCCGCCGTCCACTGCACTCGCCGGGTTAGCAGATCGAAGCCTCATGTTGCCCCTCCTTTGTTCCTCGCTCGTAGGAAGCTTGCAAACCAAAGCAGTACACACCCTCCGGCTGCCGCCGCCGCTGCGCCGGTGACCAGCCGCATCCGCCAAATGGCCCCGTTTAGCGTCATCGATTCGGGGTCACCGGGGGTGTAAGCGGCATCGGGATGTCGGGCGTCCTCGAAGTGCAGGGCCACTCCGCCCCCGATCCAAAGGAGGAAGGAGCACGCTATGACCATCCAGCCGGCAACCCGGAGACGCTTTCCAATCAGAGCAGTATTCATGGCCAGCTTCTGGTCTCCGTTAACAGTATATTTGGGACAAAGTCACCCGGTGTAAAGCCAAAGTGGACGCTCCACGTTTCACGTTTCACGTTTTAACGCCCCACCTTCTTCCCGAGTCCCTTCACCACGCCGCGCATCCACTCGACGCTCTGGCGGGTGTTTTCGTCGGTGCCACTGCATTCGAGGGAGACGACGCCGTCCCAGCCGCCCCGGTGCAGGAAGGCCAGGCAGTTGCGGATGTTGTCGGCGTTGACGCCGCCGCCGACATAGACCTCCGAGCTGCCGATGCCGGTTTCCTCGCCGCGCACCGCCGCCGCCAGCGCCGGGCTGACATCCTTGATATGGCAATGTACCACGTATTTGCGCAGCGCCTTGAGGTAATCGAGCGGGTTGTGGCCGGCGATGAACGTGTTGCCCGTGTCGAAGTTGCACCGCAGGTATTCGGACTCGAAGTGGTGGAAGAGGTTGTGCATGAACTCGAGGTCGTTGGTGTAGGGGCCGTGCGGCTCGACATTGATGACGACCTGGTAGTCCTCGGCCCACGAGAGGCACTGGCGGTAATTGTCGCACGTGACGCGGAAGACTTCCTTGCGCGTGAGGCCGGGCGTCTCGAACGCGCCATCGACGGTATCGACCATCGGGCAGCCCAGTTCCGCGGCGAAGCGGATGGTCTGCGTGACATATTGCACGCCGAAGGCCGAGCCGTTCGGCCCCATCATCGGGTAGGAACCGTCTATCTGCGAGACCTTGAGGCCCAGTTTGTCCAGGAAGCGTCGGATGGCACGCGGGTTGGATTGCAGGGAAACGCCCGGATCGTAGCCCAGGGCGGCGATGAAGTTCTGGCCGTGGATGGCGCAGAACTCGAGGTGTTTCAGGCCGGTCGCGGCGACCTTTTCGCAGGCGGCTTCGAAGCCAACGCTCAAGGGCCTCCAGTTGTCGGTGTGTAGTCCCAATTGAATCATGCCGTGGTTCTATGTCCGCCGCCGGCAAAGGTCAAGGCGGGGATGGAGCGCGAGCCGTCCCCGGCTCGCAGCACTTTGGAACCTGCCTCGCGTGCGTGGCCGCTGCGAGCCGGGGACGGCTCGCGGTCCGGCGGTGGTGTGAGGATGCGCCCAATTTTGCCTGGAATTAAGCTTGTGTTTTGGTTCGGGCTGACTAAGATGACGGGCATGGACACACCGTTCTTTCGCCGATTGTTCAGCCGCCCTGAAAAGCCCGCTGTTGAAACCACTGAAACCAGGGCCGGCCACGGCGATGCGGAAGCGCAATTCAGCCTGGGGGTGAAATTTGCCGGCGAGGGAGCGGCGCAGGACTATGCGCAAGCAATTCACTGGTATCTGAAAGCGGCGGACCAAAGCCATTCCCTGGCGCAGTTTAACCTCGCGATTATGTATGCTGCGGGCCAGGGCGTGCCCCGCGACGAGGCCAAATCAAAGGTGTGGATGCAGAAGGCGGCGGACCTGGGCGACGCCGGAGCCCAATTCCACATCGGCATGAAGCACCATCGCGCCAGCCTCGACGGGCTGCCGGAAGCGGCGCCCGAGTCCAGAATCCAGGCGTATAAGTGGCTTCAACTCGCGGCGGCCCAAGGCTACCGAGGTTCCGAAGCCGCGTGGGCGTTTGTGGCGCTTAACATGACGCGCGAGGATGTGGCGGACGGAAGCCGCCGCATCGCGGCGTTTGTTCCTGCCCGGGCGAATCAGCCTCAAGTGGCGTGACTCGTTAACGCCTTAACGACAATCGCTGCCCCGGCTCGAGCCTTGGACTTCGGAGTTCCCCGGCCTCTCAACCCTCAGCCGATTCACGTTCCCAGTTGCCGCTTGAGCTCGGCCAACATCCCATTGAAGAAAGCCGCTGATTTGGGCGTGGCGGTCACTGTGGAATCAAAGTTCACCAGCGTGGGCAGGGCGCTCTGCGTCGGAATATCGAAATAAGGAAGCACGGCCCTGATCCCGCCCGCCGCGCCCGTGCGGGAATAGCAATCCGCGATGTGGATTTGTTTGGTCAGGGTGACACGATAGCCAAGCCTGGCCAGCAGTTCCTCGTAAGAATTCGTGCCATTAACTCCGTCCCAGAGCGTCGCCGGGTCGCTGGACAGGCTGTCGAGGATCGCTTTCAGCCCCTTGAAGGGTTCCCGGCCCAAAAGGCGCTCGAACCGCTGCTGCCGGGTTTCAACGACTGTATTTGCTAAAGAATCTATCATATTGCCTCGGTTGCGGATGGAGCGTCGAGTCGCGAGCGCGGATTAGGGGCCGCGGGACTCAACGCGCCAGTGGGATTCTGCGGAGCAGAACCCCACTGCGATTATCAATCCACCCGGACGAATCAGTAGCGGGAGCGCTGCCCGCCGCGGTAACCGCCGCCGCCGCCTCGGGCCGGACGGTCTTCGCGCGGACGAGCCTCGTTCACCGTCAGCGCGCGGCCTTTCCAATCCTTGCCATTCAAGCCCAGAATGGCGGCCTTGGCCCCCTCCTCGGTGTTCATGGTGGCGAAGGCGAAGCCGCGCGCCCGACCGGTGTCTTTATCCATGATGACGGTGACCTCGTTGACCGGGCCGTGCTGGGCCAGCATGTCCCGAAGGTCGTTTTCGGTGACGTCAAAGGGAAGATTCCCGACGTATAGTTTCGTACTCATTATGATGTTCGTGTCTTAGGACTGACTGCTCCTTCGAAGACTGTTCCCGACCATCGGGTTTCAAATCATCATTGAAAGCAAATTCAATTGAGGATCTACCGGCCTTGAAATTGACTAGTTGCCTAAAAGCACAGGTACTTTACGCGAAGTCGCCGCGAATGCAACAACTATTTTAGATCACTCCAGCGCCGCCAGCCGGGTGGCTTCCTGTTCCCACTCGGGATTCAGTTCCGCCAGGCGGCGCTGAACGTCCATTAGTTCGCGATTGATCTCCAGGGCGCGGCCGGGCTTCTCGTAAGTCCCCTGTCTCTCCAGCTCGGCGATCAGCTCGGCCTGGCGGGCTTCGAGTTCCTGAATCTCCTTTTCCAGCCGGCGCACGATCTGCTGCTGGGCGCTGCGCTCGCGTGAACGCGCCTGGCGCTGTTCGGCCTCCAGCCGCTTTTGGTCCTTCCTTGAGTTGGCAGCGACGCTTTGCCCAGACTCGCCCAAGTCCACAGCCGGGGAGGGCGAGCGTCCCCGCGAGCCCTGACTTCCGGAGCGTCCCCGAGAGTTTGGGCTCGCGGGGACGCTCGCCCTCCCGGACAGGTCCCTGCCAGTCGCAGTGAGCCCCGCGCGCTCGGACTCGGCTTTCGTTTTGTCCAGGTAATACTGGTAGCCGCCCGGGTAATGCGTCAACTGGCCGGCGTTCACGTGGACGACGTGATTCGCCAGCGCGCGGATGAAATACACGTCATGGCTGATGAAGATGAGCGTGCCTTCGAACTGGTCGAGCGCGTAGGCCAGCGCATCAACGCTCGACAGGTCCAGATGCGTGGTCGGCTCGTCCATGAGCAGCAGATTCGGCGGGTCCAGCAGCAGCTTTACCAGCGCCAGGCGGCTTTTCTCGCCGCCGCTCAGCACTGCGACTTTCTTGAACACATCGTCGCCGCTGAAGAGGAAACAGCCGAGCAGAGTGCGGACGAATTGCTCGGTCAGGCGCTGGGGCGTGTCGAACGCCTCTTCGAGCACGGTGCGGTCCAGGTGCAGCATCTCGACGCGATACTGCGAATAATAGCCGGCTTTGGCGTTGTGGCCGAGCGTGCGCGCGCCCGCCTGCGGCGTGAGCACGCCGGCGAGAATCTTCAGCAGAGTGGATTTGCCCGCCCCGTTCGGCCCTGCTAGCACGATGCGCTGGCCGCGCTCCGCTTGAAAACTCATGCCGCGATACACCACGTTCTGGCCGTAGGCCTGGTGGATGTTTTCCAGCTTGACCACCCGGAGCCCGCTCCGCCGCGGCTGGGGGAACCGGAAATCCAGCTTCCGCTCCTCCCCCTCGGGCGCCTCGACTTTGTCCATGCGCTCGATCTGCTTGAGCTTGCTTTGGGCCTGCGCCGCCTTGGTGTTCTTGGCGCGGAAGCGGTTGACGAATTCCATCAGGCGGGCGATCTCGCGCTCCTGATGTTTGTAGGCGGCCAGAAGCTGCTGCTCGTAGGCCTCGCGTTGTTCGAGATACTCGTCATAACCGCCGCGGTAACGGATCAGCTTGCTCTGGCGAATCTCGACGATGCTCCCCACAAGCTGGTTCAGGAACTCGCGGTCATGCGAGATGACGAGAATCGCCCCGGGGTAGCCCTTCAAATACTCCTGGAACCACAGCAGCGCCTCCAGGTCGAGATGATTGGTCGGCTCGTCCAGCAGCAGCAGGTCCGGCTCTTGCGTCAGCAAACGGGCCAGGTGCGCCCGCATCACCCAGCCGCCGCTCATCTCGCGCGCGGGCCGGTCGGAATCCTTGTTACGGAAGCCGAGGCCGGCGAGGATTTGCCTGGCCTTGGCTTCGAGGCGATAGCCGCCCAGCTCGTTGAACCGGTCGTGGACGTCGTCGTGGATTTCCTCCGGGTGCAGTGCCTCAATCGGGTGGTCGGCCTCCCACGCCTTGAGGATGCGGCGGAGCTTCGTGTATTCGGGCGTGATGGCCGTGGCCAGTTCGATGACCGTCTCGTCCGCCACCGGTGCATTCTCCTGCGGTAGATAGCCGATGGAGATGCCGCGTTCGGAGGAAATGACGCCCTCGTCGGCTGATTCATCACCCAGAATGATCGAGAACAGGGTGGTTTTCCCGGCCCCGTTCGGACCGACCAGCCCGATCCGGTCCTGGCGGTTCACCTGCAATGTCGCGTCGGCGAACAACACCCGCTCGCCGTATGCCTTGCTGATGCCGGACAGAGTCAACATAAACCGCCAGTCTAAAGTCCAACGCCTCAAGTCCAAAGTCCAAAACCAGCGGGGGAACAATCCCGCTTCCGCTCCGTGTTGCGGCGGGTGCCGCCAGCTTGCCGGCCGTTCGGCTTCCAACTGGAAATCCGCTCTCAACCGGCTAGATTGTCGCTCGGAAACACTGGTGCGATGAGTCAGCCGGCCATCTATTATTTCGATAACAATGCCACGACGCGGGTCGCGCCCGAAGTCGTGGACGCGATGATTCCCTTTCTGCGGGAGTATTGGGGCAATCCTTCCAGCACGTATGTTTTTGGGCGGCAGGTCGGCGAGCACCTCGACCAGGCGCGCGCCCGGGTCGCGGCGCTGATCAACGCGGAGCCACGGGAGCTCATCTTCACCAGTTGCGGCACCGAAAGCAACAATTCGGCGATCCACAGCGCCCTGGTCACCCAGCCGGAGAAGCGGCACGTGCTGACCACCGCCGTCGAGCACTCGGCCAATATCAAGTTCTGCGACCTCCTCCAGAAGCGGGGTTACACCGTCACCTTCCTGCCCGTGGCGCCGGATGGGGCGCTGGACCTGCAACAGCTCGAGGAGGCAATTCGCCCGCACACCGCCGTCGTCTCGGTGATGTGGGCCAATAACGAGACGGGCGTCCTGTTCCCGGTCCGGGAAATCGCGGCGATTTGCCGGCGCAAAGGCACGTTGTTCCACACGGACGCCGTGCAGGCGCCGGGCAAATTGAAGATTGACGTGAGGGAGCTGGACGTGGATTTCCTGTCGCTGTCGGCGCACAAGCTGCATGCGCCCAAAGGCATCGGGCTGCTCTATGTGAAACGCCACGTGAAATACCAGCCCTACGTCGTCGGCGGCGGGCAGGAGCGTGGCCGGCGCGGCGGCACCGAAAACGTCGCCAACATCGTGGCCTTTGGCCGGGCGGCGGAACTGGCGACGGCCAACCTGTCCGACGAGAACACTCGCGTCCGCGCGCTGCGGGACAGATTGGAGGACGGAATCCTCGGCGCCATCCCGGGCGCCTCGCGCAACGGCGCCAGGGAGCCGCGCCTGCCTAACACCAGCAATCTCGCCTTCGATGGCGTCGAGGCGGAAGGCATTCTGATGTTGTTGGACCAGGCGGGCATCTGCGCTTCGAGCGGCTCGGCCTGCACCACCGGTTCGCTGGACCCCTCGCACGTATTGACGGCAATGGGCTGCAGCGCCGCACGGGCGCGCAGCAGCATCCGCTTCAGCCTGGGCATCTACAACACCGAGGTGGACGTCGATTACGTGCTAAACCATCTGCCGGGCATTATCGCGAAGTTGCGCGCCAGCTCGCCGGCAGGATCGTGAAAATGATGCCAAAACGTCTCACCCCCCTCATCCATTCCCTCGTTCTCCTTTCACTCCTTGCGCCGCTGGCCGGCTGCGTCACCTCCCGTACCGCTGAGAAGAACGTGCGAGCCGAGCGCGCGCGGGCGGTGGTCGGAACGCGGGCGACTTACAGTAACGCGCCGCGCAAAGCGGACACCCGTGTCGATGTGGATCGCCTGCTGGCCGAACTGGCCGATCTTCACGCGAACACCTACAGTTTCGGCATCCATGGCTACTCCACGGATTGGGATGACTTGAAGCTCATCCTGCCGCGCGCGCGGGAGAAGGGCATTCGCATCTGGGCGTCCATTGTTCCGCCGTCGGAGTCCCCGCCGCGAACCCGGACGTACGCTGAACCTTTCCGGCTCGACTACGAGCGCTGGGCGGTGGAATTTGCGAAACTCAGCCTGCAGGAGACCAATCTGGTGGCGTGGAGCATCGATGATTTCACGCACAACCTGACAAAGACTTATACGCCGGATTATGTCAGGAAAATGCTCGACGCCTCGCGCCGGATTAATCCGAAGCTGGCCTTCGTGCCTTGCTGCTATTTCCCGGCGATCAAGCTCGCCTTCGTCACCAACTACTGTTCGCTGATTGACGGCATCCTGTTCCCCTATCGCCATGAGTCGGCCAAAGCCAACCTGAAAGACCCGAGCCTGGTGGAATCGGAAGTGAAGCAGATCAAAGCGTTGGTCGGGCCTTCCTTCCCGATCGTGCTCGACATCTACGCCACGGCCCACAGCACGCTCGGAGCGACGACGCCGGAGTACGTCGAACAAGCCATGATCGCCGGCCACCGTGCGGCCGACGGGGTAATGATCTATTGCCGCCAGGACCCTGAGAAGAATCCTGAGAAGTATCAGATCATCAAGCGGTTGTTTGGTTCGTGGGCGGGTGAAGGGGCGCCCAAATAATAGGAGGATGCGGCCTGAGCCAACCCCGCGGTCTCAAACGGCCCGGCCGCTGGCAGCCGGCCAACGGCGCGCTCGACGAAGCCCTCCTTGAGGGGCTATCCTGCGGAGCATGAACTCGATGGCCACTAATAATGTGCCCGATGCGGGCGGCCACTTCGGTCCGTATGGCGGCCGCTACGTCCCGGAGACGCTGATGCACCCGCTGCAGGAATTGGAGGCCGAGTATTTCCGTTCGCAGTCGGACCCTGATTTCCAGCGCGAGTTCGAGTATTACCTGAGAGAATTCTGCGGTCGGCCCACCCCCCTTTACTTCGCCGAACGCCTCACCCGGGAACTGGGCGGGGCGCAGATCTATCTCAAACGGGAAGACCTGCTCCACACCGGCGCCCACAAAATCAACAACTGCATCGGGCAAATCCTGCTCGCCCGGCGCATGGGCAAGACGCGTATCATTGCCGAAACCGGCGCGGGGCAGCACGGTGTCGCCACGGCCACCGTCGCCGCCATGTTCGGGCTCAAATGCGTCGTCTATATGGGCGCGGTCGATTGCGGGCGGCAGGCCCTCAACGTCTTGCGCATGAAGATGCTGGGCGCGGAAGTCGTCCCGGTCACCGCCGGCCAGCAAACCTTGAAGGAGGCCATCAACGAGGCCATGCGCGATTGGGTCACCAACGTGCGCACCACCCACTACATCCTCGGCACGGTCTATGGCGCCCATCCCTACCCTCTGATGGTGCGCAACTTCCAGCGCGTCATCGGCGACGAAGCCCGCCGGCAGATTCTGGAGAAGAAGAAGCGTCTGCCCGACCTCCTCGTTGCCTGCGTCGGCGGCGGTTCCAATGCCCTGGGCCTGTTCTATCCCTTCCTCAAGGACCCATCGGTGAAAATGATTGGCGTGGAAGCGGGCGGCGAAGGCCTCGCCGCCGGCAAACACGCCGCCCGGTTTCAAGGCGGCTCGCTCGGCGTCTTGCAAGGCACACGGTCGTACCTGTTGCAGGACGAGTTCGGCCAGATCCAGCTCACCCATAGCGTCTCCGCGGGCTTGGATTACGCCGCGGTCGGTCCCGAGCACGCCTGGTTGCGCGACCTCAAGCGCGTCGAATACACTTATGCCACCGACGACCAGGCGCTCAAGGCGTTCACGGAACTCGCGCGCCTCGAAGGCATCATCCCCGCCCTGGAATCCGCCCATGCCGTCGCGGAAGTCATCCGCCGCGCGCCCGGGCTGCCCAAAGACCAGGTCATCATCATCAATCTCTCCGGCCGCGGTGACAAGGACGTCGCCCAGGCGGCCAACTTCATCAAGCTCTAGCCGGGAGATTTCATAGCGTGTAGCCGCCGACGGCAGTCGGCGCTGATTCTCAGTTCCGAAAGATAGCGCCGACTGCCGTCGAATGGCGCTTAGATAAGGGCTCGATTTCTGCGGGCTTCGGCGCGAGCGGCCAACACCTCATGTCGATGGGGGATTTCCCGAAACTGCCGGCGGGGGCAATTCAAT
>JBEKJO010000088.1:0-26121 GCA_050011195.1 Verrucomicrobiota bacterium | reverse complement strand
GCCGCCGCTGTTGGCGTGATAGACCCACAGCGACCGGCCGAACATCTTCTGGCAAAGGCTTTTTAGCATGGCGGCAATGTTGAAATCCGAACTCCGAACTCCGAAACCCGAAGGACATCCGAAAACCGAGACCCGAAATCCGAAGCCCGGGGCACCAGTCCGAATGGGGTATTATCGGATTTCGGATTTCGGTCTTCCTTCGGGTTTCGGGTTTCGGCTTTCGGCTTTTTCATCATCTCCTCAGTCCAGTTCTATCTTGATGTCATCCACAATCGGCTCGCTCGTGAGGTAGGCCTGCGAGCGGAGGATCCAGCGCTCGTTCTGCACGTCGTCAAAGCGGTAGCCTTTGAGCTTCAACTGTTCGAGGGGCGACGGCTCTTTGAAGCAGCGGCCGCAGCGCTGGCAGGTGCTCATGAAGAGTTCGAGCCGCTGGCGGATGTCGCCGATGCTGTTGGTGCCGGTCTCGAATTCATGGCTCATGGTGATGGCCTTTTCGGGGCAGACATCGGCGCAACGCCCGCAGTAGGTGCAGCGGCGGCCGAGGTATTGCAGGATGCGGATTTCCTGGCAGACATCAAGCACCAGGATTTCACGCGCCGGACAATTGCTGGCACAGCCGGCACAGCCGATGCACTTGGCCGCGTCGAAGATCGGCCGGCCGCGGAACTTCTCCGGCACAGGCCGGGCCTGCGCGGGATAGGGCAGCGTGACGCGCCCCGCTTTGAGGCAGATGATGGTTTCCTGGAGTTTGCTTAAGAGTGACATGGGGCAAAAATCCGAAGTCCGAAGGAAACCCGAAGTGCGAAATCCGGAGAGAAGCACCCGGCCTGGGCGTTCGCCGACCTGGGCTTCGGATTTCGGTCTTCCTTCAGGTTCTCTCAGTGTCCATAGCTTGCCAGAACCAATGCGGCCAGGGCCACAACCAGCAGCGACGCGAAGAAGCGGAGGGCCTGGTCAATCCGGTAGCGGGCGTGGGTGGCGGCTACGAGTGTGACCAGCAGGACCAGCCCAAGCACCTTCGCCCAGAAGATCAACCAGCCGAGTGGGAACGGCAGAGTCGAACCCCACGGCACAAACAGCCCCACAAACAGCGCGCTGTAGATGACCAGCCTCGCCATCTGCGCGTACTTGAACAGGGCCAGTTTCGGCCCGGAGTATTCCATCAGCGGCCCCTCCATCAGCTCGGTCTCCGCCTCGGCAATATCGAACGGCACCCGCTGCACAAAGGCTTGGAACGAGAGCAACATCACGCCCAGCAAGAGGACGCCCGACCAGGGAAAACCGCCGGTGGCATAGACCGAGCCGTCGAGCACCGTGTCCAGCCGAAACGATCCCGTGTGGACCGCGCCGGCCACGATGGCCACGGCGAACAGCGGCTCGAGCGCAATCATGGTCATCATTTCACGGCTGATGCCGACGAGCGAGTAGGTGGAACCCGCGGCCAGGCCGGCCAGCAGGGTGCAGATGCCGGAAAGCGTCAGGAGGTAAATCACGAGGATAACGTCCCCCGCGCCATTCAACGGCGCGGCGAAGCCCAGGGGCACGAGGCAGGCGAGGGTGAGCACGGTGGCCAGCGACAGGTAAGCCGCGAACCGCTGCATGACGGGGGTCTGGCCCGATTCTATGTCCTCCTTGCCCAAGAGCTTCAACAAATCGAAGTAGGGCTGCCACAGGGGCGGCCCCTGGCGCGATTGAATGCGCGCGGTGATCTTGCGCAGCACGCCCTGGAAGAATGGAGCCACGAGCAGCACGAGGGTTACATTCGCCATTCCGCTGAGAATTATCCAAACGAGTTTCATAGGCCGGTATGAAATCCGAAATCCGAAGCCCGAAATCCGAAGACCGAAGACTGGACTTCTTGCCAAAGGTTTCGGATTTCGGGCTTGGGGTTGCCTTCGGGTTTCGGATTTCGGAATTCGGATTTCACGTCACGCCTTTCTCACCAGCTTTATCAGTTCTTGCTGCGACCACACTTTCGTCGCGCCCGACTTCAGGTCAATCGTCTCCAGCCGGTCGGTGCAGGAGAAACACGGGTCAATGCTGCCCAGCGAGATTGTCATGTCGGCCAGTTGCTGGTCTTTGATCATCATCGGCACGGCCTGGAGGTTCTGGTAGGTCGGTGCGCGCACCCGCCAGCGGTGCGGACGATTGTTCTCGCCGGTGATGACGAAGTGGTGGCTCTCGCCCCGCGGCGCCTCGACCGACGACAACCCCAAACGCCCTACTGGGAGTTCGTCTTTGATCGGCACTTGCAGCGGTCCGTCCTCCATCTTCTCCAGGCACTGGCGGATGATCCGGATGGCCTCGAATACTTCTTTCATGCGCACCACCACGCGCGACCATACGTCACAACCGCTTTCAGTGATGACGTCGAAATCCACCCGGTCGTAGGCGGCATAGGGATGATCGCGCCGGCAATCAATGTCCGCGCCCGCCGCGCGCGCCACCGGCCCGATGAGGCCGATGTTCTTGACCAGCGTCTTGTCCGCAACGCCCACGCCGCGCGTGCGCTTCTGGATGTTCTTGTCCTTGCTCACCGCGGCCACGACCGCGCGCCACTCAGTCTCCAGTTTGTCCAGCACGTTACGCAGTTCGGCTTTCACCTCGGGCGTAATGTCCCAGCGCACGCCGCCGATGACGCATAGGGCGTAGGTCTTGCGGTTGCCGCTGATCTTTTCCGCAATCCACATGATCGGCTCGCGGATGCGCCAGCTCTGCATGAACAGCGTGTCGAACCCGACGATGTGGCAGGCCAGCCCGACCCACAACAGGTGGCTCTGCAGGCGCTCAATCTCCAGCATGATCGTGCGGACATATTCGGCGCGCGGGGGGGGACGCACGGCGACGGCCATCTCGACGGCTTGCGCGTAGGCGACGTTGTGCACGCAGCCACAGATGCCGCAGATGCGCTCCGCCATCATCGGGATGTCGTTGTAGGTGAGGACGGATTCGGCGAGTTTCTCGATCCCGCGATGCACCATGAACCCGCGGTACTCGCAGCCGCGCACGATCTCGCCTTCCACGTAGAGCCGGAAATGCGCCGGCTCGTCAAGCGTAGGATGGAATGGCCCGAACGGCACCACGGTGCAGCCTTCCGGCGGGTCGTCGAACTTGAACTCGCGCTCCTCGTCGAAGCCCTCCGGCACCTGGTTCCAGGGCACGTCTTTGCGCAGCGGATGCACGCCGTCGGGCCAGCCGTCGGGCAACACCAGCCGTTTCAGGTAACGGTGGCCTTCCGGCTCGATGCCGACCAGGTCGCGAATTTCGCGTTCGGCCCAGTTGGCGCCGGGCACCACGTCGGAGATGCTGTCCACCTTCGGGTTGTCGGCGGGCAGATAGGTGAGCACGCTGCAGAGCAGGCGGTCGCGGTCGAAGGCGAAGTCGTGCGCGAGGAGAAACTTGCCGGAGAAAGGGCGGTCGTCCAAGCCGATGCTGATGACGTAGCGGGCATCCAGGTCGCGGAAAATATAATGGCAGATGGCCTTGAGGGCCGACGGCTCGACGAAGACAAACAGGCGGCTGTCGCCCGGCAGGTCCGCCCGCTGGATGGCCAGGCCGAACTTCTCTTTCAACTGGTTGAGTCTTTCGCGAGCGATCATGGCTTTGCTGAAGGTTCCTCACGTTGCGGTCGCGGGGCGCCGCCGAGCCAACGGAAGCAGCGTTTGATTTCGCCGTAGAAGTTATGGGCGGAATAGCGGTGGCAGTCGGCCTCGCGAACATAGCCGCAGAGCCAGGGAACGGCGGCCCGGCGCGAGGCGCTGCCGACCTTCGAGAGGACGCGGACGACCAGGAACATCAGGCCCAGCACCAGCGCCAACACCAGCGGCGCAAACAGGGCGGTGGATTGAAATGTCTCCACGCCCGTCCAGAGTCCGGTTTGCATGGGGACGGCCTTGGCCAGCGCGGTTCCGTACCCCTGTCTGCTGGCATCCAAGGCCAGTTGCATGAGGCGGAAACCAATGGCCGGCACGACGCCCAACAGCACGCACGCCAGAGCTAGCGCGACTTGCGGCAATTGCATTGACCAGCCGACTTCGAGCCGGCTGTGCCCGGCGGCCCGAGCCGTCACCAGCGCGCTGGTCCGCGAGAGGAAGCTCACCCCAAAGAACTTGATGAACGAAGCCAACGTGAGCGCGCTGGTCAGGATGGCAACGACGGCGAATACGGCGAGATACCTCACCGATCCGCTCCCCTGCACCGCCGCGATGTAGATAGTCCATTTGCTGACGAAGCCGTTAAACAGCGGCACACCCGAGATCGAGAACGATGCGACCATCGCGGTGATCGCTGTCAGCGGCATGAATTTCATCAGGCCGCCTATCTGGTTGAGGTCTTGCGTCCCCGTAGCGTGAAGCATCGATCCGGCATTGAGGAACAAGAGGGCCTTGAACAGCCCGTGGTTGAGCACGTGGAGGAGCGCGCCGAAGATGCCGATCGCAGCGAGCGCCGCGGCATTGGGCCCCATTGCCGGCAGCAGGCTCATGCACGCACCGGTGCCCAGCAGGATATAGCCGATCTGGCCGATGCTGTGGAAGGCCAGCAGGCGCTTGGACTGTTCCTGTTTGAGCGCCTGCATTGTGCCGGTAAACAACGTGATGGTGCCCAGCAGCGCAACGACCAAACCCCACTTTGCGAGCGGGTAATCGGCTTGCCCGGCGGGCGGCACCAGCCAGAGGAAATAGCGCATCAGGCCATACACGCCGGTCTTGATCATCACCCCGGAAAGCATCGCGCTCACCGGCGACGGCGCGGCGGGGTGCGCATCCGGCAGCCAAAACTGCCCGAACGGCCACATGCCCATCTTGATGCCGAACCCCACCAGAAACAACGCGAAGGCCAGCGCGGTCGCGCCCGGTTTGGCGCTCAACATCAGCGGGAGGTTCGCGCTGACGGTGTCGAAGTCGTACTTCAAGCTTGCGCTGCCGCTCGCCGCCGCGCCGGTAACAGCCAGCAACTCGGCGCCGATCATCGTTGCCGCGCAGGCGATTTGCATCATGATGAGAAACTTGTTGGCGGAGCGGATATTGGCGGGGTTCCTGTGCTCGAATCGGATGAGCGCATAGCCCGGCAGGGTCATCATCTGCCAAAAGATGAAGAAGAACCACATCATGTCGGTCGTGCTGACCAAGCCGTACATCGCGGCCAGAAAGAGCAGGAAATACGGATAATAGCGCGCCACGGTGTAGCCCTCGTAGTTCCGCATATAAACGATGGAATAGAGCGCGGCGGGCACGGAAATCAGCGCCGCCAGCAATAGGAACACGGCGGTCAAGCCGTCCACATAGACTCGCAGCGCTAAGCCAATCTGCGGAATGATAGGGAACTCCTGCTGGCGCCCGGGGCCCGAGTTAAGCACCTGAGCGACCGCTGAGATAATCACCACCGCTGTTGCCGCAGTGAACATGAAGGCGAGCCAACCCGCGGCGGTCTTATTGCGCGAGACCAGCAACGTCAGCACCGCCCCGGCGATGCAGAGGAGGATGGCGACGATAACCGATTGTTCCGGGGTCATGCCATCACCTCCAGGCCGGAGTTTTTGGGTAGGGCGCGCAGTCCTCTGCGCGCCACGGCATGGTAGAACCGGGAGTCCTGCAAGTTCGCGGCGCGCAGAGGACTGCGCGCCCTACCTGAGAAACGTCTCTCACCAGTTCTAGTAGCAATTGGAAAGTGGCTCGGACCGCCGGGGTCAACTCTCCACCCGGCTTGAGCGACTTTGGCTGCACGCCCAGCAGCCAGGCTTTGGTCGTTCCGTTCGCCTCCGCCCATTTCGCCAGCAGGCCCAGCGAAATCTTGTGCGTGGAAATCTGCGGGTAGCGGGCGGTGATTTCGTCCGAGTTCAGCAAAACCACCGAGCCGGGAGCGCCGCCGAAATCCACGGCATCGAGGAAGATGACGTGGTCGAAGTTCTCATCCGCCACCTGTCCAACGAAACGCTCCGGGGTCGTGCCGGCGATGACCACATGACTCCGAAACCCGAAACCCGAAACCCGAAATCCGAAGGAAGCCCGAAGTCCGAAATCCGAACGACTGCCCCCTAGGTCTTCGCTTCGGCCCTCGGGTTTCGGAGTTCCTTCGGCCCTCGGATTTCGGATTTCGGATTTCAACTCCTCCACCAGCCTCACCCCGAAACCATCGTCCCCGTAGAGCACATTCCCGAGGCCCATGAGGCAGACGCGGCCCTGGAAGCATTGTTGGAGTTGTTCGCGGAGGTCGGGCATCAGATATCCTCGCCGAGTTTCTTGATTTGCTCGTAGGTGAACACGGGGCCATCCACACAAACGTAGGCCACGCCAATGCAGCAGTGGCCGCACTTGCCGACGCCGCATTTCATGTACCGCTCCAGGGTGGAAACGATGTCCCCTTCCCGGAAGCCCATCGCCAGCAGGTCTTTGATGACAAAGCGGAACATGATCGGCGGGCCGCAGACAAAAGCCATTGTGTTATCCACCGGCACTTGCACGCCGGGCTTCTTGAACAGGCTGCCGACCACGCCCACGTTGCCGCTCCAACTGTCCGCCGCGCGGTCCACCGTGAGGTAGCACTCAACGCCAGCCGACTGCTGCCATTCCCGCAGATTGGGCAGGTACATCAACTCTTTGGGCGTCTTGGAACCGTAAAAGATCTGGATGCGCTGGTACTGGTCGCGGTGCTTGAGCGCATAGACAATGCAGGAGCGGAGCGGAATCAGCCCGATGCCGCCGGCGACAAAGACAAGGTTCTTCCCGTAGTAATCCTCCATCGAGAAGCCGTTGCCATAGGGACCGCGCACGGCAAACTTGTCCCCCGGCTTGAGTTGATGGAGGGCGGCGGTGCAACTGCCAACCTGGCGAATCGTAAAGAAGGTTTCGTCCTCGGTTGGGCTGGGCGGAAGAGAAGCTGGAAACTCGCCGAGGCCAAAGAGCGAGACTTGCGCGAACTGGCCGGGCCGGAAGCGTCTGAACTGCGCCTGCTCCGCGGCATCCTCGAAATGCCAGAAAAACGTCTTCACCTCCGGGATGTTGTCGCTCACCCGGTCCAGCACGGCCAGCTTCGGCAGGTAGATATTCTCCGTCGCCGCCACCGGTGAACCCGCACTGTGCGCTTCGCAGTTCATACCGGCTGAATCTTGTCGTTCGCGGCGGTCGCCCGCCGGATCATCTCCACCACGCTCGGCATCCCCACGTCGCCGTGGCAGACCGCCGCGCAGCGGCCACAGCCGACGCAGGCCATCGAGAGTTCCCGCTGGATGAAGTAATGCGCCAGCTTGCGGAAGAAGCGGCGGTTGCGGCGGTCGTGCACGGCCCGGCGGGGGTTGAAGCCGCCCGCCATGCGCGTGAAGCCGCTCAACGCGCAGGCGTCCCAGATGCGGACGCGCTCGATCTCGTCCGGGCCGACCTGCCGGTCGCTCACGGTAAAGCAGGTGCAGGCCGGGCAGACGTAGGTGCAGCCGCCGCACTCCAGGCACCGGTTGCCGATGTCCTCCCACGTCTTCTCAAGAATGTTGCCCTGCGAAACGTAACGCACGGTCGCCGGGAACCAGCTCGTCGTGGTCTTGAACCGCTTGCGAACTTCGCTCAGGATGGCGTGGCGTTTCTCGACCTGCGCCTCCGTGCCTTGCTTGAACATCGAGTGGGCGAACAACGCCTCGCCTGCGGGCGTTCCCGCCACGGCCATGAACTCGCCGCCCAAGTCCATAAGTTGCAAATCAAAGTGGTCCCGCGCCGCCGGACCCGTGTCGGCGCAGGGACAGAAACACTCTTCGCCAATATCGCGTTCCGGATCGGTGCAGACGACGTTCACCAGAAACAGGTTCTTCCGGCGCTTCTCGTAATAGACATCGCGGAAGTCGCGCCCGAGGTAAAAGCGGTCCAGGTGCCAGATGCCCGCCAGATCGCAGGAGCGAATGCCGAAGAGCGCGCGTTTGCGCTCCCGGTAGGTCGGCTCGATCTGAATCTCGCCATTGCTCCGCCGGACCTTCAGCAGCCGCTCGATGTGCGGCAGCACGAAACGCTTCGGCGGGTAATACGGATTCGGCAGGTGCACCTGAATCCGGTCCCGGTTCTCGTCGTTGACCAGGTCGAACCATGTGTCGCGCCCGCGCCCGGAGAACGGGGCGAAGACCTCATAACCTTGCTGGCGAAGCAGGTCCACGATTTTCAGCACGTCCGCGCGCTCCAGCATCCGGGCCTTCATGCGGCTTCCTTTGCCACGCGCACAGGGATGAGCTGGACGCCGTTCTCGGTCGAGCCGCGAATCCGTTGCTGCACCTGGCGCACGAAGTACGGCACGAAGACCGCCCCGCTGCGCACCTCGGGCGTGACCCGCGCGTCGGTCACCGCCGAACCGCCCGCCGCCCGTAGCCGGATCTTCTCGCCGTCACGGATGCCAAGCTGTTTGGCGTCGTCGGGGTTCATTTCCACGAAGCCCTCCGGGTAATCCAGCAGCAGGATGCGATACTCGCGCTTGAGCGTCTCGCTGTGTTTGACCAACACATTCTGGTTCCAGTAGTAAAGCGAGTGGCCGAAGACCAGCGTGAGGGGATACTCCTTGGAAACCGCCTCGGATTGAACGGGCCGGGGAATGGCGACAAACTTGAACGCCTGCGGCGGGAGGCCTTCGGCGAACAGAAACCGCGTGCCGAGCGGACGGTCCTTGGTGCAAGGCCACTGCCGGCCATATTCGCCCGCCAGATTAGGGTAGTTTGCCCCGCTGTAGAATGGCACTACGGCGCCAATCTCATCCATCACCTCCGCCGCCGAGTCATACTTCCAATTGGCCCCCATCGCTTGGGCCACCTCGGTCAGTTGCTGCCACGCCTGGGTCGTCCCGGCCAACGGTTCGATCACCTGCTCGGCCAATTGAATCCGGCGCTCGGTGTTCGTAAAGGTCACGCGTTCCTCACCAAACGCCGTCGTCGGCAACACCACATGCGCATACCGGGCGCTTTCGGTCAGGAACAAATGCTGCGCCACGACCAACTCGCACTGCTGCAAGGCGTTGGCCGCGTCGCCAAAGAAAGCGGTGCTGACCGGGTCGTAGCGGCAGAGCCAGATCGCCCGCACCTGCCCGTGACCGCGATCCGCGAAGAGCGAGCGCGAGGCCAGCCCCGGCTTCGCCGGCAGCTTCGTTCCCCAAATCTTCTCCAGCTCCGCCCGCGCCGCGTCGCTGGCCACCTCCCGATAGCCGGGCAGACGGTCGGGCAGCGCGCCCATGTCGCAAACCCCTTGCAGATTGTTGTGCTCAGTCAACGCGAAGATGCCGGCCCCTTCCCGGCCGATTTGGCCGGTCAGCAATGCCAGATTCACGATCGCCTGCACCGGCTCCTCGTCCCGGGCTTCGATCCCGGTCGAGTAAAGAATGGCCGCCGAACGGGCGCGGGCATAGGCCAGCGCCGCCGCCTCGATCTGTTCCGCCGCCACGCCACAGGACTCCGCCGCCGCCAGCAAATCGTAGTCGCGCGCCCGCGCCAGAAACTCCTCGTAGCCGCGGCAGTGGGCTTTGATGAACGGCAGGTTCATCAGCCCGCGATCCACGATCACCTTCGCCATCGCCCCATAGAGCACCGGCTCGGTGCCGGGCTTGAGCTGCAGGAAAAAGTCGGCGCTCTCCGCCACCCGATGCCGCCGGCTGTCAATGACTACCAGCTTAGCCCCAGCCAGTTTCGCCCGGATGACCGCCCCGCCGATGGTCGGCAGTTGGCGGGCCAGGTCCACCCCGTCCACGACGATCACTTCGCTGCGGGCCAGCTCGCTAATGGAGTTGGTGGTCGCCGGCACGCCGAGCATCTCGAGCAGGACGTTGATCGAGTTGTTGCAATAAACTCCCGTGCCGTGATCCACGTTGTTCGTGCCGATGACCGCCCGGGCCAGTTTCTGCAAAAGGTACGCTTCCTCGTTCGAGCAGCGCGGCGAGTTCAGGAAGGCCAGCGCATCGGGACCATGCCGCGCGCGGATTTCCTTCATCCGGCGGGCGATGAACCCCAGCGCCTCGTCCCATGACACCTCCTGAAACTGGCCGTCCTTCTTCAGCAGCGGGCTTTTCAGGCGGTCCGGCGAGCTGGCCACTTCGTGCACATGCCAGCCTCGCAGGCAGATCCGCCCCTCGTTGGTGGGGTGCGACATGCTCGGGTAGGCGCCCACCACCTGGTTGCCGACGGTCTCCAGGTAAATGCCGCAACCGACCCCGCAGAACGTGCAAGTGGTCAGCTTATGGGCCATCTGTGTGTATCACCTAGGTTCGACGGTGCGGTTGTCAGCCAACTGGCGCCCGCCCAATGCCCTTCGCTTCCAGATCCAGATACTGGCGGCCAACACATAAATCATTCTCGCTGATTCTAATTATTATTGAGCAATTAGGTCTCTAATAAGGCGCTTTTCATACCTGAGCAGCACGAAATGCAAAAGCTTTTTTTGGCCGCCCCGTGAGGCGTGACGCTGTTTTGTTGGATTTTGTTCTTGCCTTCCGGGATGCTTACGATACAAATGACAGGCTGGTGCCAGCAACAGCCGTGTCTTAAAATCTGCGACCACAACTCGCCTAAGAAATCATTGTTATGACGAACCTCGCCCACAAGTCACTCCGGTTCGTCCCCGCCACCCTCGGCCTCGTGTTCGGCCTCCTGGTTAATCACGCCGGGGCGGCTGTCACTACTTGGGACCCCCAAGGGACAAGTACAACCCCCTCCAACGGGACCTACTACACAGGCAATCTGAGTCAGACCTGGGAGAATAGCGAATGGGACACGGCGAACAGAACCGGCACCGCCTCCCCGGCAAATTGGGTGGAAAATACCGCTGCGCTCTTTGCCGTCAACAGCGGCACCGGCACCCCCGCGTTCACCGTCACCATGAATGCCAACCACACCGTCGCCGGCATATACGACGGACCCCTGAGCGCGGCGAACCCGTGCGAGGTGACCATCCAGGGCACCGGCACCATGACCCTGCTTGCTGGCAACATGAGCGGGTTCGACATAAGCAGCGACAGCGGCAACCCCGGCTCGGTAACGATCAACAACGTCATCTCCGGCGACTCCACCGCCATTCTTTGCGCTGAGAACGACGGCCAGCTTTACCTTAATGGAATCAATACCTATAGCGGCGGCACCTGGCTGGGTTTCTCCGGGCAATCGTTCACCGGCATCATAAACTTTAACAACAGCGCCTCCTTTGGGACCAACGGCATACTCATCATCAACACCGGCGGCGTCAATGCCGCGCTGGCGGTCGAGGGGACCAGCGCCGTTACGATCCCCAATACCGTTTCTTGGGCGACTAGCGGTGGCGCCTATAGTGGTGTGAACATTGTCGGCAACCCGGCCGGCGTAACCTTTAGCGGCAACTGGTATTTGACCAACACTGCCAGTATCGGCTCGGGGGGCGCCGCAAACAACCTGGTCACCATCTCCGGTGCGATAGCCAGCGTCGGCGGCGCCTATGGTCTTAACCTTTTTAACCCCGGCATTCTGGCGCTTTCCGGCGTCAACACCTACACGGGCGCTACGGCCGTAAACGCCGGCACGCTGGCCTTGGGGCCGGGCGGCGCCATCGGTGCTTCCACGGTCACCGTCGCCTCGGGCGCGACCTTGGCCAGCACAGCGGTTAATCCCGTGACTATCGGTGGCCCGACCACCCTCAGTTCCGGCGCATCCGCTTCCTTTACGGGCGCGGGCGGCCTCTCCTCCACGATTGGCCAAATCAGTGTGACGGGAAACCTCACCTTGAACGCCAATGCGATCACCGTCAACGTCACCGGCGCGCCATTGAAAAATGGGACTTACCGATTGATGAGTTGCGGCGGCAGCCTGGCTAACATCGGAACGTTCGGCACGCCCACCATCACTGGTGCGGGAGTTAACGGCACGGCTTCCATCAGCGTCACCATCGGCAGCGCCGGGCACCTGGATTTGGCCGTTGGCGGCGGCACGGCGGCCGGGGTGACCACTTCGCCCAGCTCCGAGTCGGTCTGCGCCGGTTCCTCGACCAGTTTCACCGTAGTCGGTTCCGGTTCCACGCCGCTCTCCTACGCCTGGCGCAAACAAGGCAGCGGCTGGGGCGGCTCCTGGACTATTACCGATACTCCGAGCAGTGGTTACGCCGGTCATCTGATTGGAAATCCGGGTAGCGTCGGAACCAGCGACATCGGCACGGCCTGCTGGCAACAATATGCCAATGGCAGCGGCACACCGCAGGACGTGGCCTATCGCAACTTCCCGGCGACGGGGTCGCCCTTGACAACCGGGCAGTCGTTTGTGATTGATCTGCAGAACCCCGGCAACGCGAAAAACAATACTACTGGAAAAATTGGGTTTGGACTTACGGACTTGAGCAACAACCCGTATCTGGAGTTTCAGTACATCGAGAATCAGACTGACTGGACGATTCACGACAGCGCGAGCGCTTCGACGGACACCGGCGTTGCCCATGATGGCCGGGGCATCCACGTCATCGTGACCCTGACCAGCGCGACGACGTATTCCTGCACCATTGAGAAGTATAACAGCGGTGGCAGCGGGTTCAGCTCGACCACCATAACTAACGGCACCCTATTGTCAGGGGGCAGCGGAGGCATCCAGAGACTTTGCTTTTGGAACATTAACGGCGGGACCAGTTCCGACATCTATTTCAACAACCTGGTCGTCGGCCCGGGTGCGGACGACAACGGCGGCAATTATAGCGGCACTTGGACTTCCGGGGCCACGGATACGTTCGGTGAGGCGCCGCTGGCCAGCGGCGGCGAATTCTCGGGTATCAACACCGCGACGCTCACCATCAATCTGACCAGCGTTGGCGACACGGGCAGCTATAGTTGTTTGGTCTATAATGCCAACGGTTATTCGACCTGCACTCCGGCGGGCTTGACGGTGAACACGGAGTCGGCTGCTCCGACCTCAGCCACAGCCAGTTTAACCACCATTTGCAGCGGAGGGTCAACCACTCTGACACTTAACGGAGGCGGGGGCGGAAACAACGAGACGGTACATTGGTACACCGGCTCCTGCGGCGGCGCATCGGTCCGCGCCGGCAACGGCTTGAGTGTCAGCCCGACCACGACGACGACCTACTACGGCCGATATGAAGATGGCGCGCCGTGCAGTTACAACTCGGCCTGTGCATCGGTCACCGTGACGGTCGATCCAGGCCCAACCGGTCCCACGGTCTCGATTGCGCCGGGTTCTACAATTTGCGCGGGGAATCCGGCCACTTTCTCCGTCTCGACTGCCAGCGGGTCGCCCAGCGGTTACGCCTGGCGCAAGCGTAACACCAGTGCCGGCTGGGGCACGGGCAACAACTGGGTGTTCACCTGCAACTCCACTGCCTGCGACAATTGGAACGGTGTGTTCATTGGCAGCGCCACCACGTCCGGCCAGTCACCCGGCATCAACGACAGCGGCCAGGCCTTTGGTCTTTATGCCAACACCTCGAATTCGGCCGAAGCGAAGCGCAGTTTTGGCAACCTGTCAGTCGGGCAAAACATCAGCTTCGATGTGCAGATACCAAAGACTTTGACCGGCAGCAGCGGTGGTAACAGCAGCCAGGCGCTGTTCGCGCTGCGGAATTCCGCCAACGAGGCCAATCCGCGCTTTGAAATGTGGGTTCTCGCCGGGGCCTCCTATGTGACCATCAGCGATGGCACGGGCAACGATAGCTCCACCGTTCCCTATGATTCCAACGGTTACCAGTGCGTGTTCAAGCTCACCGGCCAGAACACTTACAACTTGACGGTCACGTTGTTGGATGGCAGCAGTGGCCCGTACACCTATACGGGCCGGTCGCTAAAGGGCACGAGCAACGACCCGGTCAACCAGGTTCGGGCGTGGCTTAAGAATTACGACACCGGCGGCGGCTCGGCGGAGGATTTCTTCATCAACAACATCGTCGCCGGAGCCTACGAAGATAATGCGAGCAATTACACCGCTGGCGGCTGCGCCAGCACTAGCTGGACCACTAGCCCCAACCTGGGATTCGGGCCGGTAGCCAGCAGCGCCAGTTACGTCATCAGCAGCCCGGCCACGACTGATTCGGGCAGCTACGATGTGCTCGTCTGGGATTTCTGCGGGCAGGCCCTCGCCAGCCCCGTCACTCTCACGGTCAATAAGGCGAGCACGACCAATAACGTGGCCGCCTCCCCCAATCCCTCCCTGCCCGGCGCGAGCGTGACCTTCACCGCCACGTTGACTGCCGTAGCTCCCGGCGCGGGAACCCCCACCGGCACGGTGCTGTTCAAGACCAATGGCGTCGCCCTCTGCGACCCGGTCGCCCTGGACACCATCAGCATGGCCACGTTGATTACCCACTCGCTCCCGCACGGTTCCAACACCGTCAGTGCGGAATATGCCGGCGACAGCAACTTCCAGGGCAGCACCAACAGCGTCGTGCAGGTCGTCAACACGCCGCCCATCGCGCCCAATACCACCGCCGAGGTTACGGAAAATCAGACCCTGGTTTTCAGCGGCGTCAAGCTGCTCTCGCTCTGCCACGACCCGGATGGCGACCCGCTGCCCATCACCTCCGCCGGCCCCATCAGCACTAACAATGCCGCGGAATCCCTGGGCAACAATGTCTCCCTGGACAACTTCGCCGGCACCATCACCTACGCGCCGGCAGCGAACTTCGTCGGCACGGATTTGTTCAGTTTCGTCGTCAGTGATGCTTACGGCGCGTCGAGCACGGGAACAGTCCTGGTCATAGTCACTTCCGCCAGCGTTCCCTCGCCCAACATCGTTGTCCCAGCGGCCTATGCCAACGGTACCTTCAGCGTCACCTTCGCCGGCATCCCCGGCTGCACCTATACCGTTCAGTGGGCGCCTACGGTTGCCGGCGCCTGGTCTTTCCTCAAGACCGCCACCTCTGGCGCCGACGGCCTGTTCACGGTCACCGACACGCCGGTGCCGCCGCCAACCTCGCGGTATTACCGGACCGTGTATCCCTGAATATTGATGAGCGGCAACACTTTAACACCAGAGCTGGGTCGGCGGCTGCTGCGCAAGCTCCGCGAGATCCGTCAATTCGAGGAACGGATCATCTCCCTTTATCCAACCGACGTGATGGTGACGCCGGTTCACCTGCACATCGGCCAGGAAGCCGTGCCCGTCGGGGTCTGCGACCATCTGCGACCGCACGATGTCATCTTCTTCGGACATCGGACCCACGGCTTCGCGCTGGCCAAAGGCATGGCGATGAAGAGTCTGATGGCCGAGCTTTATGGCCGCACAACGGGTTGCGCGCAAGGGTTCGGCGGTTCGATGCACCTGGCGGACCCGGCCAACGGCTTGCTCGGCTCTTCGGCGCTGGTCGGCGGAAGCATCGCCCTGGGTGTCGGCGCCGCGCTGGCGGCCAAGCTGGAAAAGCGCGACCAGTTGGCTGTCTCTTGTTTCGGCGACGGGGCCGCCGATTCGGGCGTGTTCTGGGAGAGCATGAACTTCGCGGCACTCAAGAGCGTTCCCGTTCTGTTCGTCTGCGAGGACAACGCGCTTTCCAATGTCATGCGGAAGCAGGACCACCTGTTTGCCGATATTGTGGCGGTGGCGGAGAACTTCATGAAGGTGTGGCGCGCGGACGGCACGGACGTGCTTTCGGTGCGAGCCGCCGCCGGCGACGCAATCGCCCACATCCGCGCCTCGGCCAAACCCGCCCTGCTCTGGTGCCCCACCAAACGGTGGATGAAACATCAAGGCGTTGAGGCGGACGACCTGCCCTTCAACCCGGTGGACCGGAGCGAAGACTGCCCGATCAGGAAGCTCGAACAAGTGATGCTGGCGGAGGGGCTGATCACGCAGGCCGGGATCGACCAATTGGCCGGCGAAATCGAGGCGCAGATCGATGCCGCCGTAAAGTTTGCCCGGCAGAGCCCCGTCCCAACGCCCGCAATGCTGGTCACCGAAGTCTGATATGCCCTGGAGCCGATTTGATCAGAGCCAGGCCGCGCCCGAGGGCAGCGGGCGCATCCTTGCGTTCAAGGACGCCATCCGCGAAGCCATCGACCAGGCCATGATCAACGACTCACGCGTGTTCGCCATCGGCCTGGACGCGGACGACCAGTTCGGCGTCTTTGGGTCAATGCTGAACCTGACTCATCCGGAGCGGGTCATCGGCACGCCGATCTCCGAGAACGCCATGACCGGCGTCGCCCTCGGGGCCGCGCTCAACGGCCTCCGCCCCATCTGCATCCATCTCCGGGTGGACTTCATGGTTCTGGCCCTGGACCAGATTGTCAACTACATCGCCAAATGGCGCTACATGACGCGCGGCCAGGTCAAGGTGCCCATCGTCTTGCGGGCGGTCATTGGCCGCGGCTGGGGTTGCGGAGCCCAGCACTCGCAGAGCCTGGGGGGCCTCTTCGCGCACATTCCCGGGTTGAAGGTGGTCATGCCGTCCAATCCCTATGACGCCAAGGGCCTCTTCCTCGCGGCAGTGAAGGATGATTGGCCCGTGATCTTTATCGAGCACCGCTGGCTCTACAAAAACACCGGCCCGGTGCCCGAGGCGATCTACGTATTGCCGTTGGGCACGGGCCGAGTCGTGCGTCCAGGGAACAAGCTAACGCTCGTCGCGACTTCGCTGGCAGTGATTGACGCCCTCAATGCGATTGGCAAGCACAACCTGGACGTTGAGCTGCTTGACCCGCGCTGCCTCAAACCCCTCGACGAGGAACTCATCCTGACTTCCGTGCGCAAGACCGGCCGGTTGCTGGTGGTGGATTATGATTTTCCCGCCTGCGGATTCGCGGCGGAGGTCTGCACGGTGGTGGCCGAAAAAGCGGCCAACCACCTCAAGCGCCCGGTGCAGCGCATGACCTTCCCGGAGTGTTCCATGCCGGCCAGCGGCGTCCTCGAAAAGCTCTATTATCCCGGCCCCGACACCATCGCCGCGCGCATCAAGTCAATCCTCAATGAAGCCTGATATGACGGCTTCAGGATCGGCTTTGAGAACACTGTTGGCCCCGGTGGGCCGGCACTGGCAGCCCTTTCTCGTTTATCTTGTCATTCCTCTCCTAACCGGTTACGCCGTCACCTCGCGAGCGTTCGTCGGCGACGGCATTCTCCCTGTTGACGATGGGGATGAACCGGCCGAGACCTTCATCCAGGTGCCGATGGCCCAGGCGCAGTTGGCTTCGGGGGTTTTCCTTAAAATGAACCTTTTCAACAACTTCGGCACACCCATCCTCGGGGAACCGGTAGTCTATCCTTACGCGCTGCACGCCCTGAGCTATTTTATCTTCCGGCCGCTGGTGGCGATGACGGTCAATAAGTTTTTCCTGGCGGCCCTGTCGATGGCCGTCCTCACGCTGTTTTTCTCGCGTTACTTTCCGCCCGTGATCAGCTCCTTCTGCGCGTTCCTGACTTTCTCCAGCCCGTCCTTCTTCTATTTTTTCAACAATCACCCCCACCAGGGCGCATTGTTTTACTATGGTCTCGTCCTGCTGGCGTTGCGCTGGTTCTTCCACCGGTTGAGCGCGCCGCGCGCCCTTGGCCTTTACGCCGCGTTTCTGGCCTTTCTCTTGAGCGTCGGCATCAACGGCGCTTTGTTGGGAACCTGCTTTATTTGGGCCTACGCTGTACTGTTGGCGGGCCGGAGGTGGAAAGCGTTGGCTGGGCCAGCGGCTCTGTGGGGGGCAGCGTTTCTGGCCGTCCACCCGCACTACCTGGAATTCTTCAGATTGGCGCGGGAAAGCGCCCGCAAGGAACTTAATTACCAGACGCTGACCGCGGTGCCGCCGCTGCAGTTCGTGAAGGGTCTTTTCTTTTTCGACGCCGGGGTGGCACAGGCCGCCATCTTTTATTCCTGGCCGGTGGTGCTGCTGGCGCTGAGCGGTCTGACTCTAATGGTTCTTAGACGCTATCGCCCACCGCAGAGTGATGGGGTCGCGCCTCGGCAATCGTCCAATGCAGGCGGCGCGGTTGCGCCCGCGGATCGGGAGGATGGAAACACTCCCCCTCGCCAGCATTGGCGAGAGCTGCGGAAGCTGACGCTTTTTCTTGGTCTGGCGCCGTTCGGTGTCATCGCGATTTGCCGGATATTCCCGGCCCTGCCGACACACTTGCCCGTGGTCAAGGCAATCAATATCTCGCGCTTATTGTGGTTCGCTGATTTGTTTTTGGCGCTTCCGGTCGGCGTGGCCGCCGACGCGGTTTGGCGAGGGCTGCCGCCTTTCCGGCTGAGATTCCTGTCCGCTTTCCTGGACGGGCTGTTGGATAGTTCAACCGGCATCGCAACGCGCCATAACTTAGGCGGCCGGGTATTGCTGGGCATGGTGGTAGCGCTTTGCTTGGGACAGCGTGGCTCCGCCTTTTTCAAACAGGCGAACTATGCCCTGTGCAACGAGAAGTGGACCCGCTTCCAACCGGAGAGCTTTCTGACAATCATGAAACCCTACACGCGCCTGGCGACCTTATGTGATCCGGTGCCTTGGAGTCAGGACACTAAAGCCAACCGCCACCAGATTCTGGGCAGTGCCGGACGCTCGATCATTCTCAACAAGGCTTTCAAAGACTATCTCCAGACGCGAGGACTGATCGAGCCGGGTTTTGGGGGGATGACGTATTTCTTCCACCCGGCTCCTCCGGCAGTTCTTGCCCCATTCGGGATTCGCTACTGTATGAGCAGCGGGCCAAAGGAGCAATTGGCACAGTGGGGATGGGTTCCCCGGTCTCAGGTGATGTTAAAGTCGAAAGTTGTCACTGTCAAAACACCCTCCCAAGCAGTGTTCACTGACGAGGACACTCGGTGGGTTCTTTTCGAAAGCTCCTTTCCCGTCACACCGTTTTATCTCAGCGGGGCGAAGGCCCCGGAATTCCTTCAGGATTACCGGTTGGCGGGCGACAAGGTGGAAATCGAACTGCCGCCACTCGCGCAGGCGGGCGAGGTCGTGGCGACCTTCGTGGCGCAGCCCGGCTGGAAAGCGTTTCTCGATGGCCGGCCCGCGCCCATCCGCAGGGGAGAGGACTGTTTCATCCGGGTCCATGTCGAGCCTAAGCAGCAGCGACGTCCAAACGAAGGCGGACCGGCAACGCTGGCCGGTCCGGGCAGACCGCAGAAGCTGGTGTTAAGGTACGAGCCTTACAGCAACGCCTATTTGTGGGCTTGCCTGGTGGTTTCGCTTGGGGCAGCAGTTTGGGTTTCCCGGCGGTTGAGGACGGACGGGCAAATAGCCGTCTGAATGACTGCCCCACGCAGGGGTTGACGTGCAAGGCCGCGCTCGGTACGTTGGATACGGTGAGTTGCCAAGTCGCGCTTGGACCCGGATGCAGCCCTGCCCCCCATTCCCCACTTTCCCGTGCTGTCCCCCCCCTTTCGCGCGCCCCCTTTCGCGCGCTTGACTCCGGGGCGAATTTCCCGCACGCTCTGGCCGTGGCCCAAGAGCGGTATTTTCATTGTGACATCCGCGCCAGCTTTGCGTGCGCCTTCGGCAACTGGCGCCGGAAGCACAAGATTCCACTCAAGAGAATCGCCAGTGATTTGGGCGTTTCCGTTTCCACCGTCAGCTCCTGGGAGTCGGGTCAATGCCTGCCCCAAGGCTGCAACCTGGAGTCGCTCGTGGAATACACCGGCTTGCCGCCCTGCAAGCTCTTTTGCGTCATGGCCGACAAGTGTGTCCCCGCCGACTGCTTGCTGGCGATGAGCCAGATCAAGCGCAGGCCCGTCAGGTAGGGACGCCTCGCCGCGGCCTCCGCCCACGCGAACCACCCTCCCGACGCCCGACCGCGCGGGCCGCACGCCCCTACCCAACCCGTCCAGGCAGACGCCCGCGCTTCCTGCCTGCGAATTCCACTTTAAATGGAAAGCTGCCCGTTGTGGCTTGAGAGGCGCTAATCCATAATATTACCGTTTATGTCCTTCGGCTTGCATGATGTGGTCTGCAACAACGGCGATTCAATCTTCGCCGCCCAACGGCAATCGTTACTATCCACAGCCGAAAGTTTCAACCGCTTGCCCATAGAATCTGAAAGCAGCAACCCTCAACGTCACAGCGGCCGGCGGGCCGGCACTCTTGCTCAGCCGCAGCGCCACTTCGGAACCAGCCCGTGCGCCATGAACACCGCCGCCAAACTCATTCCACCTCGAATTCAACGAACCGGGTCCAATCCACGAGAACAATGCTGCTCCAAATCCTGCGCCAGTTGTATGGACAACCAGTGCTTAGAAACCATTGAAGAACACGATGAAAACTAAATTTGTTCCGAACCTTCTTGCCGTCATTTCCACCCTGGCTGCCGCAATGCACGCTCCTTCCGCCCGCGCCGTGCCTTACGCCTCGGGTGTGACCAACAACAGCGGCACCATTTCGTTTTACCTGAACGAAGCCGGTGCTAATGTGACCATCGTTTAGGACGATGGCAGCACCAATTCAATATTCAACGGGGTCGGCACCCAGCCCGCCGGCAGGACGAATTTCACGCTGTCTCCTCACACCAGCTACAGTATTAACGTGTACAAGCTTGGCTCCGGTAGTCCAAGCTTAGTGGCAAGCCAGGCTTATGGCACCCCACGTGGCGTCGATGTAAACAAGAATCCTGCGTCCCCATACTTTGGCCGCGTCTATTTGGCCAACGGCGGCGCCGATGGCCTCTACTTGCATAACAGCGACCTGTCCCAGATCAACACCTCGTCGAGAAAGGCCGGCGTGGCTTGGCAGGCCACTTCCAGCGCGGGTACAAGCCCGTACCGAATCGCGGTGGCCTCGGACGATTACCTGATGGTGGGGGACGCCAGTGCCACCGGGGCTGCCGTCTGGAGAATTGATCCCAATGCGCTCACCAGCGCACTGTTCCTGGGTCCCGTGGGCGAAACGGCTGGATTGGGCCCCACTGCCGTGCATGGATCCATTCAGTCCCGACCGCTGCTGATCGGCACAACCACCGCCGGGAACGCATTGCTCTATCAGGTGGACGGTAACTTGAGTGCCGGCAATGGATTCAACTCGCTGCGGGGTTATTACGTTGGTTCCGGGCCGCTGCCGTGGCAGAACGTGCCTGACACCAACGGACCCGAGATCGGCATCGGGCTCTCTGCTGAGAGCCTCGGCGGCAATGAGTACCCCGGCCTGGTCCTGGGTCCCGGTGGCTACATTTATGCCAGCACTTACCGCCTCGATCTCTCCCGCCCGGACGTGCAGATTTATAACACCAACACACTCGCTCAGGTCTGGAATTCCCAGTACAACGGCGGCACGGCCGACTATTTCGTTACCGCCGCCGCCGGGGGCGGCACCAGCGGCGTTGCTGATTGCGCCGTTTCGGCCGATGGCAGGTTCATCGCTACTTGCGGACTTGATAATCATTTTACCATTGCGTCGCTTACTAATGGTATTCCCAATGTCGCCAGCCTTTATACGGTGACCCCAACATCCTTCACCGGCAATGCCCGCGGGATATGTTGGGATGCGGCGGACAACCTTTATCTGAGCAGTTCGGGCATCGGTGCCGTGCAAGCCTGGACGCTGGGACTAACGGCCACCGCCATTACCACAGGCAATGCCAGCGGCTCCACCGGGTTCCAGCTCGTGTTCCCCGGCACGAGCATCCAAGTGGTTGCGGTCACCAACTTCGCTTCGCAGAACTACGGTGCCCCCATACCCGGCGTCTTTACGATCACGCGCACCAATGTCAACAATGACTACAGCTTCCCGATAACGGTCAATATCACCCTGACCGGCACAGCGACCAACGGAGTCTATACCTGTCTTCCCGCCAGTCTCACCCCGGCCGCGCCCAACACGATCACCATCGCTGCCGGCCAGACTTCCACGAACATCACTATCATCCCGATCACGAACAATGTTCCCCGGCTGGCCACCACGGTGGTCTGCTCCGTCAATGGGAGTGCAGGCTATTCGACGGCGTTCCCCCCCAGCGACGCCGTGACCATCCAAAACACTGCCGAGCCGCAACTCGTGCTCTCGGCGGGCGCGTCCACGGCCTACAAGCGTTTCACCAATGATTACGCCTCGGTGACCATCACGCGGATGGGCAACACCAACGTCACTCTCTCCGTCTCCACGTTCACCTTCGGCGGCACGGCGGTCAAGAATACGGATTATGCCGTCCTGCCGGTCACGATCCCGGCCGGCACGGTGACCATGGCCGCCCCAATCTTCAACCCGTTGAACCCGCCTGAGCCGGTCTGGGTTGGCGATAAGACGGTGACTGTCACTTTGGGCGCCAATAACCCGACGTACACCAATATGCCGGGGTCCGCTTCGCAGACGCTGACCATCCTGGATGACAAGAATCCGGCCGCCCCGGTTCTCTGGTCCGACCCGCTGACCAACAGCCTGGGCGGCGTTAACGGCAACAACGACGGCTCCGGCCAGTGGAATCTCACCGCAGTTAGCCGGGACGGCAACCCTACCGACAGCACATACTACAATGTCAATTGGGGCTATGATCTGGTGGGTGACCCGAGCGGCTACGGCCACATTCCCCTGCCGCTCAATGGCTTCAGCCATGCCCTCCGGGCGACCTACAACAAGGTCCACGGCGTCAGCGGGGCGGTGAACCTGTATCCGACCAACGTCACCTTCAGCGGCGATTACGCCGTTCGCTTCCAAATGTGCGCGGCTGAGGGCGGCGAGAACGGCGGAGTGGGGAAAGGCACGGTCACCGAAGGGCCGATGTTCGGCATCAACCATGACGGCATGGAAACCAACTGGTGGGCCGGATCAACCCCGGTCGTGGGCGGGCCATGGTCCGGCGACGGCGTCTGGTACTGGCTGGACGCTGACCCGGGTGGCGCCACCTCATCACCGGCCAGCCGCAGAGCTGCACCAATATCGCCGGCACGACGGCTGCCTTCACAGTTTCGGCGGATGGAGCGGCCGGCTACCAGTGGTTCAAAAACCAGACGAACACCATTGTCGGGGCGACCAATACAGTTCTGTCACTGAGCAACGTCCAGAGCAATGACGCGGGGGGCTACTCGGTCTTGGTGACCAATGCCTACGGCTCGACCAACAGCGCTACGGCGACGCTATCCGTGCTGCCAGCCGGGACGGTCACGAGCCTTGCCGATTCCGGCCCCGGAACGCTCCGGGCCGCCATCGCTGCCTCTGTCGCCGGCGACACGCTCACCTTCGCGCTCGGTTTGACCGGTACTATCACGCTGACCAACGGTGAGCTGCAAATCACCCACAATCTCACGCTCATGGGTGCGGGGGCGACCAATTTGGTGGTGAGCGGGAACGGCAGCAACCGCGTGTTCAACATTTTCAGCGGCGTGACCGCGAGCATCTCCGGTCTGACGATCAGCGACGGGCTTGTTGCTGGGGGCGTGGGCCAGAGTGTAGGCGGCGGCGGCATTCAGAACAACGGCAGCCTCGTGCTGCTGAGTTGCACCCTCAGCGGCAACTCTGCCGTAGGTGGATTCGGGTACACCTACGGTGGTTTGGGCACTGGGGGCGGTGTTGGCAATGCGGGCACGCTCGCCCTGACCAACTGCACTCTGAGTGGGAATCTCGCCCACGGCGGTTATGCCGGCGCCCTGAATGGCAATTATAACTATGGAGCTGTCGGGGGTTTGGGTGGCGGGGGAGGCATTTACAGCGCTGGGTCAGTTTCCGTATCCTTAGCCGACTGCACGGTCAGCGGCAACTCTGCCGAAGGTGGACACGGGGACTCCTACGGTGGCTCGGGCACTGGGGGCGGCCTCCAATGCGTCGGCGCGTTCAGCTTGCGGAACACCATTGTGGCCGGGAACACGGCCTACGGGGGATTCGGGAATGTCACCTACCCCGCTGGGGGAACTACTTCCGGTCCCGACGTTGATGGGACGGTGAGCAGCCAGGGCTTTAATCTCATCGGCCTGAGCGACGGCAGCAGCGGCTGGATTCTGAACGGGACGGGCCTGGACCTGACGGGCTCAACCGCCAGTCCGCTGGATCCGCTCCTGGGGCCGCTACAGAATAACGGCGGGCCAACCCCTACAATGGCACTGCTCCCTTGCAGCCCGGCGGTTGATGCCGGCAGCACGGATGTCAGCACAGACCAGCGGGGCCAGCCGCGGCCCTACGGCAACGCACCCGACATCGGCGCTTACGAACTGCAGGCCCCCTCCGCTTTCCACCTCGTGGTGCTGGCTAACGGCCCTGGGACGGTGGCCGTTGTCCCGAGTCAGATCTGCATCAACCCGGAGGACACGGTGACCCTCACGGCCACCCCGAGTCCGGGTTCTGGCTTTTTCGGCTGGTCCGGCGACGCCGGAGGTGCCCAGAATCCGCTGGTCATTCCGATGACAGGCAACAAATCCATCACCGCGAGCTTCGCTCCGCTTGTCGGCGCCCTGCCGGATATCGTTTCATTCAACGGCACGAACGGGGACGACCCGGGGAACTTGGTGCAGGGCAGCGACGGCAATTTCTACGGCACGACACAATACGGGGGCAGTGCCGGGTATGGGAATGTCTTTAGGATCACACCCAGCTTGGTGCTCACCAACCTCGCCTCGTTCAACTACCCGAATGACGTCTTCCCTCGCGCGGGCTTGGTACAGGGCAGCGACGGCAATTTCTACGGCACGACACAATACGGGGGCAGTGCCGGGTATGGGAATGTATTCAGGATCACGCCAAGCGGTGCGCTCGCCAACCTCGTCTCGTTCAACTACATGAACGGTGCCTACCCTTGGGCGGGCCTCGTGCAGGGCAGTGACGGCAACTTCTACGGCACGACGAAACAAGGGGGCAGTGCCGGGGATGGGACGGTCTTTAGGATTACGCCCAGCGGTGCGCTCACCAACCTCGCCTCGTTCAACAACACGAACGGTGCCTACCCTTACGCGGGTCTGGTGCAGGGGAGCGACGGCAACTTCTACGGCACGACCTTCTATGGAGGCAGTGCCGGCGATGGAACGGTCTTCAGGATCACGCCAGCGGGCACACTCACGACGCTCATGGCGTTCAACAACACTAACGGGGCGCACCCGAGCGCGGCCCTGGTGCAGGGCAGCGACGGCAAGTTCTACGGCACAACAGAAGACGGTGGCAGCGGCGGCGGTGGTGTGATCTTTCGGCTGGGGCTTTCCCCCGTGATCACTGCCCAGTCGCCAGGCCAGACGAACGTTGTGGGAGGCACAGCCCGGTTTCTGGTAGCCGTCGCTGGAGGCCCCCCGTTTAGTTACCAATGGCGGCTCAACGGCGTCAACCTGCTTGATAACGGCCGTCTTAGCGGTTCGAGCGGCAACACCTTGAGCATCAGCAACCTGCTGACAAGCGACGCGGGTAGCTATAGCGTTGTCGTCACGAATGCCTACGGTTCGGCTACCAGCGCGGTGGCCGTGCTCAAAGTGGTGGCCTGCCCGATCATCACGGTCGGTCCCGCCACTCTGCCCTGGGGGACCCCCGGCGCGGCGTACGCGCAGAGCTTGGCTGCTGGCGGCGGGGCTGGGCCTTATCTGTTCTTCGTGACCGCGGGCGGACTGCCGGCGGGATTGGATCTGTCTGCGACCGGGCTCCTCAGCGGACCGTTGGGCGGCCCCGGCACCAACGCCTTTACGGTCACTGCCACCGATACCAACGGCTGCGCGGGGAGCCAGGCATACGCGCTCGTGGTATCACCGCCGGTAATCCAAGTTGGCTCCGGCAGCTTCGGGTTCGGCCCCAGCGGGTTTGGGTTCAATTTGGCGGGCAGCGCCGGCTCGGTGCTGGTCGTGGAGGGCTCGAGCAACCTGGTGAATTGGATTCCCATCACGACGAACACCCTGGGCGCTGGCCCGCTCTATTTCACCGACCCCGCATCGTCGAATTTGGCGACACGGTTTTATCGTGCCCGCCTGCAGTAGCGCGTGGAACCGGATCCTTCCCTGCCCTGATATACCCACCCTCGCTGTGCGCGTACCAAAGGCCAGTACACAGGGTGACCAGTGACGGGTCACCAGGTGACGGGCCGCCACCTCACGCTTTCCCACGCCATAAAATAAACCTGGCTAATAGCGGACACTTTTGGATCTGCACCCGGCCCCCTGGCCCCTTAGCAGCAGGGGGGAGCACGGGGGCAGCAGGGGGTTAATACCATTTCCACTTTGGGAAGGCACTATTAGCAACAGGGGGGACAAGGGATGGCCAAGGGCAAATCCCCTTCCGCTGCCCCCGGAGCGGCCCGGAGAGACGACGGCAGTCAATGGCACCAGCGTGAACGGGATTGGGTATTGG
>JBEKJO010000087.1:0-25484 GCA_050011195.1 Verrucomicrobiota bacterium | reverse complement strand
TGCAACGGGCCCGCTATGGCCCTGCTCCGGCCCCACCACCGCGTCCCCGGCGGCCCCGCCCAGGCAGCAACGCCGTCCCAGAGGGCAAAAACCTCTCTTTCTGCTGTTTTTAGGTTCAAAGGGGGTTGCGAGGGGGGCGAGGGAAGAAGGCAGAAGGAAGAATGCAGAATCCAAAGGGGGTTGCGAGGCTGAGGGGCCTTCGGCTAGGCTGATCCCGGATCAGCTTGTGATTTATCTGGACCACAACGCCACAACACCGGTTCTGCCTGAAGTCTTTGAGGCGATGCGACCGTATTTCTGCGAGGAGTGGGGGAACCCGTCCAGCACATACAGGTTTGGGTCGAAGCTGAAAGCGGTGATGGAGACGGCGCGGGGGCAGGTGGCGGAATTGATCGGGGCGCGACCGCCGGAGATCATTTTCACTTCGTGCGCAACGGAGAGCAATAATGCGGCGATTCAGGCGGCGCTGAAGGCCAATCCGGCGAAGAAGCATATTGTCACGTCGGCGGTGGAGCATTCGTCGGTGCTGAATTACTGCATGGCGCTGGAGAAGGAGGGCTACCGCGTGACGTACCTGCCGGTGGACCGGGAGGGGTTGCTGAAGCTCGCGGACCTGGAAAACGCGATCACGGATGAAACCGCCGTCGTGTCGCTGATGTGGGCGAACAACGAGACGGGGGTGTTGTTCCCGGTGAAGGAGATTGCGGAGATTTGCCGCGCGCGGGGTGTGCTCTATCACTGCGACGCAGTGCAGGCGGCGGGCAAGGTAGAAATTGACGTGTCCCCCGACGGCGGGGTGCGGGCCGACTACCTTTCGCTCACGGGCCACAAGTTTCATGCGCCAAAAGGCGTCGGCGCGCTTTACGTGCGGCGGAAAGCGCCGTTTTCGCCGATGATTTACGGCGGGCATCAGGAGCGGAACCTGCGCGGCGGGACAGAGAGCGTGCCGCTGATTGTCGGTATGGGCAAGGCAGCAGAACTGGCGCGGAAACATCTCCCCGACTACGAGAAGAAAGTGCGTCCGTTGCGTGATGGGCTGGAGGAAGGCATCCTGAGTTCGATTCCGAACACAGAGTTGAACGGCCACAAGTCGCAACGGCTTGCCAATACCATCAACATTACGTTCCACGGCATCGAATCCGAAGCGCTGCTGATCCTACTGGACCAAGAGGGCATCTGCGCGTCGTCGGGTTCGGCGTGCCTCGCCGGGTCGGATGAGCCGTCACACGTGGTCAAGGCCATGAAGCCGGAGTCGGTGGCGGCGCGGCAGATGATTCGCTTCTCGCTGGATACGGCGAATACGGGGGCGGAGGTCGGAAAGATGTTGAGTGGAGTGCAACGGGCGGAGAAGATGCTTCGTAGTTGAAATCACCGTGAAACTGCCACCTAACACCGTCATTGCCCCGCGCAAGATCACGGAGTATCTCCTGCGGCTGCGGATTGAGGATGATAAGTCGGAATTTCTGGCGTTGGCCGGTTACACCCGGGATAACGCTGACCTGCTGCTGAGGGACATCCGCCAACAGATCCTGCCGCTGGAAGCTGACTGCTTCGAGCAGACCGAATACGGCCCGAAGTACCGGATTCGCAGCACGCTGACCGGCCCGAACGGGCGCGCCCTGCGGGTGGTGACGATCTGGATGAAAGATGACGCGACAAACCAGACGAAGTTTGTTACCTTATTCCCTGACAAGCTATGAAGTATGAATTGTTCACCCGGGTGGCTTTGAAGGCGGACCTGCCAAAGGACGGGCTCCGCAGTGGAGACGTGGCGACCGTGGTAGAGTCCCATCCGGGCCGGCCCGGTCAGGAACCGGGCTACAGTCTGGAAGTGTTCAACGCGGTGGGGGAAACCGTCGCCGTGGTCACCGTGCGCGAGTCTCAGATTGAGCCGTTGACCGCTAACGAATTACTGCACGTCCGGGCGCTGGCGGGGGCGTAACCCGAGTGAGCCCCTACGTCTCCCCGGATCAGAACAGCACCGGTTGCCGTGGATCAGCGGTCTGTGGAACAGGTCACAATGGCGCCCGCTGAACATGACGACAGCTCCAGCAAAAGGCGGGGGCTTTCGAATCCGTGTATTCCAGCATGAAATGCTTCCCGATGAATGCGCCGCATCGCGAGCACACGTTCGCGATGTAATCGGTGTTCAGAGTCCTGCTGTGCTTTAGTTGCAGAACGACGCCGTAGCGACAAGCCGCTGCAATTTCATAATCGGAGAACTCGTCTGGTCCGCGCACAACCCCGTCGTCGGAGGCGAATGCGATGATCATGTCTCGTGTGCAACAAGGACACTTCGCTGTCACCAAGTGAAGCTTGTGCGCGGGGAGGCGTGCGCCGCAGTTTGAGCACCTCATTCGTGGACAATAACTGCCGTGAGTTATTTCCAGCGGGCTTGATCTTGTGATCTGTTCTAAATCCTGTTCGGTTTTGAGATGGCACTCGAGAAGTTCGATCAAGTGATCGTGGCAATGCCGGCGCAGGTTTTCGTCTGGAGGATGCGTTACAATAATCTCGATGAATGCGATTGGTTTGCCGCTTCTTTTGAAAAGTGCGATGTCAGGCCTGCACGAACCAAAGTCGTGTTCAAGGTCGACTGACCTCACTCGCTTCAACAGATTGCCTTCATGGATGCCCTCGCAATGTGCGCACCTCCACGTCATGTGAATCTCCTGTTGAGTGTCCAGCGCATCCTGGATTCACTTACGCAACAGCATTTTGCCGATACGGTGGACGACTGTCTCCGGCTGGCAGGTAGTCGGGCGATAATGTGCGAAGTGCTGCCGGACCTTGGGCCCTTTTCGAGCGAGTAGCACTGCGTTGCACACTGGGCAGACACAGTCGCATGATAATCCACGGGCCGCGTCAGAAATGTGGATGAGCCGCTCGTTGGAAATGCCGTATGGAATCTTTAGGATGGCGGATCTTCCAGAAGTCACAGCTTCGGGTGCAGTTTATTCGTGCGATGCCACGCCAGATGTGTTGGTTCGGGCCAGTGCTTCGGGTCGCTCGGCAAGAAAAGCCGATGGCCCTCAAAATCGGCGAGCTTCTGACCGGGGACGCCCTCTTCGATGAACTTGTCAAGGTTCACCACGACACGGTAGTCATCGGTGATGGACCAGAGGCCGCGGTCGAATTGCCAGTGGGCGTTCTTGGACAGGGCCAGACCGTTGCGCGGGTCGTTGTTGCGGCTGTCGCTGAACTCGTGGATATGGGCCGCGTCCACGATACTCTCCATGTCGAGCGTGGTCATGCGGTAGCCGGTTAGGGCGCAGGTATGCTTGTAGGCGACGACCACCACTTCAATGCGGAAGCGGGCGTCGCGGCCCCGCTCGACGGGCGCGGTGTAAAGCGGTTCGCCTTCCTTTAGTTTGTCAGCCGCTGCCGGCTTGAGGCGCAACATGGCGCAGAGAGCGACGCGCTCTTCGGTGCGGAAATACGGTGGCGTCTCGATAAGGACCCGCTTGGCGTTGTCGCAGAAAGTGCTGTCGTGGAGACAGTTGAGGAACGCTGGGTCGAAGCGGACCTTGGCTGTGAGTCTTTTGTCGGGAGACGGTTTGCCGTCGGGCATGAGCGGCTGCCAGATGCTGGAGCTTTTGAGGTAATGGAACGGGAGTCGGACATCCGGGCGCGTTTTCCGGCGCTCAGCCACGACCGACCAATAAACGCTGAAGCGGAAAGCAAGGTCAGGTGACAGTGGCAACTCAAGGCCGGTAAGCTCGCCGCGCTCGGCCATTTCGAGGACGGCCAATAGCAGCAGCGGCTTGTGGGGTGCTGGGTCGCCGCGCGCACGATCAATTCTCAGGGTCGCGAGCTTGTGGAGCCAGTATGACTGGTCCTTGACCATACCTCCTTAGTTGAGGCGGGTGTTCACCGGCTGCCGCACGCGTTCGGGTTCGAGGTCGTCCTTAAGGATATTGAGCAGGTCGTCGGGCAGGCCGTGGGCGCGGTGGCTTTCGCTGTATTCCTCGACCCTGGCGGTCATGCGGCGGAGGATATCGGCGCTAATGCCTTTCTCCCGGGCGACTTCTTCCTCCAATTCGCGGAGGCGGTTTAGTTCTTTCAGGTCGGCACTCATGATGACACCTCGTTGTTTGTTGACGATGCGGGCGACGCCGCGTCCGTCGTCGGGATCGCGGGCGGCTTTCCACATTTGCTGAATGAGAAGCAGTTCTTCGGGGCTGATGAGTTGGAGGTGGGTTTCCTCTTGCAAGGCGAGGAGGCGTTTGAGGAGTTCACGGCGGCCTTCGATCTTGAGGGGGCCGGGGCCGCCGTTGCCGTTCATGCGCCGGCTGTCACGCCAGCCGTTGGCGGGTTCGCGGAATTCGAGGAGGGTGTCGCGGAACTGGATGAGGTGTTCCATGCGCTCGTCGCCGGCAGCAAGCAGGCCCTCGCTGGCCTTGTCGCGGTCCACGACGGTGCAGGTCCAGCAGCCGAAGCGTGAGTTGCCGCAACTTGGGGTGCTGGTGTCAATCTGGATGGGGCATTCGCCGTTGGAGGCGTTGGCGTAGAGTTTGTAGAGGGGGCGGTTGTCGCCGCCCCAGGGGTTTGGCTTTTGAAGGAGGTAGGCCCAGACTTCTTCGGTGGAGAGGAATTCGATGGGATTGGAGACCCAGACGCGCGGGAGGTCCGGGTGGCGGTTGAGACCGTCGCGAGAGCTGCGATTAGCCATGGTCTGGGCGCGGGAGGCGCTCTCGGCGCGGCGCGCGCCAAGGTGCAGGATGGCTTCACCCCAGTGCCCCATGCGCTGGTTCACGAAGGCGGTGACGGGGTCAATCTTGAGGCGCTGAGTACACCAGCGGAAGGTGCGATTGGGCGGAGGGTAGCCGCGGCCGATGATATTGACCCAGAAGGATTGCTCGGGCGGGGGTTTGAGCAGATGGGTTTCGAGGTTGAGGTTGTTCTGCCGGGAAAACTTGTGCATCCGGGCGAGGGTGCTTTCGACCATTTCGACAATGGCGGGTATTTCGACGCGGGTGTCGGTGCAGAGGACGGCGACGGGCTTTTTGCGCTGGGCGTCGGGGATGGCGGCGACGACTTCGACGATGAGGGACGCCAGCAAGGTGCTGTCTTTGCCGCCGCTGAAGCCGACGAGCCAGGGGCGGGGGTCGTCCAGATAGAGCTGGCGGAGAGTGCTCTTGATGTCGTGGTAACTGGTGGCATCCATCGGTGGGAGGATAAGGGGCGGAGGGGGAATTGCAAATTGAAAATTGCCAATTGCCGGAGGGACCACGAAAGACACGAACCACACGAAGAGCGAAGGGGAAGGGTCGCGCGAAGGGAGCGAAGGGGGGCGGCAAGTGGATAGTTGGGGGAGTTGATGGTTGATGGTGCCTGAGCCGGGGCCAGAGGGGGGGAGGGAGGCAAAACTGAGTGGACGGGATGGACAGGGTGGACGGGATGGACAGGGTTCTAACGCTCGCGGCTCAGGGGGGGCGAGATCGAAACGGGGAGATTAAGATTAAGATTACGAGCAAGATGATACCAGTATGCTCCGGGGAACTGCTCTTTCTTCATAGTGCTCTGCGCGTATCCCTTCCCACTCAGGGCACGATGACGCGCAGGCGGGAGCGTTCGAGGGAGAAGGTCGCGGGCAGGTGACCAATGAGTTCGCCATCGAGTTCGAAGGGGGTCGGGGAGAGAACACCCCGCCCCTTTGACGCGCTTTGCGCCCCTGAACCCCCAGGCAAAGACGGACCCCTCTCCCCAGCCCTCTCCCCTTCGGAAGGGGAGAGGGGGTCTGGTGGCCAATTCTCTGGCGAATCAGGGTTCATGGGAAGGGGGGATCGCCGACAGGTCTCTGGTGAAACGAGGGTCGGGGAGGGGCTGGTGAGCGCGAGCGACTCGGCCTGAAAGACCTCGACGGCGGAGGCGGGCAGCGTGCGGCGCAGCAACAGACTGGGACCGCAGCGGGCGAGGGTGAGCCAGTTGACCCGGGGAAGGACGCAAACGTCGAGCCGGCCGTCGCGCAAATCGGCTTGCGGGAACAGCTTGAATGGCCCGCCATAGAGCCGGCCATTGCCAATCAGGACAAGCTCGCCGGTTACCGAGTGCTCGCCGCCCGCCACAGTGATTTTTGACTGGGCGCCCAGCAAGGCTTTCAGCCCGGACACAATGTAAGCCAGTTGCCCTATCTTCTTCTTGAGTTGCCATTGGACCAGTTCGATGGCCCGGGCATCGAGGCCGGCGCCGGCCAACTGCGCAAAATAGCGGCGCTGCGGCGTGCCGTTGGCGCGGTATTCCACCCTGGGCAGGTCAATGCGCGTTTCGCGCCGCTGGCGAATGGCAGCCCACGCCGCGTTTAGCCGGGTGGGCAGGGCCAGCTCGCGGGCAAACACATTGAGCGTGCCGAGCGGCAGCACGCCCAGGCGCGCGCGCTCGAATCCGTCCGGCACGTCGCCGATGCCGTTGAGGACTTCATTGAGGGTGCCGTCGCCGCCGGCGGCGACAATGACCTCAAACCCTTCGCCGACGGCTTCGGCGGCAAGCGGGCGCGCATCCCCGGCGGCGGCGGTCAGTTTGAGCGTGCTCTCCCTTCCGATGGCGTCGAGGTGACGGCGGAAGCGTCTGGCTTTTTCGCCCCGGGCCGCTGGATTGAAAATGACGCACGTCCGCACGCCTCATTGTTTGGGCAGTCGGGCGCGGATAGTCGAGTCGAAAGGCGGTCCGAATGCGGAATGCGGAGTGCGGAATGCGGAATGCAGAATGCAGAATGCAGAATGCGGAATGCGGAGTGCGGAGTGCGGTATGTGGAATGCGGAGTGCCGAAGGCGGAATGCGGAAGGGGGAATGCGGAAGGCGGAGTGCGGAGTGTGGAAGGCGGGTTTTACTTGCATTCCTGCGCTTGAAGTTCGGGCGGTTCTGCTCTACACCTTGCGGCAATGAGCGACCTGAGCGCACCGAAGTTGTCCAAGTGGCCATTTTTTCTGGGCGACGGCCTGCTGCTGGGGATGGCCTGTTTCATCGCCTGGCAGAGCAAGTTCGCGCTGGGGCATTGGGAACTGTGTTTTGTGGTGCTGTGCGTCGTGGGCGGCGCACTGCTGGGCCTCGCGCCCTTCCTGCTCGAATACGACGCGCTGGTCAAGCTGGCCGAAGCGGGGGCGCTGACCACCGTCGTGTCCCAACTGCATAACCTTGAGGGCATCGCGGCGCAAATCAGCGGCGCCACCAGCCAGTGGCAGGACGCGCAGGACCAGGCCGACAAGACCGCGCGTTCGGCCCGGGAGATAGCCGAGCGGATGACGGCGGAGGTGAAGGCATTCACGGAATTCATGCAGCAGGCCAACGACAGCGAGCGAGCGACGTTGCGGCTCGAGGTCGAGAAGCTGCGCCGCGCGGAAAGCGACTGGCTCCAAGTGGTGGTGCGGATGCTCGATCATGTGTATGCCTTGCACCAGGGCGCGCTCCGGTCAGGACAGCCGAACTTGATCGAGCAACTGGGCAACTTCCAGAGTGCCTGCCGGGATGCCGCGCGGCGCGTCGGGCTGACACCTTTTACGGCAAATGAGGCGGAGCCGTTCGATGTCCAGCGGCATCAGTTGGTCGAGGCGGGGGCCAAACCGCCCCCGGACGCCGTCGTGGCGGAGACCATCGCGACGGGTTACACGTTCCAGGGGCGGCTGGTCCGGCCCGCGCTGGTGCGCCTGCGCGAGAACCCGGCGGCAGTGGCCGCCCCCCAGCCCGAGGCCGCGAATGAAAAACAGAGCCATCTGCCATTGACAGCGGCGGACTCAAGCGTGCCGTAGCGGTGGCGAGCAACCCCAAATCCAGGATTATGAACAGACTCCGACTCCTTTTCATGGTTTGCCTCCTTGGCGCCGCAAGCGCCTGCGCGGCGACACCCCCGCTTGTCATGCTGGCGAATCCGCTTCAGGGGACCGATTCGGACTCCGGCTATTCACACGGCAACGAGTATCCCGCTATCGCCCTGCCCTTCCCGATGAACACCTGGGCGCCCTACACACGCCCCGCCAGCGACTCGTTCTATTACCGGTACCAGGATACGAGAATCCGCGGCATCCGCCAGACCCACCAGCCCAGCCCCTGGATCGGCGATTACGCCGCCTTCGCCCTCATGCCGGTCTCCGGCAAGCTCGCTTTGAAGGAAGACGACCGCGCCTCCGCCTTCCGCCACGAGGACGAGACCGCCCAGCCGAGCTATTACCGCGTGCGTCTGGACACCTGGAAGACGGTCGCCGAAGTCACCCCGACCGAGCGCTGCGCGCGCTTCCGGTTCACCTTTGAACAGCCCGGCGACGCCTACGTCGTGCTGGATGCGTTCCCGGGCGGCTCATCGGTCGAGATCATCCCCGCGGAGAACAAGGTCGTCGGCATCAGCCGCTTCAACCACGGGGGTGTGCCCAAGGACTTCGCCAACTACTTCGTGATTGTCTTCGACCGTCCGTTCTCCGCCTATGGCGTCTGGTCGCCGGACTCCGTGCAACCGGGCGGCGCGAAGCTCGAAGGCAAGCACGCAGGCGCCTTCCTGCAATTCAACACGAGCGCTGGCAAGGTCGTGGGCAGCAAGCCGTCGCAAGGCGCAGGCGCGAAGCAACTCCTCTCGTCCAGCATGAGCGCCGACACGCGGGTCGGCTGCAAGGTCGCGTCCTCGTTCATCAGCCCCGAGCAGGCCCTGCGGAATCTCCAGCGCGAGGTCGGCGATGCCGATTTCGATACCCTCCGCCAGCGGGCTGAGGAGCGCTGGAACCAGGCGCTGGGCCGCGTTCACCTCGAAGGCGGCCTGGACGAGCAGCGGCGCACGTTCTACAGCGCGCTCTACCGCAGCATTCTCTATCCGCACCGCTTCTACGAATTCAACGAAAGCGACCGTCCCGTCTATTTCAGCCCCTACGACGGCAAACTGCATGAAGGCGTGCTCTACACCGACAGCGGCTTCTGGGACACCTTCCGCGCCGCCCACCCGCTCTACAACCTCCTGTTCCCGGAAGTCAGCGCCGAAATCCTCCAGGGCCTGCTCAATGCCTATGACCAGAGCGGCTGGCTGCCTTCGTGGGCCAGTCCCGGCCACCGCGCCTGCATGATCGGCAACCACGCCTTCTCGCTGCTGGCCGACGGCTGGGCCAAAGGCATCCGCGGGTTCGACGCCCAAAAGGCTCTGGCTGCCATGATGCACGACGCCAACACCCAGGCGCCGGATCACTGCCGCTCCATCGGCCGCGACGGCGTAGAGTATTACAACAAGCTCGGTTACGTGCCCTATTCCAGCGTTCGCGGCGAACCCAGCTTCGCCGAGGCCGCCGCCAAGACCCTCGAATACGCCTACGACGACTTCTGCGCCGCCCAACTCGCCCGCGCCATTGGCCGCCAGGCCGAGGCCGAGCAGTTCGCCCGCAAGGCCATGAACTACACCAACCTCTTCGACGCCAGCACCGGCTTCATGCGCGGACGCAAGGCCGACGGCTCGTGGTGCGAGCCTTTCGACCCGACCGAATGGGGCGGCCCCTTCACCGAAGGCTGCTCGTGGCATTGGACCTGGAGCGTAATGCAGGATATGCCCGGCCTCATCCGGCTGCTGGGCGGTGAAAAGGCATTCGCCGCCAAGCTCGACGCTGTCTTCACCACGCCCAACACCTTCAAAGCCGGCACCTACCGCAACCCCATCCACGAGATGACCGAGATGGCCGCGATTGACATGGGCCAATACGCCCACGGCAACGAGCCTGTCCACCACATGATTTACCTCTATGACTATGCCGGCCAGCCCTGGAAAACCCAGTCCCGCATCCGGCTGGCGATGAATCAACTCTACCAGGCGACCCCCGACGGCCTGTGCGGCGACGAGGACACCGGCCAGATGTCGGCCTGGTACGTCTTCAGCGCCCTCGGCTTCTACCCGGTTTGCCCCGGCGACACCGCTTACTGCATCGGCAGCCCCCTCTTCGACCGCGCCACGCTCACGCTCGCCGGGGGCAAGCCCTTCACCATTACCACCGAGCACAACGGCCCGCAGCGTCCTTACATCCGCGGCGCCAAACTGAACGGCCAGCCCTTCGACAAAGTTTTCCTCACCCATGACCAACTGGTGGCTGGCGGCGAGATCATCTTTGACATGACCTCCGCCCCGGATCACCACTGGGCCACCGCCCCCGCCAGCCGCCCGCCCGCAGCCATGCCCGGGACCACCCCTTGATCCGGGTCCCGGCCGCGTATGTCACCGTCCGGCTAAAATCGGCAGCAGGACGACTTCACCTTTTGAGAAGCTCATTGAAAACGTCGTCGTCGGGATTGTCCCAGGTTGTGGTCAGAGCTTCTTCGCTAAGCTTCAGCCAGGCGCTCCGTTCCGCGTCCTCCCTGCCGGTGGTGCCGCTCTCAATAGTTACCTTGACGTGAGCTTTCTCAGGCAAAGGCAGCCTCCCTGGAAGCTTCAGCACCCCGTCTTCATAGATGGCCTCGACGGTTGTCGTCATAGGCAAAAGTTACTTTCCCTTTGGCGTTCTGGCAAGCTCTCGTACCGGCATCTCCATGATTTTGCGGCTCAATATCCCCTTTGCCCCCCAAAACCCACCCGCTCAGCCATCCACCGAACTATCAATCCCCTAATCCATCATTCCCTCACTCCCTCACTCCACCACTCCCTCCTCCATCGCCGCATCTCCGATCTGGACACGACCGCAAATTCATGTTTTAACACGCCCCACTATGGCAACCATTAGCAGCCCCACCCGACCGGCGGCACCCGCCTCCCAGGCCGCCAATGGCCAAACCTACCGCGGCCCCTTCGCGATCATGACCATCCTGTTTTTCATGTGGGGGTTCATCAATGTCTTGAACGACATCCTCATCCCGCGCTTCAAGGAAGCCTTCACGCTCAACTACCGGCAGGCGATGCTGGTCCAGTTTGCTTTCTTCGGCGCTTATTCCATCGGGGGGTTGGTTTATTATCTGATTTCCATGTTTTACGGCGACCCGATCAACCGCATCGGCTACAAGCGGGGGGTCATCATCGGGTTGCTCATCGGGGCCGTCGGCAGCGCGTTGTTCTATCCCGCGGCCATGATGACCTCTTACCCGTTTTTCCTGACGGCGTTGTTCATCGTCGGTTTGGGTCTGGCCATGCTCCAGATTGCCGCCAATCCTTATGTGACCATTCTCGGCCCGGAGCGCACCGCCTCCAGCCGGCTGAACCTGTCGCAGGGTTTTAATTCCTTCGGCACCACCATCGGGCCGATCATTGGCGGCTGGCTGATCTTCACCGTGTTTAATCGTCCGGGCGTGCATGGCGCGGATTCGGTCAAGATTCCCTACCTCTGTTTTGCGGGGGTTTACATTCTGTTGGCGGTGCTGTTCTGGTTTGCCCATGTGCCCAATTTCACCAACGTGGAGCAGATGAGCCGTGGCATTGGCCCGCTGAAGTATCCGCACACGCTGTTGGGCATGATCGCCATCTTCATGTATGTGGGCGGCGAGATTTCGACGGGCAGCGCCATCGTCAACTTCCTCGGCACGGAGCGCCTGGGCAAGATCGCCAAAGAAACCGCCAGCGGCTACCTGGCCTTCTACTGGGGCGGACTGATGATTGGGCGGTTTATGGGGGCGTTTGCCTTGAGCGACATGCGCAAAACCCTCAAGAACACCCTGGTGATTGCCACGCCCGTGACCGCCTTTATTGTCATCCTCCTCTTGCCGCAGATCTTGCCCGCGATTGGCAAGGTGTTCCATTTGGATTTAAGCCGCGGAGTCGAGCTGTGCAGCCTTTCCAACGTCCTGCGCTACGGCGTCTTTCTGGCCGTCCTGCTGGCCGCCTTCTTCCTGAGCGGCGAGAAGCCTCACCGCATGGTGGCGCTGTTTAGCGGCATCATCATCATCCTGATGCTCACCGGCATCATGACCGCCGGCGAGACGGCCAAGTGGGCCATCCTGTGCGTCGGCCTGTTCTGCTCGGTCATGTGGTCGAACATCTTCTCCCTCGCCATCGAGGGGCTCGGCCCGCTCAAGAGCCAGGCCTCCTCGCTCCTCGTCATCGCCATTCTCGGTGGCGCCCTCCTGCCCCGCGCCCTGGGCGAGGTGGCCGACCGTTGGGGCATTCAGTTCGCGTTTATCGTGCCCATGATCGCCTTCGCTTACATCGCCTTTTACGGCCTTTACGGCTATCGCGCCGGGCGCCATCTGACCGCCCCGGCGGCGGTTGGGGGATAAAGGGTTGACACTCTGAGAAACAGCTAGGCAGGAGACGGCCTGCCTAATACAATCGCGCACTCTGATAACCGACAACCAAACACCGAACTGAGAAAGGCATCATAAATCGAATGAGAACCCTTCCGATCTTCCTGGCGTTTTTCCTCATGGGCCTGGCGGACGCCATGGGGCCCAACTCCGACGCGGTGAAAGAGCACTACGCTCTCAGCAACGTAATGTCCACATTGCTGCCTTTCGTTGTCTTCATCGCATTTGCCGTGTTCAGTGTTCCGGGCGGGCTGTTGGCAGCCCGGATTGGCAAGAAGAAACTGCTGCTCCTTGGGTTGGGAATCAACGCCGCCGCCCTCGTGACCCCGTCCTTTACAGTGCCCACCTTTCCGGTCCTGCTGGGCTGCATCTTCCTTCTGGGCGTGGGAACAACCTTCTTGCAGGTGTCGGGTAACCCCATCATGCGCGACGTTAGCGCCGAGGGCCGGTACAGCCGCAACCTCGCCTTTGCCCAGGGGATCAAGGGTATCGGCAGCACCGCTTCCACTTTTCTGGTGACCGCCCTGGCTGGACTGGCGCTCTTTAAGAGCATGGATTGGCGCGCCGCCTTCCCCCTCTTCTGCGTTCTCATGACCTTGGCGTTCGTATCCGTTGCGTTTTTGAAGGTGCAGGAAACCAAGGCGGATGAACCGCCCAGCATCGGCTCGAGCCTCGACCTCTTGACCGAACCCATCTTTTTCCTGGCGGTTCTCGGCATCTTCCTTTACGTGGGTGCCGAGTCATCAATGGGCCGCTTTCTCAAGCCCACATTAATGGGCTTTGGCCTGGATAAGCAGACGGCAAATACCCTCGGCCCGACACTTTTCTTCGCCGTACTCGCCCTGGGCCGAATCCTGGGCAGCGCCGTTCTGACGATTATGACCCCCCGCACCTGCTTCCGTCTTTCCGCCCTGCTGGGGCTGCTGGGTGCCGGGGCCTTTATGGTGGGATCAAAGCCCCTGTCCCTCGCGGGCGTCGTGGCCGCGGGCCTCGGCTTCGCCAATATTTGGCCCATGCTCTTCTCCATCACGGTCGAGGAGCGCCCCCAATGTGCCAATGAACTCAGCGGCCTCATGTGCATGGCCATCTCCGGTGGTGCCATTGTTCCTCTCCTCATGGGCTGGTTGCTCGACCAAAGGCTGGAGGCCCTGGCCTTCGTCGTCCCCGCCGCCTGCTTCGCCTACCTCTTCCTGCTCTCGCTCAAAGGGGGCCGGAAACCGGCAGCGTCCGCCAAAGCTTGATCTCCCGCCGAACGCCGCACCCGGCATGACATCTCTCACGCACCACGCACCACGATCACCAATCACTAATCACCAGTCACCAGTCCCCAATCACCAGTCACCAACCACGAACCCATGAAATCCAGCTCCGACAAACGCATCGTCATGACCCTCGACGCGGGCGGCACCAACTTCCGTTTCTCCGGCATCCGCGGCGCCAAGCCCGTCACTCAAACCGTCACCCTGCCGTCCAATGGCGACAACCTGGACCAATGCCTGGCTAACATCGTCGAGGGCTTTGCCCGCGTTAAGCAGCAATGCCCGGAGCCGCCGGTCGCGATCAGTTTCGTCTTCCCGGCCCCGGCCGATTACCCCAGCGGGGTCATCGGCGACCTCGGCAATCTCCCCGCCTTCCGCGGCGGCGTCGCCCTCGGGCCGATGCTTGAGGAGCGCTTTGGCATCCCGACCTTTATCAACAATGACGGCGACCTCTTCGTCTATGGCGAAGCCATTGCCGGCTTCCTGCCCTACGTCAACGGCCTGCTCGAAAAGGCCGGCAGCCCCAAACGTTACCACAACCTCTTCGGCGTGACGCTCGGGACCGGGTTCGGCGGCGGCATCGCCCGCAACGGTGAGCTGTTCATCGGCGACAACTCGATGGCCGGCGAGGTCTGGCTGCTGCGCAACAAGCTCCACCCGGAAACGAACGTCGAGGAAGGCGCCAGCATCCGCGCTGTCCGTCGCGTTTTTGCCCAGAAGGCCGGCATTCCTTTCGAGCAAGCGCCCGAACCCAAGGACATCTTTGAGATCGGCACGGGCGCCAAGCCGGGCCACCAGGCGGCGGCCATCGAAGCCTTCCGCCAACTGGGCGAGGTGGTCGGCGACGCCATGGCCCAGGCGCTCACGCTGGTGGACGGCCTGGGGGTCATCGGCGGCGGCATCTCGGGCGCTTCGCCGCTCTTCCTCCCCGCGCTGGTCAACGAGTTGAACAACACCTACACCAGCCCCAAGGGCAACAAGTTCCGCCGGCTGGCCTCGGTCGCTTTCAACCTGGAAGACCCGGCGCAACTGAAGACGTTTCTCAAAGGTGAGACGCGCACGATCACCGTGCCCGGCAGCAAGAAGAAAGTGCAATACGACCCCTTGCAGCGCATTGGCGTCGGCATGTCCCGCCTCGGCACCAGCGAAGCCGTCGCCATCGGCGCCTACACGTTCGCGCTGCGCAAGTTGGATAGCCGCTGATTAGAACTCTATCGCGAGCTCCCGCGGCCTGGCTACCGCGGCAGCGTGCCGAGCACATGATCGGCCCCTTGCGCATCATAGGTGATGAACTCGAGTCCGCCGGCAGTCTCACGGAAGGTATAATTGCCGGGAGAATCCTCCTCCCGAAACTGGCCCCCCAGCAGAAGGTTGTCCCAATGGTCGCCGCGAAATTCATACCTCCAATCCTTCGCGCTGATCGAATTGGTAGGATTAGCCAGAATAGCTCGAGCGGTGGCGGCTGTCAGGTTGGTTTCGTCCCCCAAAAAGAGCAAGGGATAATAGAGATTATAGTATGTCTCTGTTGCGGGCATCCGTGCCAGCCGGACTTCGGTTGTGGGCAAAGCGCAGTACAACAGGCCGGCCAGGGCGAGGCCGAGCACGGTCGCGCCCGCGCCGAGCCTGGGCAGCCGTCGGCGGACCGTTTCACTGCCCAAGGAGGCGAGCCACGCCAACAGCAGCCCCGCCGCCAACACCCCTGCCCCCCAATTGAAAGCATAAGACCACGCTCCCGCCCGGCTGAACAGATGGCTCCTCTTCTCCCGGAAGAAGGTCCAGTCCAGCCATACATCCTGCCGCATGTCGGCGGGGGTCAGCGTTGCCGCGAGCTTGGTCGCCACGGGTGCGCCCGCGACCCATTGGCGAAGCAGGGGATGGACAATATTGGGGGTTTCCGGTAAGTAGCGAGCCCAACCACCGGACGGCGTCGGATAGCCAGGCCGGGTGCAGCGTTCGATTTTGAAATGAGGGGCCGTGGCGCGCCTGGGGCCGAACACGTAAAGTTCGACGCGCAGCGGGCCGTTGCCGACGCCGGTCAGCCGCATAGGATAGACCGGGCGAGCGGTCTTGAAGGTGAAGGAGAGCGGGTGGGGGGTGCTGGTTTGCAGGTCCGGCAGGTCGCGGCGGAGCTTGGCGGCGACAAACACCCAGCCTTCCTTGACGTAGCTGGCGATGACGGGATCGCTGTCAGCGGACACCACGAACTGATTCTCCCGCAGCCAGTTTTGCAAGGCTCTCGGGTCCTGCGAAGCGATGGTGGTGGTGTCGAACACGCCCACGACGCGCCGGTCAAGAATGGAGACGGCTTGAGCCGGAGTCGCCGCGCCGCCCGTCTTAGCCTCGGCGGGCGCCAAGGCGGGCAGCAGCAGCAACAGCCCTAGATAGAAGATGCCGAGGAAAACCAAAACCCCCATCCAGAAGGACGATCGGAACGCCGCACGTATCAGCAGCGCGACTGCGATCACGCCCAGAATCCACAGGTAGTAATGACGCACGTTGTGGATCACGCGCGGCTGGAACAGGTAGCGCAGTGTTGGAAACAACCCGGTGCTGGCGGCTTCCACGATCGGCTGGCTGGGCAGCGGCACCACCCACGCGAAGTTCGTGCCCGCCGCGGTAAAGCGCGTTTCGATCACCAGGCGCTCGGTGTCGTTCGTGAAGTGAATCAGCGCCTGCTGGTCGGGCATCGGGATGTGGGCCGGGAAGGCCACTGGTGGGAACACCATTCCATCGGCGAGCGCCATTGCTCGCAGCAGCAACAACAGCCCCCAGACGCAGATCGTTCGCATCCTCGTGCCGCACCCCGACCCGCCGGGCGCCCCTGCGTTGTTCCCGCCCTCAGGGCTGGCGCGCCGCGGGCCTGGCGGATTGTCCGGGTTTCCCCAACCTCGTGCCGGCCCCATCCTGAACGCAATCAAATGCCTCATTGCACCAACCCTCTGAGCAAAGACGGTGCCAGACCGCTTTTTTAGCGAAAGCCTAAGGAAAAACGCGTACGCTACCTGCGTGAAGCACGAGATTTTCACGCATTTTGCGTGAGGCTTACGCATCCCGCGTAGAGCATTTCAAAACACGTGTCGATAAGGTTTGATGGCGAATGTGCCGGTGAAGTGGATGACATCGGCAAGCTGTTAAATCCCGGGCAGCAGGGCTCTGCCCGGGATTGCTGTCGCAGCAGATTGTGCGGTCGGCCCTGCTAGTGTTGTGACAATTAAATCACGATACAAACGGCCTCCTCTCCCTAACCCTCCCAAGGAGGAGAGGGAATCCAGAAAGCAGCCTTGTAACGAAACTTTCTTGCCGCGATACTAAGGCTCGGTACTTGTAATATGGAGATCCCCGGGCGCTGCGGGCCGCTGTCGCACACTCAACTGGAAAACGCTTTGGGCGGTGTCCGTCCCGTCGCTGACGGTGATGGTGATGTCGGCAACGCCAGTCTGGCCGGATGCGGGCGTGACGGTTACGGTGCGGTTGCTGTTGCTGCCGCCAAAAACTATGTTGGTCGCTTGCACGAGGGTCGTATTGTCGGAGCTGCCGGAGAGCGTGAGGTTCGCGGCCGGAGTCGTCGCGCTGCCGATGGTGAACGGAATCGGCGGGGTGGCCGTGTCCATAGCAATCAGCAGGTTGGTGATGCTGGAGATGGTCGGCGGCTGGTCAACCTGATCAACGGTGACCGTGAAGGTGCGGGAGGTGATGTTGTTGCTCAACCCGCCATTGTTGACCGTAACGGTGACCGTGGCGGAGCCGTAGGCAGAAGCGACGGGGGTGAAGGTGATCGAACCCGTAGTGTTGGGGCTGGTGTAGCTGACCGCCGGAGTCGGAATCAGACCTGTGTTGCTGGAAGAGGCGGTGACGGTCAGCGTCTGGGTCTGGTTGGTCGCGCCCGAGGTGATGCCGGACAGGTTGACGGTCTGGAGGCCGGCATTCTCGTTGAGGGTGACATTGGCCAGCGCGTTAAGCGTCGGCGGCTGGTTGACCGGGTTGACGGTGACGGTGAAGGTGCGGGAGACGATGTTGTTGCTGGCGCCGCCATTGTTGACCGTAATGGTGACGGTGGCGGAGCCGTAGGCAGAAGCGACGGGGGTAAAGGTGATCGAACCTGTCGTGTTGGGGCTGGTGTAGCTGACCGTGGGCGTCGGAATCAGACCTGTGTTGCTGGAAGAGGCGGTGACGGTCAGCGTCTGGGTCTGGTTGGTGGCGCCCGAGGTGATGTCGGACAGGTTAACGGTCTGGAGCCCGGCATTCTCGTTGAGGGTGACATTGGCCAGCGCGTTAAGCGTCGGCGGCTGGTTGACCGGGTTGACGGTGACCGTGAAGGTGCGGGAGGTGATGTTGTTGCTCAACCCGCCATTGTTGACCGTAACGGTGACCGTGGCGGAGCCGTAGGCAGAAGCGACGGGGGTGAAGGTGATCGAACTTGTAGTGTTGGGGCTGGTGTAGCTGACCGCCGGAGTCGGAATCAGACCTGTGTTGCTGGAAGAGGCGGTGACGGTCAGCGTCTGGGTCTGGTTGGTGGCCCCGGAGGTGATGCCGGACAGGTTAACGGTCTGGAGTCCGGCATTCTCATTGATGGTAACATTGGCCAGCGCGTTAAGCGTCGGCGGCTGGTTGACCGGGTTGACGGTGACCGTGAAGGTGCGGGAGACGATGTTGTTGCTGGCGCCGCCATTGTTGACCGTAACGGTGACCGTGGCGGAGCCGTAGGCAGAAGCGACCGGGGTGAAGGTGATCGAACCTGTCGTGTTGGGGCTGGTGTAGCTGACCGCGGGCGTCGGAATCAGCCCCGTATTGCTGGAGGTGGCGGTGACGGTCAGCGTCTGGGTCTGGTTGGTGGCCCCGGAGGTGATGCCGGACAGGTTAACGGTCTGGAGGCCGGCATTCTCGTTGATAGTGAGGTTGGCCAGCGCGTTAAGCGTAGGCGGCGAGTTCGTAGCATTAGTGGGAATGAGAGTGGATACTTCCGTGGAGTAAGCACTCTCCAGGTCGTTGGTATCAACGGCCGTGGCGGCGAAATAATAGGTGGTGCCATCGACCAGGTTGGAGATGGACACCGTGGTGTTGGTGCCCGCCGCGACCACGTTGGTGTACGTGGCGCTGGCGGCGCCGTAGTAGAGGTTATAGTTGGTGATAACGTCGGTCCCGGGACTTGGGTCCCAGGCCAGCGTGACGGTTCCAGCGGCAAAAGATGCCAGCGGTGTCAGGGCAGAAAAACCGCCCCAGAGAAGAGCAATGAGAGCCGCGCGCCTCACCCGAACAGAAGATACTGAAAACAACATACAACGCCTTGGCCCCTGCATAAACGTTGCCAACCGCTTGGGGGCAAATCCCCCGGGACCCAGGGTCCGGATAAGGTCCGAACAATAAATGAAGTAAATCTAATGCCAGATCATGCTTGACCATAGGGGTTTACGGACGTTTATCGCTGCCCTGGGGCATGGCGCAGGATCAGGATGTTTTGAAATACTTCTAACCGATCCCCGTTCGCCTGCCCCCGGCTGAAGGCTTTTCAGACAGCGTGTCTTGGAAACGAGCACGCCCGGAGGGCTGCAAAAGGGGGCAATGTGGCCGGTTCCGTGGCCGAAAAGGCGCCGGGGCTCGCGCTTGGACAAGAGCCATCCGGCCCGCTCTGTTAATACCTGGCATTAGTGCGGCTCAAATCGTGCCGGGTGAATTGGATAGCCTTTGCCGGCAGCGTAAGTTAGGATAGGGGCTGGCCAAAGGGCCGGACTGTTGGAACGCAAGAACCGAAGTTAAATTTGGGAGCAGAGAAAGATTATGAACCTGTCACATGGACTGGAGCGATGTCGGACGTTCATCAATACCCAACTACAGCCCGCGGGCAAGGGACTGCCTTCCGCCGAACCGGGCGGCCTCTGGCGCGCCGTGACGATGTCCCGCCAGACCGGCTCGGGCGCGCATACCGTGGCGGAGAAGCTCGCCGCCTGCCTCCAGGCCCGTACCTCCAAAGACGCCCGCCCGTGGACGGTTTTTGACCGCAACCTGGTGGAGAAAGTCCTGGAGGATCACAATCTGCCCCAGCACCTCGCCCGGTTCATGCCGGAAGACAAGGTCTCCGAGATTGAGGACACGATGGATGAATTGTTCGGCTTGCATCCGCCCTCCTGGACCCTGGTCCGCCAGACGGCCGACACGATCCTCCGCCTGGTGGAGCTGGGGAACGTAATCGTGATTGGCCGCGGCGCCACCATCCTCACCGCCAAATTTGATCACGTCTTTCATGTCCGGCTCGTCGGCTCGTTGGAGAAACGCGTCGCGCACATCCAGGAGTTCCACCGCCTCAGCAAGGAGGCAGCGTTGGAGCTCATCCGCCGGGAGGATCGCGGGCGACAGCGCTACCTGAAAAAGCATTTCAAGGCCGACATTGATGACCCGCTGCTGTACCACCTTACGATTAACACGGACCTGGTGCCTTATGAAAAGGCGGCGCGGATCATCGTTGATGCGATGTTGGAACGCGCCTGAACAGGGTTCAGAACAGCTTTTCGAAAGCGCACCTGCTCATCACCGGGCCGCGTTGGGTGCCCAGGTCCTCGCCGATGTGGGTAAACTCGACCAGGCCGCCGGCGGCCTTCACCACCCGCTCGTGCATCTCGTAGTAGAACTTGAACCGCGCTTCCATTGACTCCTGATAAACCGGGCTTTCTTCCGCGAGGTCAATGAGCACCTGCTCCGGCCCGCGCGCGCTGCCGAGTGCGGCCCACGCTGCGGAGAAAAAAAGAGAGAGAAAAGAGTTGCACGGGGGGTAATTCGTGCCATATTGTCGCCAATGCGTTAGCCGGCGCCTGCCGCCTAACTTTCATTCGGCTACGCAGTGTATTGTAAATCCAAGGTGGGCCTCACCAATCGCTATAGCAAATGATTATGCCTTTGCATAAAGCTTTCATTCGCCAGCAACTTGGCGACGATTGCTCCGCTCTTCGGAAGAGGCCGGGGCTTGATGACCCATGCCCAATTCTCAATGCCCAATTTTCAATAAACCCCATCACTCAACACTATGAGCATAGCAAATGACATTTCCCTCAGCCCGAGGGCACAAAACGCCATTCGCCGCTGCCTGGCGGCGGCGCAACCTGACCCCGGAGCGCCGGTCTCCGACCCGGCGACACTCCTTCACCAACCCGCCGCTGGAACGCCGGTCTCCGACCCGGCAAGCGCCCCACCCCTTTGCTGCTGCATCCAGGCCAACCTCCGTGGCCGGCCCGGATGGTCCGTGGATCCCATAGCCTGGCTCACCCGAACCGATCTCTCCGCCGCCCTCACCGACCCGGCCGCCAGACGCGCCTACGCCGCCCAAGCCATCCGGCAGACCCAAGTTCCCGCCATCGTCGGCAAAGACCTGAGCTGGGGCGTGGTCTATTACCGTATTCGCAGTCGCCAACATGCCCGCCTCTATGTGATCCCGGCTAACCCCATCACGCCGGCCCGACAACGGATGCGGGCGATTATGAAGACGGTCTCAAAGGTCTATAGCGATCCCACCGTGCTGACGCCGAAGCAGCGGCGGGCCTGGATGGCGGCGGCGAAAGAGGAGTGGAGCCGGAGGCGGCTGACGCAGGGACGGCTGACGGGCCAAGCGCTGTTCGTCAAGCGCAACACGGTAATGGCGCGGGTGGGGCGCGAGTTGTTGCTGTGGCCGCCCGAACCGGCGAGCTTCGGGCCGAACCCGGTCGAGGCGGTGATTCCGAGCTACGAGAACGGCCAGTTCCGGCTGGCGGTGAAGGTGTCGGGGCCGTGGGAAGAGGACCTCATGGTAGTTGGGGAAGGGCAGGTCGGGCCGAAGCGGAAGAAGCTGCACCACCCGGTGTATTTGGGTCTGCTGCCGGCGGCGGCGGGGGGTCTGAGCGACATCACGGCACAGTATGTGGGGCGGTTTGGGGAACCGGCGCCGGGGAAGAAGGTGTTGATCGGGGTGCAGCCGCAGGTGAATGGTTGGAAGGGCCGCATGCAGGTCCTTGGCGAAGTGGTGCCGGCCAAGAGAGGGGTGAACAACCAAGGAACGAAGGAACAAAGGAGGGATGTGGGCGGGCGAGAGTTTAGGGAAGTGCCGGAATTTAGGAGAGTTGCGTCGCGATGCACAAGGGACCGCTTCCGGGGGGCTGCCGTTGTTCTGCCGCGCTACTGCGGCGGAAAGCCGTGTGGCGACCGGACACCGGCAATGCCGGCGCGGGGTTGTTTGAGGCCGGTTTGGAGGGTTGGACGGGCGGGCAGCGGCGGCGGAGTAGCCAAAAACCGGCGGAAATGCCACTGGCGCGCGCGCTGGCGAGGCACTTAGCCTGAAAGCGGCAGAATTAACGCAAAGACGCCAAGAGGCAAAGCCGCAACCGAACTGCGCGAAGCGTTTGGAATGCGGAAGCTCTGCTCCCGCTTTCGAACCACCCCCGCTTTACGACAGCGCCAGCAAGCATGGACGCACTCCATGCGCTTCGCGCGGCAGTTCATCCACCAAGATGCCCCAGGCATGGATCAAAACGGTCGCGGATCGTTCGGCAAATCCAGTCGCGGGGATTTTCAGGGGGATGGCGAATGATTCCCGTTCTGCGTGGGGAGAAGGCTGGGAGGCTAACGGACAAATCTTTTGACGAGTGCAGCTTGGTGTTGTGCCGTTCGCCTAATGCCGCAATTGGTCCAAATCCGATCGAAGAATGGCCCGAGGATCTCACAAGCAGGCTTCTCGTAAGATGCTATTTCACCTTGCCACTCGACATCATCCCGAAGCGAATTTCCTATTATGGAGGAGGCGCTGACAGCAATGGGGTAGCCTTTGATTCCGGTTAGCCCAGCTTTAATTTGCAGAGGAGGAGCCAACTGCAAATGCTTTTGCGCAAATCCGAGGTAATTGCCCAGCGCCTTCACAAAAACATTTTCGACATATCCACTTGCAATGTAAGCACAAACCGGTGCCTGCCCTAATATTTCCCGAGGCTTATTCAAATGCTCTGCATTCAACATTTGAGCATCAACCCCCCAGATCTCGCGACTCAGAAACAGTTGTGAGAATAGATTTAACCTGCCTCCTGTTCTCTCGTAGGAAATCGCACCGAAAAGATTCCTGTCATAACCATACTGATGTATTACTTTACCCAGCGGCGCAAGATTGCCGTTAACAGCAAGTTCTCTCGCTTCATATTCCGAGCCGATTTCAGGACCAACGACTAATGGATACAGACGCAAATATGCCTTCCCTCCGTCTGGAACACTGACATTAGCTGCCTCAGAAGCGTCTTCAAGAAGCTCCGTCGCTGCATCGAAAAATATTGCTGGATTCTTCGTTGGCTTTCGCGGCACGAATTTCTCAACAGCAACACTCGCTGAGGAGCCACTTGAAAGAATCAACCCGATGTCCTTCACAAGCGTTTCAACCAGCTTTTCGAATTGCTCCTTCTTGTCAACCGCAGTCGATTCTGCGAGGTCATAAGTTCTAGGCCAAACTGTATGGCGCAGATCGAACGGAACCGACTCTGGGTCTGGCTTGCCGTAGGCTGTGTTCATGATTCCCACCACCTTTTCGTGGGAATGACACCGAAGGGCATAACCGTATTCGATCAGAACGTTCGGGTTTGGGAACTTACGAGGCTTTCCAGAGGCGTTTGTGAATCCTTTCTTAGACTCGCCAACAAAAGAGAGATCGGCAACAAATGCTGCACACCCTTCAATCTTTCGCAAAATAGTGTCAACAACCGGGGGGGAACCCGGAACCCCTTTAGTATCTTTGTCGAGTTCCACTGTTGCATCTCGCAAAGCGTTCTCAAGTGTTGCGTCGGCTGGCAGTCGCTTCAGAGCCTCCTGGAGCGCCTTTTCGATGAAACTTCTATTGAGGTCCGGTGGCGAATCGCTCTGCCACGAGTAGAAAACGGTTAATCGCTTTGCCATGACTTTTTCCTATTTCACACCAGCTTCCTCGCAATCTGCTCATCCAGGATTTCCTGCACCGTCAGGGGCACGATGACGGCGTGGTCGTCTTTGAAGAAGCGGTCAATCTCGCGCAGGGCGTCTTCGGTGTAATCGAAGGCGACGAAGAAGCCCGCTCAAAAAACGCCAGTTGCCCGGCATCCTCTCGGGGTTCCGGCTCAGTTTGCCCTACGGCAAAGTTCGTGATCAGCGCCTCGACCATCGGGTGGCGCAAGTCCTCGGAAGATCCAACGTGATAAAAGTGCTGGCGCGTCAATACGTGGACTCCCGGGCAGTTCCAGTTCTCCGCGATCATCGCGTTCGACCTAAACTCGTTGCTGTGCCAAGTTGAGAGGATGAACCCGCAAGGAAGCCCTTTGAGCAGGCTCGCCAAGTCTTGCTCATCCGCTTCCGACCACGAATTGAAGTAGTCCACGTGCCGCCCGGCATAGGGCGGGTCCGCGTAAACCAAATCTCCCGGCGCGGCGTTCCGCAGCGTCTGGCGAAAATCCGACACTGCGAAAGTCCAGTCTCGTATCGCCACCACATCGGCGATTCGCCTTATCTGGTTCGTGATTTTCGTTACGTACGCCTGGGCAAAGCGGTCCTTCTTGTGGCAGTAGGGCACATTGAATCCCCCTTTCCGGTTGAACCTCATCACCCCGTTAAAACAGGATCGGTTCAAAAACAGAAAATCCAGCGAACTGGGCTGGCGATTAAACCGTTCCCGGACAGTGTAGTAGTATTCCTCCCCGCCGGCGCTCAGACGCTCACCCTCCCGCACCAGAAACTCCCGCACCATCCCCGGAGTCAAGCTCCCGGACTGAACATTCTGATAAAGCTGGATTATATGCACGTTCGAGTCGCATAGCAAAGCCCTCTCCGGTTGCACGTTCAGAGCCACCACACACGACCCGCAGAATGGCTCCACCCATCTTTCAAAGTGCTGCGTCTGGGAAATCCGCCTGATTTCTCCAACCAGCCTCGTCTTGATGCCCTGGCATTTCAGGGGCGGCACTAACGGTGGCAGGCTCAATCCGGCTCCTCCTCTTTGACGGGCTTCTCCTGCTCTGCCATTTTCACGATGTCTTTCTCGTGCGCTGTGAGGGTTTCAATGCCGCGCTTCTTGTATTCCAGATACTCCTTGAGGTTCGTGTAGGGCCTTTTCACTTTCAGAGCTTCTGCCATGTCACGCGTCAGGTAATACATCCAGTAATCATCGTACACCTGCTCACCCAACGCCGCAAAGGGCCCCATTCCATTGATCAACTGCGCGACCTTCGTGACAGAGCCAATGTTCTTCGTGTTCCCGCTGCCTGGGCGCCACGACGCGATTCGGTATTTGGGCTGCGCGAAGAATTGGAAATCCTTGATGACAGAAGGAATTTGGGCCAGCTCATCCAGCGTAAACTGCTTTCGCTCATCGGCCACATCGTCGCATTTTGAGTAAAGCACGCCGAGCACGAAATGCCCGGCGTACTGATTATAGGGGTACAGCGTGTTTTTCTTGCTCTCGCGCTCGCGGAAGTAACCCGTAAATGCGCCCAGCGTCATGCCGTTGGCCTCCTCGGGGTTTTCTCTGTAGGTGCTCTTGATGTCCACGGCGAACCTCTGGCCAGATGGCGGGTGGGTGAATGACAGGTCGGGGTAGAAATTCTGCTGGGGACAAAGCTCCAGTTTCAAGGCGCGGTCCTTGCTGAATTTCACGAACATCGGGAAAAGCAAGAGTTCCAGCACCTTCGAGACGATTTTCGTGTCCACCGAAATTGTATAGATGCGTTGGTAAATATCGATGAACCCCTTGATAATCCATTCGCCTTCGTTGGTCGCGACGGCCTTCGCGAACGTTGCGGCGTGTGCCTGGAGGTCCACCAGAAACTGTTCGGGCGTCATCTTGTTCATCTTTGGGAAGGCTAGCCCTCAAGGGATGGGGAGCAAAAGAAAATTCAGGCGGATTTGCGGCGTGTCGAGAGCCGCCTGTTGCAATAGCAAAGACGTCAGGCTGGCGAGTCGGCAGCGGGCCCCTGCGCCGGGCAACCAAGCTTTTCCGCGTGAGTTGGCGGGCAGGCCGAAACCGAGAGAGGGAAGCATTTATTAGGCAATTGGGCGAAGGGAGTCCGGGGAAAGCGGCGC
>JBEKJO010000086.1:0-25497 GCA_050011195.1 Verrucomicrobiota bacterium | reverse complement strand
TCGTATCTCACGCATCCTCAATAAGTAGCAGTGTTAATAATGAGTTAAGCAGGAGGGCTAATAATATTGCAACTGCAATGACTTATGGAGATTTCTGCGCCTAAGTCCGACAGGCTGCTAGGTTGAAACGAGCTTGAAACGACGGAAACACTCCTCCGGCGGTCCCCGGGCGCCGACCCGGCGCCGCCACCGCCTTCCTCCGGCCACTCCCCCAAACGGTAGCACCCAAAACGCCCCCAGGCGCCTCCCGCCTGCAATCTCGCGGCAGTTCTCTTTCCACCCCTCTATCCGTAATAGTACGGATGCCGCCGCCTGGCAAATTTCCCCTGAAAAAACATAGGATTATCCATTCCAAAAGCCGGGAATCCTGATATTCTCAACGCCAGAATTTGGCGTTGCATTACAACACCAACAACAAAAACCTTATGAAAAGATATATTGCAGCTTTTGCCACAGTGTTCTCGGTGGCCCTTGTCAGCCCCGCTTTTGCGTCCACCGGCCCGTTCACCGGCCCGCTGACTGGCGCGTTTTTGTCGGTGGACCTTAACGGCGGACCGCTCGCCTCGGCTGTCGCGCCGACCGAGGGCTATAACGGTTCCTCCAGCACGCCTTTCTATGCGGACCAGTACGGTGTGACTTGGTCGCCCTGGGGCGGCAACACCTACTCCGGCGGTGATGGCACCCAGTTACCCTCAAGCCAGACCGCGACGCCCATCAATGCCAGCAGCATCTCCACGACGTTCGGCGCCATCACCGCCACTCTTAGTATTGACACGACTTTGAACAGTTCCAAATACGGCACGGTCAACGGCGTGGCGTCCCTGAACTCGCGCGACCGGGGAGGGATAAGCGGCGTCACCTACCTCCCCCCGGCCTCGCTCGACGGTGACATGTTCCGGGATCTTGTCTTCGCCGGCGGCAGCGGCAGCCAAGTCCAGGGGGAAAACTATTTGAAGTTGACGCTGAGTGGTCTCACCGTCGGGTATTCGTACCAAATCGCTCTGTATTCATTCGACAACTCAGGCGGCCATTCCATGAACTGGACGGCGATTGCGCCGACCACGTCGAATAACTTGAACGGCTGGTGGGCGCCCTCACCGGTCGGGAACAACACCTTCAACGCTCCATCCGATGAACAGACCATCACTTGGTCCGGAGGCGGCTCCGCCAATCTCCCAGCCCCTGCCGTCCTCACCGAAACCGCCGATGCCAATGGCGACATCACGGTCTATGGTTACGGCGGTGACGGCATCAGTGGCGACCAGAGCGGGGATACCAGCTACTTGAATGGCTTCCAGGTGGAGGTGCCCGAGCCATCCTCCATGGCCCTGCTTGGATTGGGGACTTTGTTAGGTGCGTTCCTCCTTCGCCGCAAGAAGGCATAGCACACACGGTTCCGTTTCTTCGGCCCCTTTTGAAAGTGCCGGCAGCGGGAAAAATGAAGCTGCCGGCGCTTTTGCTTTTCAACCGAGCGAAGGCGCGCGCCATTCTGGCCGGGTGGACCACCGACATCTTGTCCGGGCGAATGGACAACGCAGAAATCTGAAGTAACTTGGATCAGGCATCGGGCTGGCCCTTCGACCTTGCAACACAATTGCGTGAACAGATTCCTCCAGAGCAGGTTGGGCAGGTTGCCCGCGTCGCTGATGCTGGCAGCCGCTGCCCTCACCGCTGAAGCGGCCGTCACCGTCACGCAAAACGTCTCGCCCGGTGCGACGAGCTGGCCGGGCAGTCCGCTGGTCAGCACCCTCGCAAACCCTGCCACCCAGGCGACGGTCGGCGAGAGCTTCAACGGCGGCGGCGGCAACACCAATCTCGCCGAAACCTTCACCATCACCACGACCAATTACACCTTGCAGACGATTGACCTTTACGTCGGCGGCGGTTCCGGCACCGGAGCCGGAACAAACCTGACTTTGAATCTGTTCGATCTCGGCAGCCAGACCGCCACCAACCCCACTTGTTACACCGCCAGCATTAGCGGCGGCAACTTGCTCGGGTCCGGCGCGGGCCTCACGATCAATTATTCGAGTCAGGCCAACGGGATTCTCGAGCTGGACTTCACCGGACCCGATCAGGTCACGCTGCAGGCCGGGCACATGTACGCTTTTGAATTGCGGGGCGCGCTCAACACCCAGCCGGCGTTCTGGTATCGCGCCACCACCGACACCTATTCCGGCGGCGCCGCCTACCGGAATCAATCGTGGATCAACAACAACAGCGCCAGGGACTTTGCCCTGGCCCTTTACGCTACAGGCTCCTCGCAGACGGGCACCACCGCCACCGCCAGTTGCACTGTGGACTGGAACCAAGTGTATCAGCGCATTGATGGTTTTGGCGCTTCTTCAGCCTGGAAAAGCACTTGGACCACCAACCAGGCCGATATGTTTTTTTCAACCAATACCGGCATCGGCCTTTCACTGTTGCGCAATCACATTGTGCCCGGCGGCACTACCGCTGAAACCAGCATCATGCAGATGGCGCAAGCGCGCGGCGCGCGGGTCTGGAGCGCCCCCTGGACTCCGCCGACGGCCTTCAAGGGCGCCAATGCGCAGGGCGTTTACTCGCTTAACGGCGGGAGTTATTTGGGCGGCGCGGCGACCAACCAGGCCTATGCCAATCAGCTTGCCGGCTACGTCGCCAGCATGAGCAATAACTACGGCGTGAACATTTACGCCCTCTCCGTCCAAAACGAACCTGACTGCAACACCACCAATTACGAGTCGTGTGTCTGGTCGGCGCAGCAATTCCATGATTTTGCGCCTTACCTTTCCGCCGCCCTGGCGGCCAGCAATGTGGCCTCGACCCGGATCATACTTCCCGAGAGCGAGAACTGGCAATCCGATACGAACCTTTACACCACCGCCATGAACGATCCTGCCGTTGCGCCCCTGGTCGCGATTATTGCCGACCACAACTACGACGGCGTGAATTTCGACACCGGCGCCACTGCCGTGCCGGTCGCGCTGCCCTGCTACGGAAAGGCGACCTGGGAAACGGAAGTCTCAACCGGCGCGGCCTTTGATGGCAGCATTAACGATGGGCTTTATTGGGCTGGCCGGATTCACCAATTCATGACCGTCGCGCAGGCCAATGCCTGGCATTATTGGTGGCTGATTGATCTGAATGACGACAATGAAGGTCTAACCGATAATTCCGGCAACCCGGCCAAACGCATGTATGTGCTCGGGCAGTTCAGCCGGTTCGTCCGCCCGAACTTTTATCGCATCGGCGCGGCCAACAATGGCGCGTCGCAAATCAGCGCCTACAAAGACTCGGCCTCTCCGGCCTTCGCCATCGTCGCCATTAATTCCGGCTCCACCACCGTCACGCAGACTTTTAATCTCACCAATTTTGCCGCCGCCGGTTCGCTCACCCCGTGGATCACGTCCAGCACGCTGTCGCTCGCCAGCCAAACGGTCGTTACCGCGGCCAGTTCCTCCTTCACCTACGCGCTGCCGGCGTCGAGCGTGGTCACGCTGGTGGGACAAGCTGACCTTGCGCCAACGAATATTTCGCTCTCAAACGCCTCGATTCAGGAAAACCTGCCTGCGGGCACAGCGGTGGGCGCGTTCACCACCTCCGATCCCGTCAACGGCAACAGCTTCACCTACAGTTTGGTCAGCGGGACGGGCTGCGCCAACAATTCCGCCTTCGGCATCACCAGCAATACGCTCTGCACGGCGGTGATTCTGGACGCCCTGGTACAGACCAATTGCAGCATCCGCGTGCGCAGCACCGACCCCAGCGGTTTGTGGGTGGAAAAACCGTTCAACCTTGCGGTCACGTTGGACAGTCAGGCCCGTCAAGTCGTTGGCGCCGGCCTTGCCGCCGATGGCAACCTGACCCTCACCTTTGCCGGCGTGCCGGGCTACAACTACCGGGTGCAGGCGGCGACGAATCTCACCCCGCCGGTGTTTTGGCTCACGTTGACCAACAACGTGGACAATTCCATGGTCTTCACGGCAGACAGCAGCGGCTTGTGGACTTATACCGACCTGAATTCCACCAATTTCCCTGGCCGCTTCTACCGCACAATCGAACCCTGACGCATCCCCAAACCTGCCCTTGAAATACTTTGAAGAACCGTAGTTTTGTCCATTCCATACAACGGGCGATTCTGATAGTTTGAGCGCCGTACGGTTAAACTTAAACATGAACAGTAGTCCGGTTTAATGCCTATGAAACCTCAGGTCAAAGTTTTAATAGCGATCTCCATGCTCGCGCTGGCCGCTTCGGGCCAAGCCGCGATAAGCCTCAACAACAACTCGCTCGGTAGCGCCACCTCTTTTCCCACGTATTCCATCAGCGGAAACAACGGGACGCTCTTCTTCCAAGATACTCTGAGTACGCCGTCAGGCGCTACGCTGCAAGGCGGCGCCAGCCAGGGGTACACGGCTAACCAGGGCTTCGGCGAGATTTTTAACTACACCGGCCCCAGCGGGGCCACCCTGAGCGCCATCAGCATCATTGATACTGGCGGTGGTGGGACTGCCACCTTTCAGCCTTTCCTGTTCGATTTAGGCTCGGGCATATACAATGCGGGCTCCAGCCAGTTTAATCCCAGCATTCAGGTGAACCTGATTAGCACGCCCACGCTCACGCCGCCGGCCTTAGGGTCAGCGAACTTTCTGGAGTTTGACTTCAGCGGTGCCGATGCAATTTCATTGAACTCCGGGGACAGCTACGCGTTCGGGTTGTTGAATAATAATAATAACACCGGTATGACCTTCCTGCGCAGCTCTGGCACGCAATCCGACCCCAACGGCGATGGTTTTACCCTCACCAGTCTGAGTGCCACGTCGGACAACGCCTCCCCGTTCAGTTCGGCCGTGCGAACTCTTTTTGTTGGTGTTTACACGATCGCGGCCGTTCCAGAGCCATCCTTGTTCGCGCTGGGTGGTTTGGGCCTTGCGATGCTGCTGATTTTGCGCCGACGCGGTTCCTGAAGGGATCGTTAGGGGTCAGATCGCAGCCAATCGTTTTCCCGAGAACTGCGCGTCGAAACGCGCAGTTCAAAATGCTACCACCCGCCGTTCTCCAGGCTTCAACAAAAGCTCCAACGTCTTTTCTCCATAGCGCATGACGCACTTGTTCCCCGTCACGCTGCGCACCGCTGCGCGCGCCAGCCTCCCGTTCTCCCAGGCGATATCCAATTCAAACCCGCCCCGCGCTCGCAACCCTTTCACCTCCCCTTTCGGCCACGCCCTCGGCAACGCCGGCAGCAGCTCGATCTCCCCGGCCTGGCTCTGCAGCAGCATCTCCGCAATGCCGGACGCGCCGCCGAAATTGCCATCAATCTGGAACGGCGGGTGGGCATCGAACAGGTTCGGGTAGGTGCGCGAAGGCTCGAGCAAATGCTCCAGGATGGTGTAAGCACGATCCCCGTCGTGGAGGCGAGCCCAGCAGTTGATGCGCCACGCTATCGCCCAGCCCGTCGTGATGTCCCCGCGCGTGTTCAGCGAGGTCTTTGCGGCGGCGGCGAGTTCGGGCGTCTGGCGGGGGGTGATTTGCGCGCTCGGGTAAAGCCCATACAGGTGGGAGATATGCCGATGTTTCTGCTCGGGGGCCTCCGCATCCCAATCCTCCAGCCACTCCTGCAACTGGCCGGCCTTGCCCACCTGGTTCGGCGCCAGCCGCGCCCGCGCCGCCAGCAGTTGCTGCCGCAACCCCTCGTCCACCCCCAGCACCTCCGCCGCCTGAACTGTGTTTGAAAACAGGTCGCGAATGATCTGCTCGTCCATCGTCGGCCCGGCGCAAACCGAGGACCCGAATGGATGCCGATTCTCAGGCGAAAGCGAAGGATTGGTGACGAGCCATTTGTGCCTGGGTTCCTCCACCAGCGTGTCGAGGAAAAACTCGGCCGCGCCTTTCAGCACCGGGTAAACGCTGGCCAAGTACTCTTTGTCGCCGCCGAACTGGTAATGGTCCCACAAGTGGAGGCAGAGCCAGGCGCCGCCGCTCGGCCACATGCCCCAGGTCGGGCCGTCAATGGGCGCTGTGGCGCGCCACAGGTCGGTGTTGTGATGGGTAACCCAACCGCGCGCGCCATACATTGTCTTGGCGGTGCGAGCCCCGGTTTCGCTGAGGTCCTTCACCATCGCAATCAGCGGCTCGACGCACTCCGCCAAATTGCACGGCTCGGCCGGCCAATAATTCATCTCGGTGTTGATGTTGATGGTATATTTGCCGCCCCAGGGCGGAGTCATGCTTTCGTTCCAGATTCCCTGAAGCCCCGCCGGCTGGCCGCCGGGGCGCGAACTGGAGATCAACAGGTACCGGCCATACTGGAAGTAAAGGGCCGCAAGCTGGGGATCGTTCCCGCCCGCGAACCGCCGGATGCGCTCGTCCGTTGGCAGCTTCACCGCCTCGCTCGCGCCCAGGTCCAGCGACACCCGCCGGAACAGCCTCTGATGTTCGTTCACCTGCGCCCTCAGCATCTGCCGGAACGAGCGTTTCGCCGCGTGCTCGATTTGATTCGAGACAACTCTTTCGGGATCACCGCTTACGTCCTTGTAACTTTTGTAGCTCGTCGCAGCACCGATCAGCAGAGTGACCACATCGGCTTTTGCGACCGACAGGGTGTCGGCGGTCGCCGACACAGCGCCTCCCTGGCTCAACACGCGAACGTGAGCCTCAAATCTCAACGCACCCTTGATCCCCTCCGCCTCGCCGTTGGTTCCGCGCAATACCAGTGTGTTGCCGCGTGCTTCGACCGTTCCGTTCTGCGGGGTGCGCCAGCCGGCGGTGAAACTGATTTGGCCCGGTCGCTCCGCCGTCAGCCGAACCACAATGACCTGGTCCACCGCGCTGGCAAAAACCTCACGGATGAACTCAACGCCGCCGGCACTGTAGGTCACGGTGGCGATAGCGGTGTCCAGGTTCAAATCGCGCCGGTAATTCTCCACCGCTGCCACCTCCTGAAAGGTCAGCAGCAAATCGCCCAGCGTTTCGTATGGCATCTGCCGCAGCGGCCGCGCCATAACCTTCTCGCTGATCCACCGCTGCGCCTCCTGGTAGTTTCCATCGAAAATCAGCCGGCGCACCTTTGGCAACGCTCCCAGCGCCTCCGGGTTGACCGGATCGTAAGGTCCGCCCGCCCAAATCGTGTCTTCGTTCAATTGCAGGCGCTCCTGAATCACCCCGCCGAAGACCATCGCGCCCAACCGCCCATTCCCGACCGGCAGCGCCTCAGTCCAGACTCTCGCGGGCGACCGATACCAGAGACTCAACGGCTCGCCGGGCGCGGAGGCTGTCCCCACCGACTGCACGTTCGGAACCGGGTTGGAGGCGGCGAGAGCCTGCACCACCGGCAGGTTGGCAAGCAGAGCAGTCAGGCAAAGTGCCCTTAAGAACAGGTTTGTTCCTTTCATAAGATTACCAGTGCAGCGTGCAAAATGTCGGGCAGAACTTCAACAACCCAATTCAAGCTCTGCGCCCTGGAAGGCCGGGTATTTAAGAGCTTCAAGCATCGCGGGATTCTGCTACCTTCAGGGCGTGCACAAACACGATGGCGAGCATAAAGTTCGGTCAGAGCGAAGGCAGTCATGAACCGTTTGTTAAGGATGCGACTCCGGCGGAAGGCTTTTCTGGCCAAGTGGTCCAAGTTGGATTGGTCGAAGACGAATGTCGAGTTGGCTGACGGGGCGGGTCTCAGCGGGGAGCGCCTTCGGCAGATTCGGCAACAGGTTGGCGCTCCCAAGTCCACTCACGCCCGCCGGCTGCGCGAATCGGTAGAAGCCTTGCAGTGGGTCAAGGAGAACCTGGAGAACCTCAAAGGGTTGTCCGGGGCGGCAGTGGGGCGGAAATATGGCCTAAACCCAGGCTGGCAGAGAGGTCCCCTCTATCCGCTTCTCAAGCCGTTTCTGCGGGATGGCAGGCTCATCCGAAAGCATCGGTGGGACTTGATGAATTTCAGGCTTCCCAATCGCGACCTGGAACGGATTTGGAGACTGCCGCGCAACATGGTGGGATCGTATCGCTTCCGAAAGCGGCGCCCGAGGTCAACATGGTATTTCAGGCGCGGACCCGGAGGCACGCACTTCAGGGGGCGGGGACAATTCGAGGCGTATCGCCGGGCGGTGAAGGCCGAGGAACGGAAGGCGGCAAGGCATTTTGCCCAAGCCTGAGTCGCACTCTGGTTTGACCTTTCCTTTTCTCAGATCATGGGCAGCTTCGACCTCCAATCTTGGAGGCGCATCGGGGCCGTGAACCGATTAAGATTACGAGCAGGATTAAGATTAAGAACGGCAGGTTCATGGGCAGCATAATGTCCCAACCGGGTTCCCATGTCCCGTAACACTCACTTCCGACTTCCGGCCCTGGGGCGCCTGGCGCTTCCCCCGCTGGTCGAGCGCGAGTTGCGGGCCGGCGCGCGGCGGCCGTTGTTTTATTGGTTGCGGGGTTTGCTGGCGCTGGCCGCGGGCTTCCAGGGTTACGAACTGCTGAACCACTTCGTCATGGGACCGTCTCCGGCCCCCGGCTTGATGATGACGGCCCCGGCCGGACCGGTCATCACCGGCGCGACTGCGCTTCAACAAATGGCCTGGCTGTTGTTTCTGGCCACCCTCCTGATGAGTTTGGTCAGCGCGGACAGCATCACCCGCGAGCGGCGCGAGGGGACGCTGAGCCTGCTGCTGCTGACCGACCTTACCCCGGGAGAAATCGTGCGGGGCAAAATGCTGTCGTGCGGCCTCACCTCTTTTCTGGTGCTTCTGGGATCACTGCCGGCGCTGATGTTCCCGGTGCTGGCGGGGGGGGTGACCGGCAGCGAAGCCGCGTTGACCGGGATCGGTTTGCTCAACGCGCTCTTCGTCGTGCTCGCGGCAGGGCTGTGGATGTCAACGGCGTTTCGCGAGCGGCGTTACGCGGTGCCGGCGACACTGGGATTGGTGGCCGCCTTGGCCTTTGGCCCCGAGGTTCTGGGCGGCTCCTATTTTGGCCTGGCCGCGGTGCCCTTCTCTCGCCTGTTCGGCCTGGCAGGGTGGATGACTGCGGCGCGGCTGCCGGTTCTTTTCAATCTGCCGTTTATGGCCTGGTTCGCCACGATGCACGCTGTGGGTTGGTTCTTCCTGTGGCGGGCCAGCGTCACCCTGGCGGCAACCTGGCAGGACCAACCACACAAGCAGGTCCGCGAACCGGAACCAGCCGAAGGATGGCCGATCCGCACCCCGGCGCCACTGCTGGCGGAGGGACCTGTAGTTGCGCCCGAGCCTGTGGCCGTCCTGGCTCGCGCTTCGTGGCTGACCGACCCGCGACCGTGGGACGCTGACCCCATCCGGTGGCGCGTGGAGCGGCTCGGCTCGGTGGAGGGCCTGCTTTGGCTGGCGGTGGCTTTGAACTTCCTCGCGCAATTCGGCACGTTGGGTTCGATCCTCAATTTCGGAGCTGCGTCCGCGGACATCTGGGGGCTGGTGTCCTTTGTCGGCCTGGCGGTGATCCTCTTTTCCGGCGGGCTGATCGCGTGGGCAGGCGTACGGTTCTTCCAGGACACCCGGCAGCAGCAGGACCTGGAACTGTTGCTCACCACGCCGCTGGGCAGTCGCCATATCCTGAGCGGCCAATGGTGCGTGTTGCGCCGGGCGCTGGCGTGGCCGCTCGGGCTGGTGCTGACGCTGGCACTGCCGGCGGGCATTTCCCTCCTCTACGATTTCGCCAACGGCTACCAGCGGGAGTTCTGGTCCCTCTTGCAGCCGTTCCTCATCGCCGTGAACCTCGCCCTGGAGGCGGTGGCCCTCTGCTGGGTGGGCATGCGGTTCGGGCTGCGGGGACGCAATTCGATTACCGCCGTGGCTGGGACGGTGGGACTGGTGCAACTGCTCCCGCTGGCGCTGGCGGTGGCGCTGATGTGGGCTTGGGCCTGGCTGCCGGCACGCTTGTCGTCTCTGGCGATGGCGCGGGGGAAAATGCCGCCCGTAATACTTGCCCTGCTGTTCTTCGTGGCGAAGAATGTGGGGCTTATCGTGTGGACGCGGTTGCGCCTGCGCCGGGAGTTGCGGCTGGGGAGGCGGACGGGACAGTTGGACGCGTCAGCCAGCCGGCTGGTCTTGCAGCGCGCATGATCCGAGTCACTTGTCCCGGATGAGCTCGTACACGTTCAGGTAATGCCCGCCCGGGTGGTTCCAGGAATAATCGCAGCGCATCCCGTTGGTCATCAGCTCGCGGAAGTAGTGCGGGTAAGAGTACCACATGCCGATGGCGCGGTGGAGGGCGGACTCGATGCCCGCGTTGTTGAAGTCGTTGAAGACATAGCCGTTCCGCTCGTGATACGGTCGCTCCGCATAATTGGCGTCAAATACGGTGTCCGCCAGGCCGCCGGTCGCGCGCACGATGGGCACGGTGCCGTACCTGAGCGCGATCATCTGGGTCAGGCCGCACGGCTCGAACAGGCTCGGGACAACGATCATTTCCGCGCCGGCATAGACCAGGTGGGAGAGTTCCTCATTGAAGCTAAGCTCGAGGTGACAGTCGGGGTTGTCGTTATAGTGCTGCTTGAGGTGCCAGAAATGCTGTCCGATGCGGCCATCCGGGCTGGTCCCCAGCAGCACAAACTGCGTGCCATGTTGCAGGCAGTAGTGGATGGCGTGGGTAATAAGCGGCACGCCTTTCTGGTGATCCAGCCGGCCGACGTAGCAGACGATGGGCTTGAGCGCATCCCGCAGCCAGAACCTTTGCCGCAGCGCCCGCTTGTTCTCGTACTTGTCGTCGAGCGTGTTGAGGCTGTATTGGCGCGGGATGTGGCGGTCGATTTCCGGGTTCCAAACGTCGTACTCGATGCCATTCAGGATGCCGCCCACCTTGCCGCGATGGACCTGAAGGGTATGGCCCAGCCCGAAATTGTGCGGGGTGTTCATAATCTCCCAGGCGTAATGGGGCGAGACCGTGGCGACGAAATTGGCATAGACAATGCCCCCTTTCATCAGGTTGAGGGCGGCGTGGTTGAAATTGTCCTGGAGGCGGTCCTGGTGAAAGAAGTAACCGTGCCGGTTGAGGCCGGTCGCGCGCAGGATATGCTCCCGGGTGAGGCCCTGATGCTGGAGGTTATGCAGCGTGTAACACACCCGGGGATGGGTCATGCCCGCGTGCTTGTACATCTCGTAGAGCAATACCGGCACCAGACCCGTCTGCCAGTCGTGGCAATGAATGATGTCCGGGTGTTTGTTGCTCTTGAGCATGAACTCCAGCGCGGCCCGGCAGAAGAAGGCGAACCGCTGGTCGTCATCCACCTGCCCGTAAAAGGCGCGGCGATGGAAGAAGTTGTGGTCGGAATGCGGCTCGATAAAGAAGCACTTGCGGCCATGCACGAAGCCGAAATAGACACTGCAATGCACGGCGTAGTCGTACCACGGCACCCACAGGTCTTTGAACGAGCGCTGCAGGTCGAAGATCTGGTCATACCGCAGGCAATCGTACTTGGGCAGGATGATCTCGACCGAATTCCCGCGAACCTCCAGTTCCCGGCTTAGCCCGAACACGACGTCGCCCAGGCCCCCCACCTTGGCCGCGGGGGCGCATTCGGAAGCCACCATTACGATATACATATTGGGTTCTCCGGGAGTGTCTCTGGCGTCTTCTCCGGTGCCGCCCCGGGCTCGGCCACCACTTTGTCCGCGGCGCGCTCAGGCCGGAAGACCAGGAGGCTCAAGGGCGGCAGGATGAACTCGGCGGAACAGGGCTGGTGGTGGCAGGGCTTGTCCGCCGCCGTCACCCCGCCGAGGTTGCCCAGGTTGCTGCCGCCGTAAATCGCCGCATCGCTGTTCAGCAGCTCGCGCCACGGGCCGGGGCGCGGCAGGCCGATCCGGTACTGCCGTCGCGGAACCGGAGTCAGATTCGCAATCACCACCAACTCCTGGAAGTGCTCCGCGTCCTGCCGCAGGAACGAAAGCACGCTGTTCAGGTGGTCCGAGCAATCAATCCAATGAAAGCCATCCAGGTCGTAGTCGGATTTCCAGAGGGCGGGCTCGGCCAGGTACAGCTTGTTGAGGTCCTCGACGAACCGTTGCAGGCCACGATGATACGGCCCGGCCTTGAGCAAGGGCCACTGGAGTTCACGGTTGGCGTTCCATTCGGCGGACTGGCCGAATTCGCCGCCCATGAACAAAAGCTTCTTGCCGGGGAACAGCCATTGATAGCCCAGCAGCGCCCGCAGGTTCGCGAATCGCCGCCAGTCGTCCCCCGGCATCCGGCCCAGCAAGGATCCTTTGCCGTGCACCACCTCGTCGTGGGAAAGCGGCAGGATGAAATTCTCGTGCTGGTGATAGAGCATCGCGAAGGTGAGGTCGTTCTGGTGGTATTTGCGATGCACGGGATCGTGGCTGAAGTAGCCGAGCGTGTCGTGCATCCAACCCATATTCCATTTGAACGAGAAGCCCAGTCCGCCCAGATAGGGCGGGCGCGTCACCTGCGGCCAGGCGGTGGACTCTTCGGCGATGGTCATCACGCCCGGGAATTCGGTGTGCGTGAGGTGGTTGAACTGGCGGATGAAGTCGATGGCTTCAAGGTTCTCCCGCCCGCCATACTGGTTGGGAATCCACTGCCCCGGGCGCCGCGAGTAATCGAGGTAGAGCATCGAGGCCACCGCATCAACCCGCAGGCCGTCGATATGAAAGCGGTCGCACCAGAACAGCGCGTTGGCCAGCAGGAAATTCACCACCTCGTGCCGGCCATAGTTGAAAATCAAGGTGCCCCAATCCTGATGCGCCCCTTTGCGCGGGTCTTCGTGCTCGTAGAGGGCGGTGCCGTCGAAGCGGGCCAGCGCCCAGTCGTCGCGCGGAAAATGGGCGGGCACCCAATCAATGATGATCCCGAGGCCCGCTTCATGGAGCGCGTTGACCAAATACTGGAAATCGTCGGGCGTGCCATAGCGGCTGGTCGGCGCGTAGAAGCCCATTACCTGGTAGCCCCACGAAGGGTAATACGCGTGTTCGGCCACCGGCATAAACTCCACATGGGTGAAGCCCATCTGTTTGACGTATTCGATCAGCGGTTCAGCCAGCGCGCGGTAGCCCGGCGATTCCCCCGCTGAGTTCTGGCGCCAGGAGCCCAAATGGACTTCATAAATGCTGAGCGGCGCGCGCAACGGGTCACGCTGCCGCCGCTGCGCCAGCCAGGCCTCGTCCGTCCACTCGAACTTGCGGTTATTCCACACGATGGCCGCGTTCTTGGGGGCCGTCTCGAAGAAGAAGCCGTACGGATCAGTCTTCAGGACAATCTTCCCGTGCCGGTTGCAAACTTCCAACTTGTAATGCGCCCCCTCCTCCACGCCGGGAATAAAGATCTCCCACACCCCCGACAGGCCCAGCGGGCGCATTTGGTGGCAGCGCCCGTCCCAGTTATTGAAATCGCCGACCACGCTGAGGCGCTGAGCGTTGGGCGCCCAGACGGCGAAGCTGGCGCCGGGCACACCGTCGATCGTGCGCAACTGGGCGCCGAGCTTGTCGTAAATCCGGCGCTCGTCCCCCTTGCCAAAGAGGAACAAATCCGCGTCCCCCAGCGTTGGCAGGAAAGAATAGGGGTCGCGCGTGCGGCGGACACGGCCCTGCTGATCGGTGATGACCAGGTCGTAAGCATAAACCCGATTCGCCTCGGTCGTGACGCCTTCGAAGAGGCCGGCCTTGTGCAGCCGCGTGAGGTTGAAGGCCGGCTTGTCCTTCTCGTGCACAGGCTCAATCTCGACCTTGGCCGCGTCCGGCAGAAGCGCCCGCACGACCACGCCGGCGCCGTCGGCCAGCGGGTGCATTCCGAGCAACTGATGCGGCGTGCGTTGTTTGACTTCGACTAAGCTCTGGAGTTCTGCCTGGGTTATGAGCATGGTGCGGACAATCTAGCAGAAGACCGGCGAAATGCATCAAGATTTCTGGCACTCCATCTTGCCGCCGGCTTTCGCGCGGGGCAGGTTTGGGCGCATTCCAGCGCCCACAGGAGCGCGGACACTCCTGTCTGCCCAGAGGGGCGGTTGCTTGCCAACGGTATTGGCCAGTAGCATAGTGCGGGCATGGAAATCGTGTTTAACGTGACCCAGGAAGGCGATGGAGGCTTCGTGGCCGAATGTCTATCGCATGACATTTTTACCGAGGGTGACACATGGGAACAGTTGCGCGTAAACGTGCGGGAGGCCGTCTCGGCTTACTTCTTTGACCAGCCCAAACCTACCGGCATCCGGCTGCACCTGGTGCGTGACGAAGTGTTGGCTCCGGCATGAAATTGCCGCGCGATCTGGATGGGGCGGAACTGGTCCGGATCCTCTGTAAGCATTGCATTGCAAATGGTATTCGCGAGCCATCGAAGCCCCGGACCTCGCAGCCGCCGACACAAGGACGGGGGTGCTGCGCACGAAGCTCCAGTCTGGAAGCCATTCCCGGCGCGTTTGCCCTTCCCCGGCCAGCCAATGATCCCGCGCGGATACTGAGAGGACCTTGCCTTTGAGATCCCGGTAGGGACGCGTTCCACCGCGTTCCATTCATTGCAGCCAAAGTCGGGGACACAGTGGAACGCGTCCCTACCGGGGTCGCCTCGAACCGGCCTTGTTTTTCCGGGATTGCCAAGGCCGGCAGGAAACCGTTAAAAGATGGGGGTCATGTCCACGGTCGCTGAACAACTCCGCCAGGCCCGCGAGGCCAGAAACCTCACGGTGCAGCAGGTTGTGGAGATCACCAAGATCCGCACCGACCATCTCCGGGCGCTGGAAGAGGGCAATTTTGACGTGTTTTCCGCCCCGGTCTATATCCGCGGCTTCGTGCGCAGCTACGCTACTTTGCTCAAGCTGGACGTGCCGCAAGTCATGGCGGCGCTGGAAGCCGAACTGGCGGGAACTACGAAATTTGCCGAGCCGCCGCCGCTGGCAGAGCACCCGCACGGCTTAATCGATTTCCTCACGTTGCATCTCTCGAAGGTGGACTGGCGAAAGGGGTTGATTGGGTTGGGCGCCGTAATCGCCCTGGCGGCTGTGGTCTTCGTCTGGGTCGCCTGGCGGCATCACAACCCGCTCAAGGGTTTGAAGCCCGCGGTGTATCAACCCACGCAAGGCACCTCGGGCGACACCTTGCCCTTGCCGGCACCGGGGCCGCGGCGCTAAGCCGTGTATCTCATGTCCGGGCAGCCGCCGACGGCAGTCGGCGCTGATTCCTGTAACTGAGCAAAATGCGCCGATTGCCGTCGGCGGCTACGCGTGGGTGGCGCGCGCTGACCTACAGCAACGTTTTTCCCGCATACACCAGCAGCACCACCAGGTTCACGTAAACCGCCGCCAGCACGTCATCCATCGTCACACCCCAACCGCCGGGCAATGACTGGCTCTGATGCACCGGCCAGGGCTTGGCGACATCGAAAAACCGGAAAGCGGCAAAGACTCCCAGCGTCAGCGGCCAGGTCCGCGCGGAAAAGAAGGCGGCAGACCCGGGCATCCCGCCAGTCTTCCAAACTAGAATGGCCACCCAGCCCCAAAAGCAAACCGGCACCGCCGTAATCTCGTCCAGCACGACCGATCCCGGGTCCGTTTGCCCGAGGGCCTTCTCCGCGGCGCCACAGAGCCAAACGGAGAGGGCAATGGCGGCAACAGTTCCGGCGGTAAACAGCCACAGGTTTCCCGTCCCCAGCAAAAGCCCGAACCACAATACGCCAACCACCGAACCGAACGTCCCCGGCGCGACGGGAACACGCCCGACGCCGAAGCCTTGAGCGAGCCAGAGCTTCACAAGTCCTGTAGATAAAGGGCGCGGTTCCGCCAGAGGTAGATTGCCCCGGAGGTGAAGGTGAGCGCCACGGCGACCCATTTGGCAAGTTCGGTGAACCACTCGATCCAGGGCGTCTGGCCGGGAAAGTGGAAGCCGAAGAGCGCGCGGCCCAGCGGTCCCCATTCGCTATAGCTGGCCAGGACGAGAATGGCGATAATGGCGACCATTTGTGAAATGGTCTTGTGTTTGCCGTAGCCCTCCGCCGCCAGCACGACGTTCTTGGCGGCGGCCAGCAACCGCATCCCCGTGATGGCCAGCTCGCGCGCCACGATCACCACGACCATCCACGCCGGAATCCAATTCAGCCCGACAAAGGCGATGAAGGCCGAGCAGACCATGATCTTGTCCGCGAGCGGGTCCATCAGGATGCCGAAGTTCGTGATAAGCTTCCGGCGCCGCGCAATCTCGCCGTCCAGAAAGTCGCTCAGCCCGGCGGCGATGAACAGCACCAGCGCAATCGACTTGTGATACTTTACTTGCGAGAACATCACCGCCAGGAAGGCGACGGTGAGAAGGAACCGGGAGACGGTCAGCTTGTTCGGCAGGTTCATGCGGGAGGAGCTGTAAACTTCACTGAATTTTGCAGGGGCAGCATGGACGCGAGCCTCCTGCTGTCCCTTGAGAAAACCCGTCAGTCACAACTTGGCCGTTGTCCAGACTGTGGTTTTAAGGCTCTCCCTTATCACCTTGCCGCCGATTTTAATTCTGCCATAGTAATTTCCGTTGCTGACGTACTGCAGCAGGTGCGGCACCTTGGGAAACGAGCGCCACTGGCCATCACTGGACAGGTGCTCTTCCCGTTTGCGGGTGTTCGGCTGAGTATCCGATTGAGAATGCATGAACAAAAGCTATTGGATACAAAGACGGGATACGAACAAAAAATGAGTGTAGTGAGTGTGCCACAAAGGCTTTATCATAAAGGACTTAAAGTGTGAATGAGCGACTAATGCAACCTGACGACAAACCAGAGCAGGTGACGGCCGCGCCGGAAGCCGCCGGTGTGCCCGGGCCAACCGCCCCTCTGTGGAATCCGGAAAACGTGAAGTTGCTGGGCGCCATGCCAGATCGCGAAGTGGCGCGATTGCTCAACCGGACGGCGAGCGCCGTTCGGCACCGGCGCCACAGGCTGCGCATAGCGGCTTATCAGTCGCCTTTCCACCGCTGGACGCCCGAGGAAGAGCAACTGCTGGGCACCATGCCTGATGCGGAGGTCGTCGCTCGCACTGGTCATCCGTTGAGCGGAGTCATTCAGCGCCGGCGAACGTTGCATGTGCGCCTGCCGCGGCCCGCGCACCGGCCCTGGACCTCCGAGGAAGACAAGTTGCTGGGCACTATGAAAGATCACGATCTGGCCCAACGCCTGGGCCGTTCCCTGGAGGCAGTCAAGGAACGCCGGCGAGGACTGTCTATTGCGCACTATTACCCCGCCGGCCGCCAGCCCTGGACCCGCGCGGAGGAGGAGCTGCTGGGCACCATGCCCGATAAACGACTGGCGCGGCGGCTCCAGCGAACCTTGGAAACCGTGCGAACACGGCGTGCGCACAAAGGCATCCCGGTGTTTGATCCCAAGAAGCACCTGTGGACAGCCGATGACGATAAGTTGCTGGGGCTGCGCCCGGATGCCCAGGTGGCGATGCTGCTGGGCATCGGTGTGGAAGCCGTAAAACATCGCCGCCACCAGCTTCGCATTTCGCTGCCCGGGCAGGAGAGAAAAGTCATGCGTCCAAAGCCCTGGCGGGCGGAGGATGACGCGATGTTAGGCACCGTCTCCGATCAGGAGATCGCCCGCCGGCTGGGGCGGACCACCTCATGCGTGAAGGCCAGGAGAATTCGCCTGGGCATCGCTTCCTATTGCCGCCGGTGGACGCCGGCAGAAGATGTGGTGCTGGGCAAGGTCCCGGACGAAAAACTGGCCCGGCGCCTGGGCCGCACAGTCGAAGCGATCCACGCCCGGCGGGAACGGCTCGGGATACCGGCGCCCAAGCCGGAGTGAGGGTTTTAGCGGCGGCCGGGACACCTATCTGCGCCACAATCCGCTTTGCCAAACTGATCATCGCCGGCCAGACTGTGCGTGTCGCGGAAATGTTAGCGCAACGGCTTGATTCGGTTCTGACGGTTGTCCTGGCCGCGAGCCTCCTTGTCGGTCCACCCGCACAGTCATCGCCGCCGGCCTGGCTGTCCCCCGCCGCGCTGGTCGCGTCGCCTGACGGCACCACCCTCTACTTCGCCTGTGCCACCGGCAACCGGGTCCTCGTCTTCGACATCGCCAGCCGCAAAGTCACTCGCTCCCTCCCGGTGGCACCCAGCCCCACGGGACTCTGCCTTTCGGCGGACGGCCAAAAGCTGTTTGTGACCTGCGCCGCGCCGGCAAGCAGGGTTTACGTCGTGGACACGGTGGATGGCCAGGTCGTTGGGGAGTATTCGGCGGGGCACACTGCGATGGCGCCAGTGCTTTCGCCAGACGGCAACACGCTATTCGTCTGCAACCGCTTCGACAATGACGTCAGTGTGCTCAACCTGGTCACGGGAGCGCAGGTGCGCCGGATTCCGGTGCGGCGCGAACCGGTCGCGGCGGCCATCACGCCCGATGGGCAGCGCCTGCTGGTGGCCAACTACCTGCCCGCTGGCCGCGCGGACGCCGGTCACGTGGCGGCGGTTATCAGCGTGATCGACCTCGCGCTGGGCCGGGTGGTGGATGAACTGGGCCTGCCCAGCGGGAGCGGCGCATTGACTGCTTTGCGCGTCTCTCCCGACGGCAAGCACGCCGTGGTCACACACATCCTCGCGCGGTTCCAGTACCCGACAACGCAGGTGGAGCGGGGCTGGATGAACAGTAACGCCGCGACCATCCTCGACGTGGAGCGCGTCTCCGTGCTCAACACCGTGCTGCTGGACGAGCCGGACAGTGGGGCAGCCAACCCGTGGGGCGCGGCCTGGAGCGCGGACAGCCGGACGCTGGTCGTCGCCCACGCCGGAACGCACGAGGTCAGCGTCATCAACTTTTCCGCGGTGCTCGCCAAGCTGGCGAAACTCAGACCTGAGCCGCTGCTGCCGAACGCGCCCTTCTCCTACGGCGCGAGGGCGCACGCGCCGGGAGACGTGTCCAGTGACCTGTCGTTCCTCGCCGGCCTGCGCGAGCGGCGCCCCCTGCCCGCCGGAGACCTCGGCCCGCGCGCGCTCGTGGTGGTCGGGCGCCGTGCCTATGTGGCCAATTACTTCTCCGACACGCTAACCGTGCTCGATTTGGACGGTTTGCCTTCGCGGGCGGAGACCATTCCGCTCGGCCCGAAGCCGCGGCTGACCGCGGCGCGGCGGGGCGAGCTTTACTTTCACGACGCGCGCATCTGCTTGCAGGGTTGGCAGAGCTGCGCAAGCTGCCACGCTGGCGATGCGCGCATGGACGGCTTGAACTGGGACCTGCTCAACGACGGCCTCGGCAATCCAAAGAATACGAAAAGCCTCCTCTTGGCGCACAAGACTCCGCCGGCAATGAGCCTCGGGGTGCGCGAGACAGCGGAGTCTGCGGTGCGCGCCGGTATCCGGTACATCCTGTTCACCGTTCAACCGCCCGAGGTGGCCGAGGCGATCGACGAATACCTCAAGTCGCTTAAGCCCATTCCTGGCCCACACCTAATAAACGGCCAGTTGTCGCCCGCGGCGCGGCGCGGGGAAAAGCTGTTTCGCAGCAAGGAAACCCGCTGCGCGCAATGCCATCCGCCGCCGCTGTTCACCAACTTGAAATCCTATGATGTCGGCACGCGCGGGCCGCTGGACGACGAAGCGGACATGTTCGACACGCCAACGCTCATCGAGTTGTGGCGCACTGCGCCGTATCTCCACGATGGCTCAGTGGTAACGCTGCGCGACCTGCTGACCCTGGCCAACCCGAACGACCGCCACGGCAAAACCTCCCACCTGAGTGCGGACCAAATCATGGACCTCTGCGAGTATCTGCTCTCGCTCTAGCGAATGGATCACCGCCGCCCGGTGAAACGCCGGAGGCGGGCCAGGGCTTCCTTGATGTTCTCCAGGCTGGTGGCGTAGGCGCAGCGGACGAAACCCTCGCCGCAAGCCCCAAACGCGGTGCCGGGCACCACCGCCACCTTCTCCTCGCGCAGCAACTGGAGGGAGAATTCCTTCGCCGGCAACCCGAACTTCGCCACGCTCGGAAAGGCGTAGAACGCCCCCAGCGGACGGTGGCATTCGAGGCCCATCTCGGCGAAGGCGGCGGCGATGAAATTCCGCCGACGCCGGTATTCCTCCACCATCTCGGCGATGTCGGCCTCCGGCCGGGCCAGCGCCTCGAGGGCGGCCTTCTGGCTCAGGGACGAGGCGCACAGCATCGTGTATTGGTGAATCTTCATCATCGCCTCGATGAGTTCGGCCGGGCCGCAGGCGTAGCCGAGCCGGAAACCCGTCATCGCCCACGCCTTCGAGAAGCCGTGCAGGAAAATCGTGCGGTCGCGCAGACCGGGCAGGCTGACAATGCTCGTGTGCGGCGCGTCGTAGGTCAGCTCGGCGTAAATCTCGTCCGTAATCACGATCAGGTCGCGCGCGCGCGCGAAGGCGGCGATGTCCTCCAGGTCCGAGCGGCTCATGACGGCGCCCGTCGGGTTGTTCGGGAAGTTGAGCATCAGCACCTTGGTGCGCGGCGTCGCTTTGGCCTCCAGCATCGCGCGCGTCAGGCGAAAACCGTTGGCGGCGCGCGTCTCGACCTCGACCGGCGTCCCGTGCGCGAACAGGATCGTCGCCCGATACGAGACGTAGCACGGCTCATGGTAAAGCACCTCGTCGCCCGGGTTGAGCAGCGCCCGCAGCGCCAGGTCCAGCGCCTCGCTCACCCCGACCGTGATCAGCACCTCGCTGTCCGGATTGTATTCGGCGCCAAAGGTCTTGCCGACATACCGGGCCAGGGCGCGGCGCAAGTCGAGGTAGCCGAAATTGCTGGTGTAATGCGTCGCGCCGCGTTCGAGGGCAAAGACGGTGGATTCGCGGACGTGCCAGGGCGTGTCGAAGTCCGGCTCGCCAATGCCCAGGCTGATCACGTCTTTCATCGTCGTGACCAAATCGAAGAAGTCGCGGATGCCGGAGCGCGGGATGTCGCGCACCGTCGCGTTCAGGCGATCACGGAGTGACGGTGAGCCGTTCATCGGAGCCGGGCTGGTGCATCAGCACGCCGAAGCGCTTGTAGGTCTTCAGCATGAAATGGGTCGAGGTGGACAGCACCCCTTCCAGGGGCGATAGCCGCTCGCTCACGAACGCCGCCACCTCCCGCAGGGTGCGCCCCTCCACGAACAGCAGCAGGTCGTACGTGCCGCTCATCAGGTAGGCCGACCGCACCTCGGGAAAGCGTCCGATCCGCTCCGCGATGGTGTCGAAGCCCCCCTCGCGTTGCGGCGTCACCTTCACCTCGATGACCGCCGTGACTTTCTCCAGGTCGAGCTGGTCTTCGTTCAGGATGGCCTGGTAGCCGCGGATGACGCCGCGCTTCTCATAATCGGCAATCCGCCGGCTGACTTCGGCCGCCGGCAGACCCAACATGCGGGCGATGGCCTCGTGCGATTCGAGCGCGTTGGCCTGCAACATTCTTAACAGTTCGTCCATAATTCACCTCGGGTGACGTGCGCCGCCAACCTAACGCTCCCCCTGCCGCCGGTCGAGCAAAATGCATGTAGGCGTCGTGGCCGAAAAAGACCCAAAAGCAGGCCCGCATCAAACCTCCTTGCCCAATAATCCCTCTTGCATGACGGTGCCTCTTCCTTTTTCATGCTCCCGTGAAACCGGGAAGAGTCCTTCTGGAATTGGGGGCGGAGCAGTGCTCGGACGCCCAGCTTCTGGCCATTCTCCTCGGGAGCGGCGGGCGCGGCTACTCCGCGCTGGACAGCGCCAACGCCCTGCTGGACAGATACGGCACGCTGGCCGGGCTGATGAATCGTCCGCTTGACGAGGTCGCGCAGATCAGAGGCATCAAAGTGGTGCGGGCGATTCGTCTGGCCGCCGCCTATGAAATCTGTCAAAGATTGTTGAAAGAAGTCGCCCGCGACGCCTGATGAAAACACGCGAACTAACCCATGCTCGGATTGGCCGGGTCACCCGGCCAGCCTTCGAGGACATCAACCGGCAGATTCCGCCCGAGCCGCACACGGCCATGTATGTCTGGCACAAATACTGGTCGCGCAAGACGTGGAACGTGGTGGGCGAACATATCCGGGCTTACACCAAGCCGCATCAAGTCGTCTTCGATCCATTCGCCGGCAGCGGCGTGGTCGCTATCGAGGCGGCGCGCAACAAACGCCGGGCCATTGTGTGCGACCTCAATCCCGCCGCGAGTCAGATTACCGAACTGACGTTGCGGCCGGTGAGCACCCTGAAACTGCGCGAGGCTTTCGAGCGCGTTCGTGAGCGCGCGCAGAAGCCCATAACCGCGCTCTACACCGTCCACTGCCTCAAGTGCGGCCAGCCGCTGGTGGCAGACTGCTTCGTGCGCGAGGACGACGAGATCATCGAAGTCCGCTACAAGGGCTGCCCGCATTGCGAACACCGCTGCGAAACAGGCTGCCAGCCCCGCAAGAAAGACCTCGAGGCGGTCGCCGACCTTGAAGCCAGGCGCATAAGGGAGTGGTATCCAAAGAACCAGCTTTATTATAACGACGGCACCCCCTTCAAGAAGAAGGAGCGTTACGACTCGCTCGACCAGCTTTTCACCAAGCGCAATTTGCGCGCGGCAGCCATGCTCTACGAAGCGATCGAACAGGAGAGCAGCCCGCAGATGCGGAAGTTCTTGCTCGGTGCGTTCACCTCGATGATTCACCTGTGCACACGGATGTGCCCGGCGCTTGAGGCCGGCGAAGGCAACCATCAAACGGCATATAGCTCGACATGGACTCAGCACAGTTACTGGTCAATGAAGCGGTTCCTCGAACAGAACGTCTGGGAGAAGTTCGAGAGTTCCGTTACCGGCCATCAGGGCCTGATTCACGCCAAGAACGAATCCAACGAAGCGCTGGGCGAGGTGAAACTGACGGACGATTGGCGCAAGGTGCTGGATGGCGAAGCGGATATTGCGGTGGTCACGGGCGACTGTGTGGAGTTGATGAAGAAGATGCCCGAGGAGTGCGCGGACTACATCTTCACCGACCCGCCTTACGACGCCTCCATTCAATATGGCGAGCTTTCCTACCTCTGGAACGCCTGGCTGAAGGAGGACTTTCGTTATACGGAGAGAATCGTTGCGCACGAGGTGGTGCGCAACGAGCGGCAGAAGAAACCGTTCGAGGTCTATCACGCGCTGCTCAACAACAGCTTCCAGGGCTTTTACAAGGTGCTGCGGTCCGAAAGCTGTCTCACGCTGACGTTTCACAACCCGACCTTCATGGTGCGCAATGCGACGGTGCGGGCGGGGGTGTTTTCGGGCTTCGATTACGAACACATTCACCACCAAGAGCTCGGCCAGGTGTCCGCCAAGGCGATGCTGCAGCCGTTTGGCAGCGCCCAGGGCGATTTCTACCTCCGTTTCGTCAAGACGGCCCGGCCCGCGCGGCCGATGGAGGAAATCAGCGAGCAGCGCTTCCGCCGCATTGTCATCGAGACTTGCCGCGAAGTCATCGCTACCCGCGCCGAACCAACCCCTTACACCATTCTCATCAATCAGGTGGACCCGGTCCTCGCCAAGCGCGGTTTGTTTGGCACGCTCCATACGGGCCTGGACGTGAAAGCCGTCCTCGAAGACAGCATCGGCAAAGACTTTGAGTTGGTGGACGCGAAGCTGGGCGGCGCCTCCGGCAAGCTGTGGTGGTTCAAGGACAAGACCTTTGCTGCGCGCCTGGAGGCCGTGCCGCTCACCGAGCGCGTCGAGGAGACGGTCTTCCGTTGCCTGCATGAGAAGGGCCGGGTCACCTTCACCGAGGTTTGGGACACCGTCGCGCGCGAGTTTCCCAACTCACTCACCTCCGACAGCACCAGCATCAGCGAGGCGCTGGAGCTGTATGGCCGCAAGGTCAGCGGTGGCGCGTGGATGCTCAAAGAGGAAATCCGCATTCATCTGTCCCGCCACAGCGAGTTGATTGCCCTGCTCGCTAAAATCGGCGCGGCGCGCGGACATGCCATCTGGATCGGCCAGCGTGAACAGCGCGAGTCGGCGGGCGGTCTGGTCGAGGCGGTCCGGCTCCGCGACCTCGTCACCGGGAAGCCTTCGGCGTTGACCGGCGTAAAGAACCTCCGGCCAGTGCTCGACATGGACCTGCTCTGGCTCGCGGGCCATGAGGTGGTTCGCGCGTTTGAAGTCGAATGCACCACCACCATGACCAGCGGCCTTCAGCGAGGCTCAAACCTGCCGGCGAATGTCCCCAAAACCATGGTCATCCCCGAAGAACGGCAGAAGGATTATGAGCGCAAGATGAAGTCGCCGCTCTTCAGCGAGCACTTCAACAAAGACAACTGGTCGCTGGTTTATTTCAACGCGCTCCGCGAGGCGTTCACCAAGACCAAGGCCAAAACGCCATTGGAGGCCCTGTTGGGTCAAAGACAAAACGCGCCTTCTCGGGAGCAAGGCGAGGAAGCAAACGGAACCCAAAAGCTCATGGAGTTCGGCGGCGCAAACCCGCCAACACCACCCGAAGAGGCATTGGAACACGTGGCAGTCGGCGAGTAATGCCGGGTGACCATTCATCACTGTCATTGGCACGGCTCGCCCGTTATGTCCGGCTAGTTCGTTCAGGCCGTGCCAACTGTCGCGTCAGCGCCCGGCAATTCCGCAGCTTTCTCCCCCGCCGGACCGAGGAAGAACTGGCGGCAGACCGGCACGCGGGGCAGTCGCTGCCACTGGGGAGTTTTATCCCCTGGAACCGGCTGTCCCCCGCCCGGCTGGACGGGAAAGTGTATTCTAAAGGACGGCGGCCCAGCCGTGGGCGGCAATCATCGTCCGCACCAAGGGGCCTTGCCGGACATCGCTAACTTGGCCCTTGCGCGGCTTCAATTCATCCGGCGGCGCGGCGTAAATCAGATCACACTTGCAGATCGTCGGCCAGTCCAAGCCGTCCGCTTGGTCGAGGATGATTTCGTGGGCTTCCGGTTTGCGCGTCGCGCGCTGAGTGGAACACAGGAGGACTTCGACGGGCTTTTTCCGGGCCGCGCGGTCAGGGTGCGAGACGATTACACACGGATGCGCCTCCTTCCATTCCGGCGGCTTCCAGTAATAAAACTCAAAGGGGGCTCATTCCTCAAAGGGCGGAAGTTTGGTGGCCGCGTATTTGGCTAGCTCCAGTTCCTTCTTTTCCCAGTCCGGATCATCGGGGAGCCGGTCCACGACTGGAATCAGGACCATCTTGAAGTTGCGCGTCGGCACCCGCCTTTTGACAAGCCAAGTAGTCTTATCCAGTTCCTGAATCGTCACTGCCGAGCGAGGCGGACACCCTGGCGGCATGACGATCCGGTGCCTGTCATCAACCCTCGTTGATTTCATCAATGGCATACTCCCACATAGAGGCCCGGATTGCAATACCCTTCGGGGCCATGCACGCCTGGCCGCGCTGTCCGGCGAACCGTCTCCAGTCTTTTCCCGCTCTGGGGGAATGCCTTTTCCACGCCATAAAATAACTATGGCTAATAGCGGACACTTTTGGACCCACCAGTGGCCCCCGAGCCAATTAGTAATACTAGGTTAAGTAATCAACAGGAATCTGCGAACTCAGTTAGGCACCCTGGGCACCTTCCGCTGAGCCGGATCAGCGGCACTTGTAGTCGTTTCCGGACCATCGGCAAGGTCATA
>JBEKJO010000085.1:0-25531 GCA_050011195.1 Verrucomicrobiota bacterium | reverse complement strand
CCGAGGATGGCGCCAAGCTGCTGCTCCTGTTCGCGGCCGACCTTGAACCCAAGCTCCTTTTCAATCGCCGCTTTGGCTTTCGCCGCCACGACCTCCTTGAGTTTCGTGCGCAGAGTCTCGCGCACCGGACCGTAAAACTCCACTGCCTGGACCACGCTCATACGGTGGACCTTGACGCCGACGATGAACAGGCCGGTGCGGGAGAAGAAGTCGATCATGTTGCCCGGCCGGCCGGTGGGGAAGCGGAAGTTCTCCGGCTTGATCAGTACCAGCGTCCGCTGCGGCTGCTCCCCGGGTTGATAGCCGATGACATCCTGCAAGACCCCGCCGTCCGTGTCCGAGTAGTGCGCCCAGAGTTTGAGCTTCGATTCGGCCTCACTCGGCGTCGGGGCGGCTAGCACCGCCGGCTCGAAGTAACGCAACTGGTCGTTCTCGTCGATGATCAGGTCGCCATAGGTATCCCGGATGGTTTCACCCACCCGGCGATCAGGGCTGATATTGCCGACGACCGAGCGGGTCTTGCGCACGGCCTCTTCACCTTGGAACAGCAGCATCATGATGCGTCGCCGCCGGCCCGTTTTCGGGTCGGGCGACAGGTTGCGCAGGATGTAATCGTAAATGTGTTCCTGGATGCGCCGGTCCTGGGGGTCGTCGGCCGAGATGGTCTCCTCGGCGTATTCCTTCACCAGTTCCGCGCTGGGCGCGAACATCCGCGCCGCGACCAGTTCACACCCGGTCCGCGTGATCAGCCGCGTCAGAATCCCGCCCGTGCGCGACTTGTGCAGCGAATACGGCGTGATGATGACGTAAGCGAGTTGCTGGGGCATAGGCTATTTGCTCGGAGGGGGCTTGCTGGCCGGCGCGGGCGTGGCGGCGGCAGGCGCCGCCGCCGGGGGCGTCGCTTTGCCGCCCAGAATCTTAAACATCACCGTGCCGCAGGTCGGGCATTTGCCTTTGATGGCTTTCCGCCCGTTCTTCATCGTTTCTTCCACCGCATCGACAATTTCCTTCTTCGCCTTGCATTTGACGCAGTATCCTTCGGGCATAAAAAATTCGCTGCTGCGAGGCTTCATGCCTCGCGGCAGTTATTGGCCCTAGCTTAGGGGGTCAGCATCCCCATCGTCAACTGGGAAAAGACACGAGAAATTACGTCGGGGAGGCGTATCGAAAGACTCTCGAAGGACCAGACGTCAGGGTGTGGTGTAAGTCCCGTATTGTTAAGCTGTAACCCCGGAAATAGCCCCTCAACGGCAGATGCACGCAAATTGGCGCCGATTGCCCGCCTCCAACGAGCCCTTCATCCCTGTTTCTGGTTATCATGGAGTTCTTCCATCCCGGAAAGGTGAACGCAGCCGGTAAAGGGTGATCCCGGCGTCCAGTTTATTGGTCAGTGCGGTATTGTTTCGGGCGACGGCCAATTGCTGGGCGCGCTCGGTTCGCGGAACGGCTGGCCCCGCTCGTAGCCTTGCCGACGCGCCTCGATTTCGCGTCCGAGTTGCGTGGAGCCCGAAGCCTGCGCGAGACGGGCGGCGGTGCGGGCGGCGTCGAGCGCTTCGGGAAACCGGCCAACCTCCGCGAGCGCCGCCCCCAAAGTATCCAGCAGCTTGGCATCGTTCGTGTGCGTCAAAACCACCGCCCGGGCGGCCAGTTGCACCGCCAGCTTGCCGTCGCGAAAGCGGGCCTCAGGTTGCGTGGCCAGCAGCCACGACAGATTATTCAGCGCCTCCACCCAATCAGGCTTGAGGCGGATGGCCTCGCGATAGTGGTGGCTGGCCTCATCTGCCTGGTCCCGAGCCTGCAGCGCGGCGGCGAGTTGGTAGTGCGCCTCGGCAAGGTCGGGCTGGATCGCCAGGGCCTCCCGATAATGAGTCATGGCTTCCTCCGCAAGCCCCTTGCGCGCCAGGGCGCTGCCCAAGAGAAAGTGGATTTGGGCCAGGCCGGCTGGAGCGAACATCGGCTTTTTGAACATAAGCAATCCCGTTTGCAGCGCTCGTTGAAACTGAGCGATCGCCTCATCCACTTGACCCTGTTGCAGAAAAATGGCGCCGAGGTTGCACTGGGCCCACGCCAGATCGGGTTGGAGTTCCAATGCCTTTCGGTAATGGGCCAAGGCTTCCCGCACCTGACCCTTTTGACGAAGGGCGTTACCGAGGTTGTTGTGGGCGTAAGCGTAGTCAGGCTGGATTTCCAAGGCCTTTTGATAATGCGCAATCGCCTCGTCCAGCCGCCCCTGCTCAGAAAGGCTGTCGCCGAAAATGTAATGGGCCCGCCAACAGCCGGGGTTCGTGGCCAAGACGGCCCGCCAGAACGTCTCGGAATCCCTGTAAATAGCGCTTTGCCGCCACGTCACCCCGCCCAACCCCACCAGCATCGCCCCGCAGAGCGTCGCGCTGAGCAGCTCGGAACTCTGGACGGCCTCCAGACTTTGGATTCTCCCCATCGCCATCGCGACCCCGGCCGAGGCCAGCGTGATTGGTCCGATGATCGAAAAATACTGCCAGTGATCCGCCACCAGCGAGTACTTCATGAAACCTATGTTCACGAATCCCAGAACCGGCAGCAGCATCACCACAAAATAGCCCATGCCAACGAGCCAGGCCTTGCCCCAACTCCGGCGATAGCGCCAGCACAGTAAAAATCCTCCCACCACCAGCAGTCCTGGTATGTATGACCACACCTTCCCTGCATCAATCCGCCAGCGCGGATAAATAGGCATCACGTTCAAAGGCAGTACCGCCTTATACAGATAAAACCAAACCGCCCAGCCTGCCCCCGCCAGCCGCGACCAAAAGCTGTCGTCCCGCACGATTTCCAAGGCCGTTTGGTAACGTTCGAACCAAATGGTCACCAGACCCAAGACCAGCGAAGCGGTAAAAAACGGCGCGCTGCGCCACACATCCCTGGTCGTCACCCTCCCCCGCCGCCACCAGGCCAGACCCAGTAACACCAGTGGAAACGGCGACACCGCCGTCTTGCTCAACAGCGCCAGCACAAACGCACCCAGCGACAGCCAATAGAACAACGAGGATGGAGCATGAAGGTTGGCGGGTCGAGGTGAGCCTTTGGCCATCTTCCATCCTGCATCCTCCACGCTCGCGCCCGGCCCACTCTCAGAGCGCAGATACAGCAGCAGGCTCAACAGATAGAAAAACATCGCCAGGGTGTTCTTGCGCTGCGAGATCCAGGCCACGGATTCGACGTTGACCGGATGGAGCGCGAACACCGCCGCTGCCAGCCAGGCGCCCGGCACTTTTAGGCGCCGCAGCACCCGCCAGACCAGCACGGCGCTGCCGGCGTGCAGCAGTAGATTGACCCAATGATAGCCGGCCGGATGCAGCCCCCAGAGCCCTCGCTCCAGGCGGAAGCTGGTAAAGACCAGCGGATAATACTGCGGCGAGTCGGTCGAAGACCAAATCTGTTTCAACCCGTCGGGTTCAACCAGCATCCGGTTGTTTGTTATGTGAATGTCATCATCCCACAGAAAACCCCCGTGCCACACTGGCTGGTAAGCCAAGACGGTCGCGAGGACCAGCAGCAACCCCAAGAGCCACCCCCGATTCCCGGTTGCTGACAGGAATCTGCCAGCCGGGTTGGCCCGCAAAAGCGCAGGGACCGCCGAGGGCTGACCGGGCTGACGGGAGTCGGCTGCGCGCGCGACTTCCGACCGCGTGAACCCTTCGGTGAGGAAGCCCTTGCGTTGGGCGGGTTGGCGAGCTCTGTGCCGCTTCATGTCGCGCAAGCCTATCTTCAAGCGCCTGTGCGTTCAAGCGCAAGCCAAGTCGTTATGCAGTTTCGGCAGTCTGGTCAGAGGGAAAAACGGCACCGGCCGCCCAAGCCGCAAGCGAGGGGTTAAACAGGTTGCCTTTCAGCTAACTGCAATTAGCAGCACGCTCGCCTTTAGAGGGGCACTTGGGGATTAAGGCAGGGCTTTAGGGCTATCCCGAAATAAGGCAGCGCAGCCGACGGGGAACGGGCCGCTGCCTCCGTAGCTCCTCACCCGGAGAAAGCTTGGTGACAAGCCACCACCACTGCTTTCCCTCGTCCCGGCCTTGATCCCCGGTCTGACCGTGAAGGGCCGAACCCTCCACGGTCTAGGGCCGGGGAAAAAGGCGGTATTATTCCCGGGGCGCGTGGTTCACCACGGCCTGAACGACGGCGGCTGATAGGACCTAACCGTGACATTCACCGGCGGGGAAGTCACGGTGTTGGTGCCGGCAACGTCTTTGGCCGTCGCCGTCAAGGCGTAGGCGCCCGGCGGCACGTTGGTCCACTGGAAACAGAAGCCCGGCCCGTTGGTGAAGACTCCCAGGCTGTTCGTGCCCGCGTAGTAATACTGCACGCTGGCAACGCTGTCAGGGAAGTATCTGGTCGCCGAGCAAATCCAGATATTGGCGGGCGCCACAAAGGTCTCGCCGTTGCAAGGACTGGTGATTTTCACCGATGGCGGCGGGGGCGGCAGCACGGTGATGCTGACGGGGGCCGAGGTTGAGGTCGCCCCAGTGTTGTCCTTAGCCAAGGCCGTCAGCGTGTAGGCGCCCTTGGCGACGCCGTTCCACGTGAAGCAAAACTGGTCGTATATGCATTCGCGGTTGGTGACGGCGGTGCTGTTCGTGACCACGGCCAGGATGTTCGTGCCCGCGAGGAACTCGACGCTGACGACCGTTCCATCCGGGTCACTGGCCGCGGCGCAAATCGCGACCGTGGCGGGAGCATAGTACGATGCGCCGTCATAAGGGCTGATGAGCTTCACCCGAGGCGGCAGATGGGTCACCACCGAGATGTCCACGGGCTCGGAGGTGGTCATGGCCCCGTCGTTGTCGGTGGCCACCGCGGTGAGCGTGTAGGCGCCCGGTTTCACGTTGTCCCACGTCAGGCAGTAACTGGTATTGATGATCGGAAACACGCCATGCTTGTTGGTGATGTAGATGGGGGGAACGTTCGTCACCACGCCCAGGCTGTTGGTGCCATCGAAAAACTGGACCTGGGTCACCGTCCCGCGCTCCGGGTTAAAGGCCGTAGCGCAGATGGTGATATTGGTCGGGCCAAGGATTGTCGCGCCGTTGCAGGGCTTCGTGATGAGGACGCGAGGCGGAAAATTGGTAACCACCGAGATGTCCACTACGGCCGAGGTCGCCATGTTGCCGGCGAGGTCTTTGGCAATCGCCGTGAGGTCGTAGGCGCCCGGCAGCACATTGGTCCAGCTCAGGCACAAGTAAGAAACGGGCGGCCGGCAAAGTTCGAGCCCGCCCAAGCTGAGAGGGCGGTTCGTCACCGTGCCCAAGAGGGTCTTGCCGGCGAAGAACTCGACGCTGGCGACGGCGTCCGTGAAATAAGAGGTCATCGCGCAAATGTCAATGTCAACCGGCGCGAGGAACACTGTGCCATCGCCCGGCGTTATGATCTTCACCACCGGCGACGCATTGGTGGGCGGCGGCGGGAGGGGAGGGGAGGGTTTGAGGGGGATGGGCTGACTTTGAGCCAGACCGGAGCTGGCGACGATGATGATGGCGGAGAGCAGGGAGGCTCCCCAGCAGGAATATGTTCTTTTCATGGTGCTGTGTCTTTCTTTGTTTACGAATTTGACCAACAAGTTAATCTCGCACAATCCGACGTGTGGCGCAAGGGCTTGCACAGCCGTTGGCTTTTGGTTGATGCCAGCCGCCGCGCCGGGCTTAGTGGCTTCACGCTTGCGGCACGCGTGACAAAACCCGCTGCCGGCATTTCGCAAAACCACTATTCGAGTACTCTAACCCGACAACACAAATTGTCAAAAAGAATATTGAAGCGTGAAACTCGTTAAACACGCGCCAACCGGCCAGCGGCTCGCCGTGCCTCTTCACGTAGAGCTCGGGAATGCGGGTTTGAACCTGAGTGGCATGTTGGGCAGCAACTTCGCCAAGCCCAAGCCGTGCAAAGACGTTGAAGCCGCGGCCCAATCGGCTAAGTTCGCAGGCGCATGAACATCGCCCTGACCTTGCGCGCCCTCGGTTATGAATGAGAAAACGCGATGAGGCTCAACCGAAACGCGCCGAGTGATCCTGGCGGGCTGTTTGCCCAGTACAAGAACTGCGTCGCCCGCTACGATTTTCAGGGGGCCATCGAGGCGCTCCAGCGCGCCCACAAGCTGAACCCGGCCAACGACAAAATCCTGGTCGATCTCGGCTCGGCCTGTGCCAAGGCTTACGATTTTGCCGCCGCCCAGCGTTGGTTCGACGAGGCGCTCCGCGTCTCGCCCACGCCCGTTGCTGCCCTCAACGCCGTGGGTCATGCCTGGCTGGAGGTGCGGAACTTTGAAGCCGCCCAAACATGCTTCGAACGGCTTTTGCAGGAAAAGCAGGCGCCGGTTGTCGCGCTTATCCGCCTCTCGGAAATCTATACCCGCCGACGCCGCCTTGAAGACGCCGCCCACATCACCGAGCGCGCGTTGCGTGATTATGGCCCGGAGGATGGCGTGTTATTGGCGCGCGGCAATATCCACCGCCAGATAGGACAGGTGGACCTGGCCGAACGGGTGTTTCGCATCCTCATCGCCCGGCCCAACGCCGATCCCGGCGTGCGCGCCGTTGCCGGGTATGAGTTGGCCGCCCTGCACGATCAAATGGGCAACTACGACCAGGCCATGGCCGCGCTGCTCGAGGCGAAGGCCCTGGTGCGCCGGGGGACGGCGCAACCGCTGAAGATCATGCAGCAGAAGCAGGCGCATCTTAAAGAGATGCAGCAAAGTGCCAGCCAACCGGCGGTCCACCGCTGGCGCAAAGCGGGCGCGACCGACCTGCAGCCGGCGCGCAAGCTTGCCCTCCTTTGCGGCCATGCCCGTTCCGGAACCACCCTGCTCGAATATGTGATTGATGCTCATCCCGGTGTTGCCTCGGCCGAGGAAAGCATGGTGTTCCACAACAAAGCCTACTACCCGCTGGGCCAGGTGGTTTCGAGCAATGCCACCTTCGTTTCCGCTCTCGACTGGCTCGCGCCCCGGACCATGCGCCAAATCCGGGCCGAATATTTCCGCGGCATCGAATCCCTGCTCGGCGAGCCTATCGGCGACCGGCTGCTGCTGGATAAGAACCCCGCCAACACGTTCGATGTCCCCGCCATCGCCCGCATCTTTCCGGAGAACAAGTTCATCGCCGTCCTGCGCGACCCGCGCGACGTCTGCCTGAGCTGCTTCATGCAGCCGGTGAACATTCTCCCGGACACCGCCGCCTGGCTAAGCCTGGAGGAAACCGTCCACCATTACACGTGCATTATGGGCTTGTGGGCCGCCTGGAAACCCTGCCTGGGCGGCCTGGCCATTGAAGTGCGCTACGAAGACCTCGTCGAGAACCTCGAGACGAGCGCCCGGCGTGTGCTCCATTTTCTCGGCCTAGCCTGGGACGACCGGGTCATGCGCTTCCACGAACACGCCTGCAGCAAGATCGTCCGTTCGCCGACCTTTGCTGAAGTGACCAGGCCGCTCTATCGCGGGTCGGTCGGGCGCTGGAAGAACTACCAGAAATACTTCGAACCCCACCTGCCCAAACTCGCCCCGCTCCTCCGCGCGTTCGGGTACGAGTAGTGGCCCCTACGTCAGGACGATCTTGTCGCCCGCTTTCAGAGTCACGATGGCCTTTTTCCAATTCGGCGATTGGCCGGCCTGTTTGGTGCGCTGACGGCGGAATTTGCCCCGCACATTCAGCGTGTTCACCCTTAGGACCTTGACCTTGAAGAGGTCCTGCACCGCCGCGCGGATTTGCAGTTTATTGGCCCGCGGGTCGGCCATGAGGGTGTACTGGTTGTACTTCTCGCCCTGGCGCGTGCCTTTTTCGGTCAGGCGCACGGTCCGGATGATTTCAAAAGAGTTCATGCTATTCCTTGCCTAAGCGCGCTTCGAGCTGCTCGAAGGCATTCCGGGTGAACACCAGCTTATTGGGGCGCAGCACGTCGTAAGTGTTCAGCACATCGCTCGTGGTCAACGCCACGTCCGGCACGTTGCGCGAGGCCAGCGTCAGATTCTTGTCCACCGCTTGGGCCACAAACAGCGCGCTGCCTTTCAGCTCCAGCGCGCTCAGCACGCCGATGAACTCCTTGGTCTTCGGGGAGCCGAGTTTCAGGTCATCGACCAGCATCACGTCGCCGGCGCGCAGCCGCTCGGACAACGCCTTGCGCAACGCAAGCTGCCGGGTCTTGCGCGACACCTTCTTGCTGAAGTCGCGGGGCTTGGGTCCGAAGACCACACCGCCCCCGCGCCACAGGGGTGACTGGAATGAGCCGGCGCGAGCACGGCCAGTGCCCTTTTGCCGCCAGGGCTTCTTGTTCGTGCCGGCGACTTCCCCGACGTTTTTGGTGCAGGCGGTGCCCATGCGCTGGGCCGCCTGGTAGGCGACCACCGTGTCGTGGACGGCTTGGGTGCCCTTCCCGTCCTCGATGAGCGGGAATTTGACCTCCAGTTCGCCCTGGTTGTTTCCTTTGGTGTCTTTGATCGTAAGCTTCATGGCAGCACGTTACTTCTTTTTGCCCGCGGCTTTCTTGACGTTCTCGGGCCGTTGCGCATGCGGCACCCAGCCCTTGGGGCGCTTCTTGGATTCACGAATGACCACGTAATCGCCGTTCGAGCCGGGAATGGCGCCCTTGATCAATAAAACGTTGTCCGCTTCCCGGACCTGAACCACCAAAAGGTTCTGGGCGGTGCGGCGCACTTGGCCCAAGTGGCCGGGCATCTTCATCCCGCGCATGACCGTGCCCGGAAACAGACGCTGGCCAATGGCGCCCGACCGGCGATGCCAGCCCTTCGCGCCGTGGGTCGAGTCGCCCCCGCGGAACGCATGGCGGGCGACTACGCCTTCGAAACCACGGCCCTTGGTGAAGCCAATGGCATCCACGTAATCGCCCGGGGCAAAAAGGCCCGGGCCGACCACGTCGCCGGGTTTCACTTCCTTCGAGAAGTTGCGGAACTCGAGGATGCGTTTCACGGGCAGGCCGTTGAATTTCTTGATGTGGCCCAGCAAAGGCTTGGTGACCCGGTGTTCCTTCTGCTCGCCAAAACCAAGTTGCACCGAGTTGTAACCGTCGCTCTGCTGCGTCTTGCATTGCAGCACGCGGTTCGGCCCGGCGAGCACAATGGTCACCGGGGTGATCACCCCTTTCGCGTTATAGACACGCGTCTGGCCCAGTTTCTTTCCAAGTAGTCCGAGTGGCATAAATCAAAAATTGGGGTAATGGAGTGACGGAGCGGCGGAGTGATGGAGCCAAATACTCCAAAACTCCAATACTCCAATCCTCCGTTTGGCTCGTTCCCGCCGCATATTAGATTTTGATGGTGATATCCACGCCCGCGGGCAGGTTGAGCTTCTTCAACTCGTCCACGGTCTTGGCGGTCGGCTCGATGATGTCAATCAACCGCTTGTGCGTGCGTTGCTCGAAGGTTTCCTGGGATTTCTTGTCCGCGTGCGGCGAGCGCAGGACGGTAAACCGCTCGATGCGGGTCGGCAGCGGGATCGGGCCGGCGACGCGGGCCCCCGTGCGTTTGACGGTGTCCGCGATGTCGCGGGCGGATTGGTCAATGACCCGGTGGTCATAGGCCTTCAGTCGGATACGAATGCGTTGTCCAGCCATACAAAGAACAATTGTCTGTTTATGGTTTTATTATCAGTGTTCGCCCCCGGTTTCCGGGTAGCGGAACGCGGAATATATCAAAACCAATTCCCCGCGCAATAGTTTTTTCAAAAAATATTACTGGCGCTCTCGCGGGAAAAGCAAGCCTCCGGGGCGGTATTTCGCCCGCTTGCGGCGTATCCGGGCACTGCCCCCGGGATGCCCGTGACAGAACTCCCTCTCCTCCATGAAATGGAGGAGAGGGCTGGGGAGAGGAGGGGCGTTTGGGTCCAAGCCGCCGCGAGGTTCCAATCACCAGTCACCAATCACCAATCCGCATTTGGCATTTGACAATTTCAATTCCTCGTTCCATCTTTTGCTCCATGTAAGACAATTTAAGCTCAGATTTGAACCGCCCCTCAGAAGGCTGCCATGATCAACCACTACAACTGCGATCCCCGCTTCACCCGCCGCGCCCTGCGTTGCGCCCTGCGCAGGGGCTGCCCCCTCATTTGGTACCACGCCCCCGTTGGCCGCTGGGCCGTCTATGGCCGCGCCTACGTCATCCCCCGCAACCCCCGCACCCCGCCCCAGGTCCGCATGAGGAACCTCTTCGGCGCCCTCGCCAAAGACTGGTTCGCCCTCTTGACCCCGCCCCAGCGCGAAGCCTGGAACCTCTACGCCCGCCGCATCCACCGCCGCTGGCGCCCCGGCCGCCGCACCCTCACCGGCCAGCAAGCCTACCTCAAACTCAACAGCGTCCTGGGCCGCATCGGACGCCCCCTCTTGCTCTGGCCCCCGCCCCAACCCGCCCCCTTTCGCCCCAACCCAGTCCAGGCCGCCCGCCTCCGCTGGGACGCCGGACGCCTCCGCCTCGAACTGCTTGTCGCCCCCCGCCCCAAAGGCGACTTCCTCGTCTTTGCCAGCGCCCCGTGCAGCCCCGGCTGGTCCCGCATGAGACGCCCCGTCTTCCTGGGACTCCTCCCCGCCCCCGCAGACGGCATCAGCGACATCACCGCCCTCTACCTCGCCCGCTTCCCCGCCCCCAGGCCCGGCGAACAGGTCTTCGTTCAAACCCGCCAGCACCGCCACGGCTGGGAAGGCCCCGCCGCCACCCACAGCGCCCTCGTCCCACCCACACCAGCCCCCCAACCGCCTCCTAATCTTAATCCTAATCTTAATCTCGCGCGCCGCCGCGCGAGCCACTGTGCGCCCCGCCCTCCCCATTCCGCGCTCCGTACACTCCCCCTCCATTCCCTGCCCTCGCCCCGTCCCCACACTGCCTGCACAAGGGAAATCCCCATTTTACCCGCTCCCACCGCCCCTTCGCGCGCGGTGCAGAAGTGGGGCTGGGGAGAGGAGGGGCGTTTGGGTCGAAGCCGGCGCGAGATTCCACCAGATCAGACCACTCTCGGGGGCAGTGCGCGGATGCGCCCTTGCGGGCCGGGCGCGGCTCGCGCTCCGGGGGCGGTTTGCGGAGTAGCCGGAAAGCGGCGGAAATGCCACTGGCGCGACCTCTGGCGCGGCACTTAGCCTGAAAGAGCGGCAGAATTAACGCAAAGACCCAAGAGGCAAAGACGCAACCGAACTGCGCGAAGCGTTTGGACTGCGCGGAGCTTGCTCCCGCTTTCGCACCACTCCCGCCTTCCGACAGCGCCAGCAAGCTGGACGCACTCTATTCACTTCGCGTGGCAGTTCATCCACCAAGATGCCCCGTGCCCCAAACAGTCACGAACCGCCCGGCAAATCCAGTCGCGCGAATTCTCAAGGGGACGGCGGATGATTCTCCTTCGCCGTGGGGAGAAAGCCGGGTTGAGGGAGACTAACCGACAAATCTTTTGACAAGTTCAGCCTGCTGTTGTGCTGTTCGTTGAAAGCCACAATTATCCCAAACACGGTCAAAAAATGGAGCGAGGATGTCCCAAGCAGGTTTTCCATAAGCTGTTAATTTGCTCTGCCAATGCACGTCATCCCGAAGTGATCTTCCTATTATTTGACTAATTCCTGCTGTAATCGAATAACCCTTGATTCCAACCAGGCCGGCTTCGATTTTCAGCGGAACTGGAAGTTGTAAATGTGTTTGAGCAAAAATGAGGTAGTTATGGAGCGCTTTAACAAACACTTCTTCCAAATAGCCGTTGGCGATGTATTTAACATCCGGATTGCTTTGCCCGTGCTGTTGCAGCCATTCGCGCTGGCGGTCGGCATTTACGACACAAGCATCAACGCCCCAGATTTCACGACTCTGGAAAAGTTGAGTAAAATGCCACAACTTGTTGTCTCGCGGCGACTCGCAAACTATTGCTCCAAAAATATTTCTATCCGGACCCCAATCGCGAACTCTGCCCATTGGGTGAAGATTGCCATTGGCGGCAAGAGTTCTTGCTTCGAGTTCCGAACCGATTGGGGGTACGCTAACTGACGGATAAAGGCGCAAATATGCCGTCCCTGCGTCTGGGACAATAAGTTTTTCCGAATAGTCGCCAAGAAGGTCTGTCGCCTTGTCGAAAAAAACTGCTGCGTTCTTTGTTGGCTTTTGTGGAACAAATTCTTCAATGGGATCACTCGGGGAAGAATGTTTTGTAAGAATCAAACCGATGTCTTTAACAAGTGTTTCAACCAGCTTTTCAAATTGATCCTTCTTGTCAGCAGCAGATGAATCTGCGAGCTCATAAGTTCTCGGGTGAAGAAGATGACGTAGATCAAACGGAAGCGACTCGGCGACCGGACTGCCGTAGGCAGTGTTCATAATTCCGACCAATTTGAGGTGAGAATGGCATCGAAGTGCGTAACCCCATTCAATCAGAACATTTGAGTTTGGAAACTGACGGGGTTTCCCTGATGCGTTCGTGAATCCATTTTTGGATTCGCCAACGAAAGAAAGGTCAGCAACGAAAGCTGCACAATCCTCAATCTTTTGCAAAATAGTGTCAGCAATCGGTGGAGAACCGGCAACGCCTTGGGTATCTTTGTCGAGTTCCACTGTCGCATCTCGCACTCGCAAAGCCTCCTCAAGCACCGCGTCTGAATGCAATCGCTTCAGAGCTTCGTGAAGCGCATCTTCGATGAAACTTCTATTGAGGTTCGATGGAGAATCGCTTTGCCAAGAATAGAAGACTGTTAATCGCTTTGCCATAACCTTTCCCCTCTTACGCCAGCTTTCTAGCAATCTGTTCGTCAAGGATTTCCTGCACGGTCAGGGGGATGACGACGGCGTGGTCGTCTTTGAAGAAGCGGTCAATCTCGCGCAGGGCATCGTCGGTGTAGTCGAAGGCGACAAAGAAGCCTTTCTCGCGCTTGCTGCGGCGCATGGCGGTCTCGAAGGAGTCAATGTCCGGGCGGCCCACTTTGTCTTTGTGCTTCACTTGGATCGGATACCAGCGCTCCTGCAACGCCAGTTCGTGCTCCTTGAAAGGCACTGGCTCAGCGCCCACGGGGAAGATGCGCCCGTCAATCCCCTTGTCGCCTACTTGCGTCTTGTTCGGGATGCCGCCCAGCGCGATGACCGCCCAGTTCTCGAACTCGAACGGCGGAATCGCCCGCAGCTTTTGTTCGGTCCACGGCAGGCCGCGCACCACGAAGCCGCGCCCAATTTTCCAGAGAGCCTCGTCTTCGGGCAGGCCGCACACATCCCGCAGCCGCTTGGCCATGACGCGGCAGGCGGTGGGCGAGATGTCTATGCCGATCCATTGGCGCTTGAGGTTCTGAGCAGCAACCAGCGCCGTGCCGCAGCCGCAAAAGGCATCAAGCACAATGTCGTTTTCGTTGCTGCTGGCCTTAACGATTCGCTCAAGCAGGGCGAGCGGCTTCTGTGTTGGATAGCCGAGCCGCTCGGTGGCTCGAGCGTTAATTGGGTCTATGTCATCCCACAGATCTTGTAGGGGGACTCCGGGCATTTCGGTTGTGAACTGCATCAGTCTCGGCATGCCTGTTTTTCGGTGAACTAGGCGTCCCTGTTTCCAGAAACCAACGAGGTTGTCCTTGGAGTAAGCCCAATACCTTCCCCCGTACGGCTTCACCACACGGTACTCCCAACCGGGCTTCGGAACTCGCCACTCATCGCCGAGGTCTGGGACCCAACGCTCGCTATGGCCGCTACGCTTGACGCGCCATTCATATTCAGTATCTCCGCCCCCTTTTGCAGCAGTGACGTCGGTCTCCTTATAGCGGCGGCCATCGGGTGTGCTATGCCGGTATTCCGAGGCGATGTGGTGCGCGCTGTAGGCTTGGAACTGAACGTTCCAGGTCCACTCGTCACCTCCCGTGTAGAAGAAGAGGTAGTCGCAAACACGTCCGTATTGAGCCATGCCCTGCTTCGTATCGCTGTGAGCGTGGCTACGCTTCCACACGATTTCATTCCGAAAGTTGTTCTCCCCGAAAATCCGGTCGAGCATGACCTTGACGTAGTGGGAGGCGTGCCAGTCGCAGTGGTAGTAGAAGGAGCCAGTGGGTTTGAGGACGCGGGCGAGTTCAACGCAGCGGGGGCGCATGAACTCGATGTAGGCTTGGGTGCTGGCGTGGCGGTCCTCGAAGGCGCGTTTCTCTTTGGTTTCGCCCCAGAAGACTTCGTAGTTGCGGTTGGAGTTGAAGGGCGGGTCAATGTAGATGAGGTCCACGCAATGATCGGGCAGTTTCCTAAGCTGTTCGAGGCAGTCGCCGCAGTAGATGACGCGGGTGTCCGGCAGGGCGGAGGGCCGGCTGGGCGGTTGGGGCGCGGGCGGGTCTTCCTTGAGCCGCGCGGCGGGGCTGGGGGCGTGAGGCGGATACGAGACGTCTTTCCTACGCATGGCGCGAGCATAGAGGGGTGTGCCGCCGGCGTCAATGCGCCCGTCCGCGCGCCGGGCTTGGCGGGAGTATCAGCGGTTCAGCCGCCCGCCTCGTCAATCCCCTTCGGTACGTCTCGGGCCGCCGGGCCAAGGTTTGCGTTGCAATTGGGGGCGAGCTGCGGGAGACTAGGCTCCCTTAATTCGGCACCTGAGCAACACCGATACAGCATGGAAACCAGAATCATCGGCAAGGGTGAGAGGCGCGTGGATGCCCTCGGCAAAGTGACGGGGCGGGCGAAGTTCGCCGCCGACTACAATGCCGGACACCAGCTTTACGGCAAGGTGCTTCGTGCCGCATACCCGCACGCGCGCATCCTGGGCATTGATACGGCGGCGGCCAAACGGTTGGAGGGGGTCGAGGCGGTGCTGACGGCGCAGGATATTCCAGGCGAGAAGGTGATTGGCATTGTGGTGAAGAACCAGGCGATCCTCGCGTTCGATAAGGTGCGTTACCTGGGAGACGGGCTGGCGCTAGTCGCCGCGCGGACGCGGGAAATCGCCGAGGCGGCGGTGAAGCTGATCAAGGTGGAGTACGAGCCGCTGCCGGTGGTTTCGGACCCGGAGGCGGCACTCGCGCCGAACGCGCCGCGGATTCACGGGGAGAACAACACGTTCGTGCATCACAAGGTGCGCAAGGGGGACGTGGAGAAAGGGTTTGCGCAGGCGGATTTCGTCCTCGAGCGGAGGTTTCGCACGCCGTGCATCGAGCATTCGTACCTGGAGCCGGAAGCCGCCCTGGCGGAACCAGCCGAGCATGGCGGGGTGGTCGTCATTGGCAGCGTGCAGAATCTGTTTTCGAGCCGGCGGTCGGTGGCGGCGGCGCTGAAGCTGGACCTCAACCGGGTGGAGATCATTCAGGCGACGCTCGGTGGGTCGTTTGGGGGGAAGGATGAGGTGATGACCTCGATGTGCTGCCGGGCGGCGCTGCTGGCGCTGGCGACCGGCAAGCCGGTGAAGATGGCCAACTCGCGCGAGGAGTCCATGCTGGAATCGTATAAGCGGCATCCCTACGTGCTGTATTACAAGTGGGGCGCGAAGAAGGACGGGTCAATCACGGCGATGGAGATCAAGTGCATCGCGGACGGGGGCGCGTATGCCTCGATGAGCCCGTTTGTGACGTGGCGCTCGGTGGTGCAGGCGACCGGCCCCTACTATTGCGAGAACGTCAAGACGGACGTCTATGCGGTCTATACGAACAACAACTACACGGGCGCGATGCGCGGGTTTGGCTCGCCGCAGGTCAACTTCGCCATCGAGTCCATGATGGACGAGCTGGGGGAGAGAGTGGGCAAGGACCCGCTGGAGATTCGATTGCAGAACGGCTTCAAGGACGGCGCGGTGACGGCAACCCAGCAGCGGCTTACGCACAAAGTGAGTCTGACGGAGGTGCTGACGAAGGCCGCCGAGGCGGCGGATTTCCGGGCGAAGTGGAAGAAGTATCGCAGGGCGGCAAAGGCGCAGGGGTACCTCGAGCCCTGGGTTGGACCGCGAGCCGTCCCGGCTCGCAGCGTGCAAGAACAGTCCAGGGTGCTCGGAACATCAGATCATCCGGGAGCCGTCGTGGCCGCTGCGAGCCGGGACGGCTCGCGGTCCGGCAAGGTTGATGGAGCGCTGGCTGCGCCGAAGAGGCGGGGAATTGGGCTGGCGTGCAGTTACCGCGGGGTGTCGCTCGGGGCGGAGGGTGTGGATGCGGCGGGGGCGATTGTGTCGGTGCAGACCGATGGGAGCGTGATCGTTTCTTCGGGCATCACCGATATGGGGCAGGGGGCGCAGACGCAGATGTCGCAGATAGCGGCGGAGGTGCTGGGGATTTCCATGGATCGCATCCGGTTCCTGAAGACGAACACCAGCCGCGTGCCCGACTCGGGGCCGACGGTAGCTTCCCGCGGGACGATCATGGGCGGCTCGGCGGCGAAGAAGGCGGCGGAGATTGTCCGGGCAACTTTGCTCGGGGCCGGCGCCGAGATGGTGAAAGTCGCAGCGGACAACTGCGAGCTGGCAGACAATTACCTGGTTGAGAAGCGGAGCGGCAAGCGGTTGGCGTCGTTTACGGAGGTGGCAGCCGAGTGCTTCCGCCGCGGCAAGGCGATGCACGCTTTGGGCTGGCACAAGGCGCCGCCCACGTCGTGGCATGAGGAGGAGGGCAAAGGCGAGGCCTACTTTACATTCGTTTATGGGGCCAACGTGGCGGAAGTGGAAGTGGATACCGAGACGGGCAAGGTAGATGTCCTGGGATTCGTCTCCTGCCACGACGTTGGGAAAGCGATCAATCGCAACTCGGTGCTGGGTCAGTTTTACGGCGGCGTGGCGATGGGCCTTGGCTACGGGCTGCTGGAGGAATTCGATTACGAGGAGACGGTGCCGAAGCAGCTTAACTTCGACGAGTACCTGATCGCGACGGCGATGGACGTGCCCAACATCAAGGGCATCATCGTGGAGAACGAAGACGCCGCGGGACCGTTTGGGGCCAAGTCGGTGGGCGAGCCGGCGAATGAATTGGCGGCGCCGGCCATCGTGAATGCCATTTACAACGCCACGGGCAAGCGCATCTGCGAAATCCCGGCGACACTGGAGCGGGTGCTGCTGGGGCACAAGTTGACGCGCAAAGGGGCGCGCAGCTCGGTGCGGAAGGACGTGCTGGCGGGCGATTCCTGCAAGCTTGGACGTGGTGACAAATGAGGGCCTTTGATTATATCGCCGTTGAGACGATCGCCGAGGCGTGCAGCGTTCTGGCCGGGCACGGGCCGGAGGCTGCCATCCTGGCGGGCGGAACGGATTTGCTCATCGAGCTGCGGCGGGCCACAACGAAAGCGCCGAAGGTGGTGCTCGATATTTCGCGCGCGCCGGAGTTGGGCGGCATCGGCGAGGCTGACGGCAGCATTACCATCAAGCCTCTGGCGACGCATAGCGAGGTGGCGCGGTCGGGCCTGGTGCAGAAGTTTGCGCCGCTGCTCGGGTCGGCCGCTTCGGCGATCGGATCTCCGCAGATCAGGGAGCGCGGGACGGTGGGCGGCAACATTATGAACGCGGCTGCGTGCGCGGATACCGTGCCACCGCTCGTTGCGCTGGGCGCGACGGTGACGCTGCAATCGAAAGGGGGCTGCCGGGAGCTGGCCCTGGCCGAGCTGTTCGTCAAGCCGTATCAAACCAAAGCGAAGCCGGACGAGCTGTTGACGGCCATTTGCTTTCCGAAGCTTGCCCCGGCTGCGCGCAGCGCCTTCATCAAGCTTGGCCGGCGGAATGCCCTTTCGATCTCCCGGATCAGTGTGGCGGCCGTCCTGCAAATGGGCAGCGACGGAAGAATCGTTGAGGCGCGCATCGTTCCCGGCGCAGCGTTTCCGACGTGGAAGCGGGTGCCGGCAGCCGAGCAGATGCTGCTGGGAAAGAAGCCAACAGCGAAGTTGTTCGCCGCCGCCGGGCAGAAGGTTTCCGAGGAGATGATTAAAGCCACGGGCCGGCGCTGGTCCACCGAATACAAGGAACCGGTGATTGCGGTGCTGGTGAGGCGAGCGCTGGAGCAATGCGCTGGGGGCGTGTTGCCGAAATCGTCCGCGCCTGCAAAGGTAGGGCGCGCTGTCCCCAGCGCGCCGCGGCAGAATGCCAAGACCCGCACCTTTGGGGATTCTTCGCACGCTGGCGGCGCGCTGGGGACAGCGCGCCCTACCACCGAGGCGTCCATCACCACCACGATCAATGGGCGTTCGCACACTTTGACGATCCCCGCCAACCGCACGCTGCTTGATCTGCTGCGCGACGACCTGGGCTTGCTGGGCACGAAGTGCGGCTGCGAGATTGGCGAGTGCGGCGCATGCACGGTGCTGCTCGAGGGCAAGCCGGTGAACTCGTGCCTGGTCCTCGCGCCGCAGATCGATGGGCGCGAAGTGGTGACGGTGGAGGGGTTGGCGCAGGACGGCAAGCTGCACCCCTTGCAGGATTCATTTCTGGACCATGATGCCGTGCACTGCGGCTTCTGCACGCCGGGGATGTTGCTGAGCGCGAAGGCGCTGCTGGACTGGAATCCACGGCCTACGGAAACGGAAATCCGAACGGCTATCTCCGGCAACCTCTGCCGGTGCACCGGCTACCAGCAGATCGTGCAGGCGATCGAGAAGGCGGCGGCCTGGAGTCGCGCGAAGGACGCGAAGCCGCAAGCAAAGGTTAAATGAGTTACATAAGTTGCATGAGTTGAGAGGGGATAGCGATGAACACACTGAAGACACAGCTTGCTGAACTCCAAAATCTAAGAATCGGCACGCATGGCAAAGATTTCCTGCTGACGTGGGAGAAGACCGACGACGAGATCCGCGCGCTCACGCTCATTGCCGAGTGCTTTTATGCGATGCACAAAGCGCGCAAACCGTTTCGGGTGTTCGAGACCGGACTGGCGGTGTCCATCTTCCGGGACAAATCCACCCGGACGCGCTTCAGTTTTGCCTCGGCGGTCAATGCCCTGGGCCTGGGCCTTTCGGAGCTGGACGAGGAGAAGTCGCAGGTCGCCCACGGCGAAACGGTGCGCGAGACGGCGAACATGATCTCCTTCCTGACAGAGGCCATCGGCATCCGCGACGACATGTTTCTGGGCGAGGGGAACACCTACATGCGTGAGGTCGGACGAGCGGTGCAGGAAGGATTTGAAAAGGGCGTGCTGCATCAGCGGCCCAGCGTCATCAATTTGCAGTGCGACGTTGACCACCCGACGCAGGCCCTGGCGGATTTGATGCAGATGAAGCTTCATTTCGGGTCGCTGGAGAAGCTGCGCGGGAAGAAGATCGCCATGACTTGGGCCTATTCGCCCAGCTACGGCAAGCCGCTTTCGGTCCCGCAGGGGATCATCGGCCTGATGACGCGCTTCGGGATGCAGGTGTCGCTGGCTTACCCGGAGGGGTACGGGCTCATCCCCGAGGTGGTGGAGTTGGCAAAACAGAACAGCCGCAAGAGCGGCGGCAGCTTCGAGGTTGTGTCCAGCATGGAAAACGCCTTCGCGGGCGCGGATGTCGTCTATCCGAAATCGTGGGCGCCGTATCAAGTGATGCAGCGGCGGACGCCCCTGCTGCATAAAGGCGATAAAGAGGGGCTCAAACAACTGGAGAAAGAATGCCTGGCCAACAACGCGAAACACAAGGACTGGGAATGCGACGAGAAGAAGATGAGGCTGACCCAGGGCGGCAAAGCGCTCTACCTGCATTGCCTGCCGGCGGACATTTCCGGTGTGAGTTGCGCGCAGGGTGAGGTGTCGAAGAACGTCTTCGAGAAGTGCCGCATCGGCACGTATCAGGAGGCCAGCTACAAACCCTTTATCATCGCGGCCATGATCTTTATGGCGCGGTTGAAGGACCCCGTCGGCCTGCTGAGGAAGCTCACCGCGGCTTCCGCGAAACCGTGAACTCCCCTGGTCACCTCGGAGGAAACCCATGTCTAAAATAATCAAACGCCTGTATCCGGAAGTCATAAAGAAGACCGCTCGTGAACGGATCGGCATTCTAACCGGCGGCGGCGATTGTCCCGGGCTGAACACAGTCATTCGGGCCGTGGTGAAGTGCGCCTCTAAACGAGGCTGGGACACCATCGGTTTTCTCAACGGCTTCGAGGGTCTGCTGGAGCCGCTGCTCTACCGCCCGCTCGATTACAAGGAAATGGACGCCCTGCTCTTCGTCGGCGGCACCGTTCTGGGCACGTCCAACAAGGGCCGGTTTGCGGCGAAGACCGGCTTTGGCGAGGCTAACCGCATCCCGCGCGAAATCCTCGACCAGGCCAGGGCCAACTTTCAGAAACTGGGCTTGCGCGCCGTGGTGGTCGTAGGCGGTGACGGCTCGCTGGCGAGCGCGCAGCAACTCTTCGAACACGGCGTCCCCGTTGTCGGAGTGCCCAAAACCATCGACAACGATCTCGAAGCCACCACGCTGACCTTCGGCTTCGATTCCGCCGTCGCGTGCGCCACCGACGCGTTGGACCGCCTGCGCACAACCGCGCAAAGCCACGACCGCGTCATGGTGCTCGAAGTCATGGGCCGCTACACCGGCTGGATTGCGGTGCACGCCGGCATCTCGGGCGGCGGCGATGTGATTCTCATTCCGGAGATTCCCTTTCGCTATGAAGACGTGTGCGCGAAAATTGCCGACCGCGAGCGCGAGGGCAAACACTTTACCCTCGTCGTGATCGCGGAAGGCGCAAGAGAGCAGGGGGGGGACTATGTCACCGCCGGCAGCGCCGAGCAGAACCGCGAAGCCCGGCTGGGCGGAATTGGCGCCGTCGTGGCCGCCGAAATCCAGAAGCGCACCGGCAAGGAAACGCGTGTCTGCGTGCTGGGCCATTTGCAGCGCGGCGGAGCGCCAACCTCTTTTGACCGGCTCTTGTGCACGCGTTTCGGCGCGCGGGCGGTGCAGCTCATCGCCGAGGAAAAGTACGGCCACATGGTCGCCCTGCGTCCGCCCGACATCATCCCGGTCAGGATTTCCGAAGCGATAGGCCGCCTCCGCGCCGTCCCGCCCAATGGCGAAATCGTCCAAACCGCTCGTGCCCTGGGCATCAGCTTTGGGGATTAGCGCCCGGCTTCTTCCCGGCCTGGAGACCGACCCACCAGGCGCCGGCTCCAGCGAGGACACCCAGCAGCAGCCCGATCAATACTCCCAAGGTGATATTTAGTGGCTTATTGGGCCACACCGGCCTGAAGCCCGGCACGGCACGGTCGAGGATCTCGACGTGAGGGCCATTGGACGTGGATGCGGCAGGGGCGGGGAAGTTCCAATGGTCCCGGTAGGCCACGGCAATAGAGTTTGCGATTTTCGCGGCTTCGTCAGGCTTCTCGCTGTAGATGCGGATTTCGATAACGCTCGTGTTGAGTACGGGGCGCAAATCCATCCTCGCCCGGAGCAGGGCCATCGTTTCAGAGGTCTTGAGCCGGTCACCGTTAGCATACTTCTTGCCCCATTCCTTATTCAGGTCGAGGTCGTCGATGGCTTTGCCAAGGACAGCCTCGGACTGGAGGACTTCACATTCATTCTGGATAAAGTGTGGATCAAAGATGCCGGACGCGCTTTGCGGCGCGGTTGTCCCCACAGCGTTCGACGAGTTAGGCCGTAGCACGATTCGGGCTTTGCTGACAAACGACTCCGGCAGTATGAAAGTGACGAGAGTGGAGGTGATGACTACCACCAGAAAGACGCTGGTAAAAAGCATCCGGGAGACCGCGAGCAACCCAGGCCGCGCGCGCACGGTTGACAACACATTCTGCCAGATGGATTCCGGGGAGCCGGTCGGCATTGCCGAGGGGCTTGTCCGCCCCGCATAGACGCCGATCAGCAAAAATATGTAGGTAACCGCCCGCAGTACGGGACCAATAAAGTGAGTCGCGGCAGCACTTCCCACCGCTTGCCCAATTCCCACCAGCGTACAAGTGAAAATGCCCAACGCGAACGCCCCCGCCGCCCAAAGCGACGCGGTCGGTGCCTTCCGCCAGAACCGAAGCGCAATGATCAGGCCCCCCAGGCTGGCCAGCAACACCGGTGCTTGCGCGAGGATATAATTGGGAATTTCCCGGGAGAGGTTCGTGTCATTCATAGCTCACAGATGTTTGTTGGACAGAGCCACACTCCCGATCTGTTCAAAGTGGCTCCTCGTCCTGCCGCCACTTTGAGCCTCTCCCACCGATTTTCCAAGCGCCGAGATTCACCTTGCAAGCAAAGCGTCTTCTGACACAGCTTCCCTGAAAGACGTCTTCGTAACGAACCATTGAATATGCAAACGAACCCAGTATCTATCACGTGGTGGATGTCCAATGCGATTACTTGAAGGAATCGCTGGGCAACGTCCGCACCGAGGCTGCCGATATGGCTGCCTTGGAAGCCTCGATGGCAACGATTGCGGAGAACGTCCCGCCCACCGCGCTGGTCCTGTCACAGGCCCGGGGCGGGTGAGCATGGGCCGCAGTGCGCGGCATGGAACCAGCTATTTTATTCTCGATGCCGGCCCGACGATCTGACTCATGTTTATGATCAAACGCACTGCCTTCCTGGCCTTCCTCGTAATGAATGCCGCGGCGCTCGGCCACGCGGCGGGAACCAACCTGGTCGCCAACGGGTCCTTTGAGCAAAGCCAGAGCAAGGCCGGCGTGCCGGACGATTGGTCATCCGCCGGGAACCGGGCGATTCACCAACAACTCACCCTGGACACGGGGCGCGACGGCAAGCGGTGCGCGAAGCTGGCCTGCACCGAGTTCAACGGCGACGGGCCGGACTTCCACGCAATGATTTGCCAGACCGGCAGGATCAGTGTCCGCCAGGGCCAGTGGTATCGCATCACGTTCTGGGCGAAGGCCGAGGGCATGAAAGGCGGGTCGGTCGAGTTGGCCCTGACGGACACGCGCCGGTGGGAGAATGCCGGGCTGGAGGAGGTGTTCTCGCCGGCAGCGCAGTGGGAGCAGTTCGAGTTTCTGTTCCGCGCCCGGGACGATCTGCCGGCCATCGCCAGCCGGCTGCAATTCTGGTTCAAGGGCACGGGGACATTGTGGCTGGACGACGTGGTGCTGGCCGAATCGGCCGTCGGCCAGCAATGGTTCCCGCAAATCTCCACCGACGGCGTGAAGAACTTCGTGCCGAACAGCAGCTTTGAATGCGGTACGGCAAACTGGGGCAGCTTCACTTACGGCCTCAGCGGCTGGGCGGGCAACCTGTACCGGCTCGAAGGTGAGTCGGATGGCGCCGTGGCTCAACACGGGCGGCACAGCTTGAGAATCGCGCTGACGCCCAAGACGCTGCCGATGTTCTTCTTCGATTACTACGAGCCCGTCCAGCAGCCCGTGCGCCGGGTGCTGGCGGCCAACCAGGGATGGTTTCGCGTCAACCCCGGGGAGAAACTGACGCTCTCGGCGTTCCTCCGGGCCGATGCCGAAGGGGTGGCGGCGCAACTGGCCGCCAACGAAGCGCCCAGCCATTTGCTGCGCAAGCAGGTGACGGTTGGCAAGGAATGGCAGCGGCACGAGTTCACTTTCACCCCGACGCAACCGTTCCTGTTCATCGCTATAGGGCTGGATCTCGAAGCGTCCAGGCGAGACGCCGCGACGTTGTGGCTGGACGCGGTGCAATTGGAGCGCGGCGACCACGCCACGGCCTACGAACCGCGCCAACCAGTCGAATCGTTCATCGAGACCGGCACGACGGGGAACATCTTCACCAACGCCGCGACGGGTCTGGCGGTCACCCTGCGGGCGTTCAACAACACGGAGCGGGAGCAAACCGTGCGCAGCAAACTCCGAGTGACGGATTTCTTCGACCGCGCCGTCGTGGCGACGGAGCCGGTGCTGCGCGTGCCGGCGCACCAGGACGCGAGCCTCGCCCTGCGGAACCTGTGCCGGGGCCAGCAGGGTTTCTTCCGCGCCAGTTGGACGACTGCCGCTACCGCTGGCCCCCTGTCTAATCAGGCGGAAGCGGTCTCCGCACTGCGTTGCGCCCTGATCACTCCGGCGGGCAAAGAGCTGGCGGACTCGCCGCTGGGCTTCAACCACGCGTATCCCTGGGACTTCCTGGTGCGGCTTGCCCGTCAAGCCGGCATCCTATGGTGGCGCGACTGGTCCGCCAAATGGCAGACCGTGGAGCCGGAGAAGGGCAACTTCGATTTCACCGCCGCCGACCCGCAAATCCAGCGTGTGCTCAACCTGAATAGCCAGGTCGAGGTGTTGTTGCCCTTCCCGTCGGCCAGTTGGTCCACAACGGCACGGGCTGAAGAGGTGGAGAAGGCTGCGGGCAAAAACGCTTACCTCCGCGAGCGATTGCCCCTGAGCTACGCGCCGACAGACTTGAACGACTTCGGCGCTTATGCGGCGGAAGTGGCACGCCATTACGCGCAAAGCCGGCCCCGGCCCGTGACGCACTTCCAGGTTCTTAACGAGCCGGTTTATACCGACTACGCCCTGCCGCGGAAATTCGGCTACACACTGGCGGATTACCTGCGGGTGTTGGAGGCCGGCAGCCGCGCCCTGCACGCGGCCGACCCGCAATGCCGCGTGGTCGGCGGTATCAGCGCCAACCTCACAGCCGGCCTGACCCGCGACTTCGTGGCCCAGGGCGGGCTGCGGTTGGTGGATGTGTTCGACCTGCACATGTACGACCCGGCACGCCCGGCCGGCAGCTTTGAGGAGCCGTTCACCGCGCTGGAAAACCTCATGCGCGCCCACGGCGGACCGAAGCCGGTGTGGATCACGGAATGGGGCTGCTACGCGGACGATGATCCTCCCTGCGTCCCGCAGACGGTCGGCGACGCGACCATGAATCGCTGCCGCTGGCCGAGTGAGCGCGCCGCCACGGAAAACATTGTGAAGTTCACCGCAGTGTCATTCGCACATGGGGTGCGGAAGATTTTCTTTCACGCGGGCACATGCGGCACCATTAACGGGCCGGATGCCGGCGGCGTGCTCTTCGCATACGGCGGCGCGCCGCGCAAAATGTATGCGGGCGTCGCCGCGCTGACACGCCTGCTGGGCGTGCCCGACGAGTGCGTAAAGATGGTGCTCACCGACGGGCTGGCGGCTTACGTCTTCCGGGTCAAAGATCGGGTGGTGGCTATTGCGTGGTGCGAAGCGGGCCGGTCACGAAAGCTGAAGTCGGCCGCAACCGTCCAGGCTTACGACATCATGGGGAACGGCCTCTCGCTTAAAGATTCGGTGCTGGAAGAGTCACCCTTGTATTTGGTTGGAAAGTCGCCGGAGGCGGTGTTGGCACCACTGTCGAAATAAGAAGCGGCTGCAACTGTCAAATGCGCGGCCAAAACCCGCCTGACGACGTCCTTGTCGATCTCAAGGCCGAAGGTTTTCGCCACTTTTTGGGCCTTGCCGTAGCCTGCCATCGTTTGTGATAGGAACCGGGGATTCTGAGGGAGACCCGGCGTAACCCGTTGATTCGGTTGTAGAGTAGGCGGGAGAGGATGGGTTGAAAGGCCCAGGGCCAATGACCAACTCTCTCCCGCCCCTCATCGAACCGAACAGACGGATTTCCCATATTCGGCTCTCCGAACTCATTCATTGGGCAGCTTTCCAAGCCGCCGTGCTCGGCAGCGCATAGAGTCCGTATTGCGTGTGCAGGCGCTCATCGGGGTAGGCGTTCCACAGACCTCGCGTGCAGGCGTGTTTGCGCCAGATCCACCGA